>JALHLN010000346.1 GCA_022844545.1 Burkholderiales bacterium | reverse complement strand
GCCCTGGTCGCCTCGTTCCTCAAGGTTGCGCTGCGCTAGGCGACGAGCGTTGTCCTGACCGCGAAAATCTGTTAAACTTCAAATGTTTCAAGGTAATGGGCTTCGGCCCATTTTTTGTTTCAGCAGCGGATTCAGCAGGCTAAAGGCAGGCAGGCGCGGATGGCGGCTTTGGCGGAGATCGTAGAGCCGACCCTGGCGGGACTGGGTTTCGAGCTGGTCGAGATGCAGCTGTCCAACCACGGGCAGTTTCTGCGGCTGTTCATCGACCGGCCGGAGGGCGCGGGCGGGATCAACGTGGACGACTGCGCAACGGTCAGCCGCCACCTGATGCACCTGTTCGCGGTCGAGGGCGTGGAATACGACAGGCTGGAAGTGTCCTCGCCCGGGCTGGACCGCCCGCTGCGCAAGGAGAAGGACTTCGCGCGCTTCGCGGGGCAGATGGCCGACGTGCGCCTCAGGGCGCCGGACGCCTCGGGCCGCAGGCGCTTCTCCGGGATCCTGCGGGGCGCGAAGGACGGGGTTGCCACCCTGGAGGTCGAGGGCGAGGTGGTGGCGCTGGAACTGGATGCAATAGAGCGGGCCCGGCTGGTGCCGGACCTGCAGCCACATAACGGTCGTAAGAGCGGTCAGAAGAGGCGTAAATGAGCCGGGAAATTTTGCTGCTGGTGGACGCGCTGGCGCGCGAGAAGAACGTCAACCGCGACGTCGTGTTCGGCGCGCTGGAGCTCGCGCTCGCCTCGGCGACCAAGAAGCGCTTCACCGAGGACGTCGACGTCCGCGTCGCGATCGATCGCGACACCGGCGACTACCAGGCTTTCCGC
This sequence comes from Burkholderiales bacterium, assembly GCA_022844545.1. Lineage (GTDB taxonomy): Bacteria > Pseudomonadota > Gammaproteobacteria > Burkholderiales > SG8-39 > RBG-16-66-20. The sequence goes on along the minus strand of JALHLN010000346.1, from coordinate 1,679 downwards.
CGCTGGCGGGTGCTGCCGGACGACGCCCCGGACTGGATCAACGCCCAGATGCTGTCGGTCGAGGAAGCCCAGGACCGCAAGCCCGACGCGAAGCTCGATGACGTCATCGAGGAGCCGATCGAGAACGTGCCCTTCGGCCGCATCGGCGCGCAGACCGCCAAGCAGGTGATCCTGCAGCGGATCCGCGACGCCGAGCGCGAGCAGATCCTGACCGACTTCCTGTCGCGCGGCGACGAGCTGGTCACCGGCACTGTCAAGCGCATGGAGCGCGGCAGCGCGATCGTGGAATCCGGGCGCCTGGAGGCGCTGCTGCCCCGAGAGCACATGATCCCCAAGGAGAACCTGCGCATCGGCGACCGCGTACGGGCCTGGGTGATGAAGATCGAGCGCGGCGTGCGCGGCCCCCAACTGGTGCTGTCGCGCACCGCGCCGCAGTTCATCATGAAGCTGTTCGAGCTCGAGGTGCCGGAGATCGAGGAGGGCCTGCTGGAGATCAAGTCGGCCGCGCGCGACCCGGGAATCCGCGCCAAGATCGCGGTGCACACGACCGACCGCCGCATCGACCCGATCGGCACCTGCGTCGGCATGCGCGGCTCGCGCGTGCAGGCCGTGACGCAGGAGCTGGCCGGCGAGCGCGTCGACATCGTGCTGTGGTCTGCCGACCCGGCGCAATTCGTCATCGGTGCGCTTGCACCCGCCGAGGTGAGCTCGATCCTGGTGGACGAGGAGAAGCATGCCATGGACGTGGTCGTGGACGAGGAGAACCTCGCCATCGCCATCGGCAGGAGCGGGCAGAACGTGCGCCTCGCCTCGGAGCTCACCGGCTGGACCATCAACCTGATGACCGAGGAGGAATCCTCCAAGAAGCAGGAGGAGGAGGGCGCCCGGGTCAAGAACCTGTTCATGGAGAAGCTGGACGTGGACGAGGAGGTCGCCGCGATCCTGATCGAGGAGGGCTTCGCCACGCTCGAGGAAGTCGCCTACGTGCCGATCAACGAGATGATGGAGATCGAGGCCTTCGACGAGAACACGGTCAACGAGCTGCGCAGCCGAGCGCGCAACGCGCTGCTGGTGCAGGCGATCGCCAGCGAGGAGAGTCTGGAGGGCGTCGATCCGCTGCTGCTGCAGCTGGAGGGCATGGAGCCGCAGCTGGCGGCAAAGCTCGCCAAGGGCGGCGTGAAGACCCGCGACGACCTTGCGGACCTGGCGGTGGACGAGCTGGGTGAACTGACCGGACTGGACGAGGAGCGCGCCAAGAAGCTGATCATGGCCGCCCGCGCGCACTGGTTCGCCGAGGAGGCGCCCGCCGGCGCCACGCAGAACAAGGAGGCCGCGTAACGTGGCCCAGACCAGCGTCGCCCAGTTCGCCAGCGAGCTCAAGGTTCCGCCTTCGGTGCTGCTGGAGCAGTTGCGCGCCGCCGGGGTCGAGAAGCGCGTGCCGGAGGATTCGCTCACCGAGCAGGACAAGTCGCGCCTGCTGGAGTACCTGCGCAAGGCGCACGGCTCCTCGGAGGCCAAGAACAAGATCACGCTGACGCGCAAGCAGACCAGCGAGATCAAGAAGTCCGACGCCTCGGGCAAGGCGCGCACCATCCAGGTTGAGGTGCGCAAGAAGCGCGTTTTCGTCAAGCGCGATCCGAATGAACTTGCCGCGGCCGCCGCCGCGGCGGAGGCGCCGC
>JALHLN010000345.1 GCA_022844545.1 Burkholderiales bacterium | reverse complement strand
TGTTCGACAACCTGATCCTCGCCATCGCCGACAGCCGCGCCAAGCGGCCGTTCTTCACCCTGAGCGAGCGCATCGACATGGCGCAGCAGGCGCTCGGGGACGTGAAGAACCTCACCATCACCGGCTTCACCGGCCTGCTCACCGATTTCGTGCAGGCGCAGCAGGCGAGCGTGGTGCTGCGCGGGCTGCGCGCGGTGTCGGACTTCGAGTACGAGTTCCAGCTCGCGGGCATGAACCGCGACCTGAACCCGGAAATGGAGACGGTGTTCCTCACCCCGGGCGAACAGCACATGTTCATCTCCGCCACCCTGGTGCGCGAGATCGCCACGCTGGGGGGCGACGTCTCCAAGTTCGTGCACCCGCTGGTGCGCGAGCGCCTGATCGCGAAGGTCAAGTCCCTCGGCGGCTAGCCGGCTAGCGCTGGCATTTCGCGCAGTAGAACGTCGCGCGCTGGCCCTGCACCAGGCGCCGGATGTGCGCGCCGCAGCGCCGGCAGGGCTCTCCGGCGCGGCCGTACACCAGGTGCTGCGCCTGGAAGTATCCCGAGGCGCCGTCGCCGCCGACGAAATCGCGCAGCGTCGAGCCCCCGGCCCTGATCGCGGCGCGCAGGACGTCCTTGACCGACCGCACCAGCAGTCCGCAGCGGGCGGCCGTCAGGGTCCCGGCGCGGCGGCGCGGGCTGATGCCGGAGAGGAACAGGCTTTCGGAGGCGTAGATGTTGCCCACGCCGACGACCAGGCGAGCGTCCATCAGCAGTTGCTTGATCGAGGTGCGGCGGCCGCGGCTGAGCGCGTGCAGGCGCGCGGCGTCGAAATCCCGCGACAGTGGCTCGACGCCGAGGTGCCGGATGAGAGGGTGTTCCTCGGGTGGGGCGGTCGTCCACAGCACGGCACCGAAGCGGCGCGGGTCGCGCAGGCGCAGCAGGCGGGCGCCGAGCGAGAAGTCGACGTGGTCGTGCCTGCCAGGGGGCGTGCCGGCATCGACCAGGCGCAGGCTGCCCGACATGCCCAGGTGCACGATCAGGTGCCCGTCGCCGCAGTCGAGCAGCAGGTACTTGCCGCGCCGGTTCACCGCGCGCACCATCCGGCCGGCGAGGCGGCTCACCGCGGCCGCAACAGGCCAGCGCAACCGGGGCTCGCGCACCGCGACCGAATCGATCCGGCGGCCCACCAGGTGCGGCGCGATGCCGCGCCGGGTGACTTCGACTTCGGGCAGTTCCGGCATCGAATCGCGGTGTGCGGAGGCGCCTTGTGCGGGGCACCAAATATACCTACACTCACTGCGCCATGCGTCCTTATTCCCGTTTTCTCCCCCTGTTTCTCGTCCTGATGGTGTCAGCCGGAGCAGCGCAGGCGCAATTGCTGCCGCACGAGGACGATGACGACGACGCGCCGGCGCCCAAGCCCACCGCGGCGCTGAAGCCCGCGCCCAGGCCGAACCTGCCGGGGCAGGACCTGACCGCGGCGATGCTTTACGATTTCCTGCTGGGCGAGATCGCGGCACAGCGTGGCAGCCCGGCACTGGCGGCGCAGACCTACGTCGACCTGGCGAAGAAGACGCGGGACCCGCGTGTGGCGCAGCGCGCGGTGCAGGTCGCCAGCTTCGCGCGCATGCCGCACCTCGCGCTGGAGGCGGCGCAGGTCTGGCACGAGGTCGATCCGGCCTCGGCGCAGGCGATGCAGACGCTGATCCAGCTGCTGGTGTCGCAGAAGCGGGCCGAGGAGGCCGAGCCGGTGCTGGCGAAGCTGATGGCGGCCAACCCGGCCATCACCCCCAACCTGTTCCTGCAGTTGAACCGCCTGCTCGGCGCCAACCCGGACGCGGCAGCCAACCTGCGCCTGGTGCAGCGGCTGGCGGCCTACCATCCGCAGATGGCGCAGGCGCGCTTCGCCGTGGCGCAGGCGGCCGCGGCCGCGAAGGAGGACGACACCGCGTTCGCCGAAGTGCGAGCGGCGGCGCAACTGCAGCCCGCGTGGGAGCTGCCGGCGATGTTCGAGGCGCAGTTGCTGCAGCGGCGCTCGCCGGCCGAGGCGGCGCGGCGCCTGGAAGGCTTCCTCGAGAAGAACCCGGGGGCGCGGGAGGCGCGCATGACCTATGCGCGCGTGCTCGCGGCCGACAAGCGGCTGCCGGAGGCGCGCGCCGAGTTCGAGAAGCTCATCGCGAACAACCCGAAGGATACCGACGCGATCTACGCCGTCGGCCTGCTGGCGCTGCAGGTCAAGGACTATCCGGTCGCGGAGGCGAACATGAAGCGCCTGCTCGACCTGGGCTACCGCGATCCCAACGGCGTGCGCTACACGCTGGGCCAGATCGCGGAGGAGCGCAAGGACTGGCCGGGCGCCATCGAGTGGTACAAGACCATCCAGCGCGGCGAGCACGCCATGCCGGCCCGCATGCGAACGGCGAATGCGATCGCGCGCCAGGGCAGGCTGGCGGAGGCGCGCTCGTTCCTGCGCGGCGTGAAAGCGACGCCGGAGCAGAAAGTGCAGTTGCTGATCGCCGAATCGCA
>JALHLN010000344.1 GCA_022844545.1 Burkholderiales bacterium | reverse complement strand
GGAGAGGGGGAGTGATGGCGCAGCAGAAGATTGCAGTGGTGACCGGCGGCATGGGCGGGCTGGGCGAGTCGATCTCGACCAAGATGGCCGACGCCGGCTACAAGGTGGTGGTGACCTATTCGCCGTCGAACAGCAAGTGGAAGTCCTGGATCGACGAGATGAAGGCCAAGGGCTACGCCTTCGCCGCCTACCCGGTGGACGTGACCTCCTACGACGACTGCGCCGCCAAGTGCGCGCAGATCCAGAAGGAATGCGGCAACGTCGACATCCTGGTCAACAACGCCGGCATCACGCGCGACATGACCTTCAAGAAGATGAGCAAGGCCGACTGGGACGCGGTGATGCGCACCAACCTGGACTCCTGCTTCTCCATGACCAAGCAGGTGATGGACGGCATGGTGGAGCGCGCCTGGGGCCGGGTCATCAACGTCGCCTCGGTCAACGGCCAGAAGGGCGCCTTCGGCCAGACCAACTACTCCGCGGCCAAGGCCGGCATCCACGGCTTCACCAAGGCGCTGGCGCTGGAAGTCGCGAAGAAGGGCGTCACCATCAACACCATCTCGCCGGGCTACATCGGCACCAAGATGGTGACCGCGATCCCGAAGGAGATCCTCGATTCCAAGATCCTGCCGCAGATTCCGGTCGGGCGCCTGGGCAAGCCCGAGGAAATCGCGGGACTCATCATCTATCTGTGTTCTGAAGAAGCTGCGTTCGTGACCGGGGCCAACATCTCGATCAACGGCGGCCAGCACATGTACTAGGCGCGAAGGAGCGATGCGAATGGCCGCGATCCCGGAGGACAAGATGCAAGCGCAGACCCGCCTGATCAAGAAGTACCCGAACCGGCGGCTCTACGACACCAAGACCTCGAGCTACATCACGCTCGCGGACGTGAAGCAGATGGTGCTCAAGCAGGAGGACTTCCAGGTGCTGGACGCCAAGTCGGGCGAGGAGCTGACGCGGCAGATCCTGCTGCAGATCATCCTCGACGAGGAATCCGGCGGCATGCCGATGTTCTCCTCCGACCTGCTCTCCCAGCTGATCCGCTTCTACGGCAACGCCATGCAGGGCTTCATGGGCACCTACCTGGAGAAGAACATCAAGGCCTTCCAGGACATGCAGAAGTCGATCCAGGACCAGTCGCAGAAGATGATGTTCGGCGCCGGCGGCGCGGCGGGCGGGGCGGGAAACCCGGACAGCGCGCGCGCCTCGCAGGAACTCTGGTCGCAGTTCATGAACCTGCAGGGACCGGCGATGCAGAGCCTGATGCAGGCCTACATGGAACAGAGCCAGAAGATGTTCACCCAGTTCCAGGACCAGATGCAGAACCAGACCCGCAACATGTTCACCGGCTTCACCTTCCCCGGCTTCCCGCCGCAGACGCCGCCGCAGAACAAGAACGAACCCAACAAGTAAGTTGGCGGCGGTACCCAAAGTCGGGTTCGTCTCGCTGGGCTGCCCGAAGGCCCTGGTCGACTCCGAGAGAATCCTCACCCAGCTGCGCGCCGAGGGCTACGCCACGGCGGCGGACTACGCCGGCGCCGACCTCGTCATCGTCAACACCTGCGGCTTCATCGACGCCGCGGTCGAGGAGTCCCTCGGCGCCATCGGCGAGGCGCTGCAGGAGAACGGCAAGGTCATCGTCACCGGCTGCCTTGGGGCGAAGGACGGCGTCGTCCAGTCCGCGCACCCTTCAGTCCTCGCGGTCACCGGCCCGCACGACACCGATGGCGTGATGCGCGCCGTCCACAAGCACCTCAGGAAGCCGCACGACCCGTTCACGGATCTCGTGCCGCCCCAGGGCATCAAGCTCACGCCGAAGCACTACGCGTACCTGAAGATTTCCGAGGGCTGCAACCACCGCTGCAGCTTCTGCATCATCCCGTCCATGCGCGGCGACCTCGATTCGCGACCCATCGGCGAAGTGATGAACGAGGCGGAGCACCTGGTGCAGGCGGGCGTCAAGGAGCTGCTGGTCATCTCGCAGGACACCAGCGCCTACGGCGTGGACGTGAAGTACCGCACCGGGTTCTGGCAGGGCCGGCCGCTGAAGACGCGCATGAAGGAGTTGTGCGAATCGCTCGGAACACTGGGCGTGTGGGTGCGCCTGCACTACGTCTATCCCTACCCGAGCGTGGACGAGGTCATTCCGCTCATGGCCGGGGGAAGGATCCTTCCCTATCTCGACATCCCGTTCCAGCACGCGAGCCCGCGCATCCTCAAGCTGATGAAGCGCCCGGCCGCGGCGGAGAAGGTGCTGGCGCGCATCCGCGCCTGGCGCGCCATGTGCCCCGGGCTCACCATCCGCAGCACCTTCATCGCCGGGTTCCCGGGCGAGACCGAGGCGGAGTTCGAGGAGCTGCTCGCGTTCCTGGACGAGGCGCAGCTCGACCGCGTCGGCTGCTTCGCCTATTCGCCGGTCGAGGGCGCGAAGGCGAACGCGCTGCCCGACCCGGTGCCGGAGGACGTGCGCGAAGACCGCCGCCGGCGCTTCATGGAACGGCAGGCCGGGATC
>JALHLN010000343.1 GCA_022844545.1 Burkholderiales bacterium | reverse complement strand
GCGATCTGCAGGCGGTACAAGGTGAAGAAGATGTCCCTGTTCGGCTCCGCCGCCAGAGGCGAGATGCGGCCGGATAGCGACGTCGATCTCCTGGTTGAATTCAAGCCGATGCAGGGACCCAGCCTGTGGGGCCTGGTGGACATGCAGGACGAACTGAGCCCACTGTTTGGCAACCGCAGGGTCGAAGTCGCCAGCCCTGAAATCCTGTCGAACCCGTATCGCCGCAGGACCATCGAGCGTGATCTCAAGGTTCTGTATGAATCGGGATGACGCCGACTCCGACGTCGCGTTGCTCGAGGACATGCTTCGGTTTGCGCGCGAGGCCATGATGCTGGTGGATGGCGTGGGGTTCGCGGACTACTCCCGCGATGCGATGCGGCAGCGCGCATTGGAGCGGGTTCTCGAACTGGTCGGTGAGGTCGCGCGCCGCGTCAGCCCCGACTGGCAACGACGCCACGAGGGTGTGCCCTGGCGCAAGTTGGTGGGGCAGAGGAACGTGCTCGCCCATATGTATGGTCGTGTCGACCAGTTCCAGTTGTACAGGACCGCGACAGAAGACCTCCAGGGCTTGGTGGAGGCTGTGGACCGCATGCTCGAGGATCTGGACGAATGAACGACCTGCGCGCCTCCCTGCGCATCTTCGCCACCCCCGGGGCGATCCTCGTCCTCACCGCGCTCCTTGCCGCCTTCGCCCCGCCGCTTCCCGACTCGCTCGCGGGCCTCTACACGCTGGGTCCCTACGCTGCGCTCCTCGCCGCCTGCGTGGTGTGCCTGTGGTTCAACCGCGGGCGCGATCTCGTGCTGGCGCTGTCCATCCTCGCCGCGTTCGCCGGCTGGCGCTTCGCGCTGGGCTGGGGCCCGGGCGCGGCGCCCGCGAAGGCCGCCTATGCCGCGATGGTGCTGCTGGTGCCGCTGAACGCGCTGCTCGCCTTCGCGCTGCCCGAGCGCGGCGTGCGCTACCACGGCAGCTGGCGCTGGCTGGTGCTCATCGCCGCCGAGGCGCTGCTGGTGCTGTGGATCGGATCCTCGGGGCGCAGCGCGCTGTCGGGCGCCGCCTGGCAGGGGATCCTCAACCACTGGCTGGTGAGCGGGCCGCCGGTGCCGCTGGCGGGCCGGTTGATGATCGGCGCGGCCTTTGCGCTCGCCGCGTGGCGCTGCTTCCCCGACTACCGCCCGCTGCAGGTCGGCACCGCGGGCGCGATCCTGATCTATTTCATCGGCTGCCATTGGGCGAAGAGCGATGCGACCATGGCGCTGTTCGTCTCCGCCGCCGGGATCGCCATCATGGTCGCGGTGATCCAGGAATCGCACACCATGGCCTTCCGCGACGGCCTCACCGGGCTGCCCAACCGGCGCGCGCTGGAGGACGATCTCAAGGCCCTGGGGCCGCACTACACCCTCGCCATGGCCGACGTGGACCACTTCAAGGGCTTCAACGACACCCACGGCCACGACATCGGCGACCAGGTGCTCAGGCTGGTGGCCGCGAAGCTGGCCGAGGTGCAGGGCGGCGGCAAGGCCTTCCGCTATGGCGGCGAGGAGTTCACGGTGCTGTTCCCGGACACCGCGGTGGAGGACGCGCTGCCGCACCTGGAGGCGATCCGGGCCGCGGTGAAGGACTACCGCATGGCGATGCGCGGGGAGGACCGGCCCAAGGACGTGAAGCAGGGCAGCCAGAAGCGCGGCGCCGTGGAAGTGGAGAAGACGCTGTCGGTCACCATTTCCATCGGCGCGGCGGGCCCGAAGGAAGCGGGCGAGAAGCCGGAGCAGGTGCTCAAGGCGGCGGACGAAGCGTTGTACCGCGCCAAGCAGGGCGGAAGGAATCGCGTGAGCCTGTGAGCCATCCCGCTACCTTCCTCATCCCCGAGCACGAGATGGACTTCACCGCGGTGCGCGCGCAGGGCGCCGGCGGCCAGAACGTGAACAAGGTGTCCAACGCGGTGCACCTGCGCTTCGACATTCGCGCCTCGTCCTTGCCGGAGGCGGTGAAGGAAAGGCTCCTTGCACGCGGCGACCAGCGCATCACGCGCGAGGGCGTGGTGGTGATCAAGTCGCAGCAGCACCGCAGCCTGGAGATGAACCGGGCCGATGCCATCGCGCGCCTGCACGCGCTGGTGGCGGCCGCGGCGCACGTGCCGAAGAAGCGCCGGGCGACGAAACCCAGCCGCGGCGCGCGCGAGCGGCGCATGGAAGGCAAGCGCATCCGCGGCCAGGTGAAGGCGCAGCGGCGCAAGGTCTACGACTAGGCGGTGTACCATCGGCGCCTTTCGCGAATCCCGGACCACCCCATGAGCCTGCCCCCGCCGGCGCCCCGCCGGCACCTGCACACCCGCAGCATCGAATGCCGCGGCTACGAGCGCGAGGACGGCCTGTTCGACATCGAGGCCTCCATCGTCGACCGCAAGACCTACGACGTGGAGGAGCCCTACCGCGGCCACCGCCCGGCGGGCGCGCACGTGCACGACATGGAACTGCGCCTGACGCTGGACCGGACCATGACGGTGCGCGACATCGA
>JALHLN010000342.1 GCA_022844545.1 Burkholderiales bacterium | reverse complement strand
TCAAGGGTGGGGCCGCTGCCGTGAAGCAGGCGGCGCGGTGGCACAACCACCCGTCGCCCCCGACCGAACGATTGTGGAGGCGTCATGGCAGTGACCTGGCTGGCCGTCGGCAAACTGGTGCTCGCCAACCTGGACACCATCGTGGGCGTGGCGAAGCCGCTGTTCACCCGGAAAAGGGCCGATTCGCCGCCCACGGAAGCGGACCTGGTCGGCCAGCAGATCGCCGAGCTGCAGGCGGCCTCCTCCGGCAACGCGGAGCGGATCCGGGACCTCGCCGCGCAGCTGAAGCAGGTCGTCACCGCGCTGGACGAGGCCGCGCTGGCCGCGGCCAGGGAGCGGGAGAAGGCCCGCCGGCTGGCCATCGCCGCCATCGCGCTCGCCGTGCTCGCGCTCGTCGCGGTCATCGTGCTGGTGGTCCGGGGCTAGGAGCCGCAGCCGTTGCGTGACGGGCGCGTCCTCCTGTTCGACCTCGGCGGCGTCGTGGTCGAGTCCACCGGACTCGCCACGCTCGAAAGACTGCTGCCGCAACTGTGCCGCGAGGAGATCCAGTCGCGCTGGCTCGGCTCGAAGGCCGTCAGCGGCTTCGAGAGCGGCGTCATCTCGCAGGAAGCCTTCGCCCGCGCCTTCCTCGCCGAATGGCCGCTGCCGATGACGCCGGCGCAGTTCCTGGAGGAGTTTTCCACCTGGGTGCGCGGCTTCCTGCCCGGCGCGCGGGAATTGCTTGCCGGCCTGCGTGGCCGTCACCGCATCGCCTGCCTGTCGAACACCAATTCCGCGCACTGGGCGCGGCTGGAGGGGATCGAGGAGGTGTTCGACGTCTGCATCGCCTCGCACCTCACCGGGTTCCTCAAGCCCGATCGCGAGGCCTACGAGGACGCGCTGCGGCGCCTCGGCGCCGGGGCGGGCGAGGTCTGCTTCTTCGACGACCTGCCGGGCAACGTCGCCGCCGCGCGCGCGCTGGGCATGCAGGCGTTCCAGGTCCGGGGCGTGGCGGAGACGGCAAGCGCGCTGAAGATCCTCGGCATCGCGACGCAAAGGCACGACAGGGTGTAGCCATGACCATGACCATCGAGCAGCTCATCTCCGGCGTGCAGAAGAAGCTCGACGTCCGGGTCGACGGCCGCGCCGGCCCGGAGACCTGGGGCGCGATCCATGCGCGTATCGTCGGGCCCGCCCGCGGCGGCCTCACGCCCGTGGACGAGCGCAGCGAACGCAACATCGCCACCCTGCTGCCGGAAGTGCGGCCCATCGCGCGCGCCCTGGTGCAGAAGGCGGCGCAGGCCGGGATCCGGATCAAGGTCATCAGCGCGTTGCGCACCTATGCCGAGCAGGACGCGCTCTACGCGCAGGGGCGCACGCGGCCGGGACGCAAGGTGACCAACGCGCGCGGCGGCTGGTCGAACCACAACTTCGGCATCGCCTTCGACGTCGGCGTGTTCGAAGGCGCGGCCTACCTGCGGGAGTCGGTGAAGTACAAGGCCGTCGGCGCCCTGGGCATGGACCTCGGGCTGGAGTGGGGCGGCAGCTGGAAGACCCTCGTCGACCAGCCGCACTTCCAGCTGCGCCCGGCGTGGGCGGAGGACATGCCAGAGCGGGAGATGCTGGCCGGGCTGCGCGCGCGCGTGGCGGACGGCGCGCCGGTGTACGCCTGATATGAAATTCCTCGAGAACCGGATCCCGCCTCCGCTGGTCGCGCTCGTCCTCGCGGCCGGCATGTGGGGCGTCGCGAAGGTGGCGCCGGCGCTGGGGCTCGAATTCGCCATCCGCGTCCCGATCGCCGTCGCCATTGCGCTGGCCGGCCTCGCCTTCGATTTCTCCGGCCTGCTCGAGTTTTTCCGCAGCAAGACGACGGTTAATCCGCTGCGTCCTGAGCGCGCCTCCGCGCTGGTGACCGCCGGCGTCTACCGCTTCACCCGCAACCCGATGTATGTCGGCATGCTGCTGTTCCTCTTCGCCTGGGGCGTGTACCTGGACTGCCTGCCGTCCTTCCTCGGCCCGGTGCTGTTCGTGCTCTACATGAACCGGTTCCAGATCGGGCCGGAGGAGCGGGTGCTGCGGGAGAAGTTCGGCGCGCCGTACGAGGACTACATGGGGAGGGTCGGGCGATGGCTTTGAGCGGCAGCGCGGCGATGGTCCTCTTCTACGGCATCGAGGACGCGGCGATCGCGGACCACGACCACTGGCACACGCACGAGCACTTCCCGGAACGGCTGGGGATCCCGGGCTTTCTGCGCGCCAGCCGCTGGGTGGCCGTGGACGCGGAGCCGCGCTACCTGGCGCTCTACGAGGTGGAGGAGGTAGCGGTGCTGAGCGATGAGCCCTACCTCGAGCGCCTCAACAACCCGACGCCCTGGACCACGAACATGATGCCCAGCTTCCGCGGCATGGTGCGCGGCTTCTGCGGCGTCACCGCGAGCGCGGGCGACGGCCTCGGCCACGCGCTGCACGCGCTGCGCTACACCGCGAAGCCGGGCGCGGAGGCGGGACTGCAGCAATGGCTCGCGGGGGAGGTGCTGCCCGC
>JALHLN010000341.1 GCA_022844545.1 Burkholderiales bacterium | reverse complement strand
CGCGCTTCAACGTCGCCTACCTCATCTTCGTCGTGTTCGCGATGCTGCTGGTGCAGCAGTGGTGGCGCGAGACGCAGGCGGTGGAGGTGGTGCCCTACAGCGAGTTCGAGAAGCTGCTGGCGGAGGGACGCATCGAGGAGGTGACGATCACCGACCAGCGCATCACCGGCCGGCTGAAGGCTCCCGAGGGCGGCAAGACGGTGGCGGTGGCGAACCTGGTGGCGCCGGACCTGGCCGAGCGCCTGTCGCGCTACCAGGTGCGCTACACCCGCGTCCATGAAAGCACCTTCGTGCGCGACCTGCTGTCCTGGATCGTGCCGGCGCTGGTGTTCTTCGGCGTCTGGTACCTGCTCGCGCGCCGCCTCGCGGGCCAGCAGGGCATGGGCGGATTCCTCAGCATCGGCAAGAGCCGCGCCAAGGTCTACGTCGAGCGCCAGACCGGCGTGACCTTCGCCGATGTCGCCGGCGTGGACGAAGCCAAGGCCGAGCTGCAGGAGGTGGTGGAGTTCCTCAAGGACCCGAAGCGCTACGGCCGCCTGGGCGCGCGGGTGCCCAAGGGCATCCTGCTGGTGGGACCGCCGGGAACCGGCAAGACGCTGCTCGCGCGCGCCGTGGCCGGCGAGGCGGGGGTCGCGTTCTTCTCCATCTCCGGCTCGGAGTTCGTGGAGATGTTCGTCGGCGTCGGCGCGGCCAGGGTGCGCGACCTGTTCGAGCAGGCGCGGTTGAAGGCGCCGGCGATCATCTTCATCGACGAGCTGGACGCCCTGGGGCGCGCGCGCGGCAGCTTCGGCCTCGGCGGCCACGACGAGAAGGAGCAGACGCTCAACCAGCTGCTCGCCGAGCTGGACGGCTTCGATCCCTCCACCGGCGTGGTGCTGCTCGCCGCCACCAACCGGCCGGAGATCCTCGACCCGGCGCTGCTGCGCGCCGGACGCTTCGACCGCCAGGTGCTGGTGGATCGGCCCGACCGCCGCGGCCGGCTGCAGATCCTCGCGGTGCACGCCCGCAAGGTGCGCCTCGCCTCCGGTCTCGACCTGGAGCAGGTTGCCGCGCTCACCCCCGGCTTCTCCGGCGCCGATCTCGCCAACCTGGTGAACGAGGCCGCCCTGCTCGCCACCCGGAGGAGCGGGGAGTCGGTGACGCTGGAGGACTTCACCGGCGCGATCGAGCGCATCGTGGCCGGGCTGGAAAAGCGCAACCGCCTGCTCAACGAGGACGAGCGGCGCGTGGTCGCGCACCATGAGATCGGGCACGCGCTGGTAGCCCTCGCGCTGCCGGGCTCGGACCCGGTGCACAAGGTCTCGATCATCCCGCGCGGCATCGGCGCGCTGGGCTACACCATCCAGCGGCCGACCGAGGACCGCTACCTCATGACGCGCTCGGAGCTGGAGAACAAGATGGCGGTGCTGCTGGGCGGCCGGGCCGCCGAGCAGGTCGCCTTCGGCCATCTGTCGACCGGGGCGGCCGACGACCTCGCCAAGGTGACCGGGATCGCGCGCAGCATGGCGCTGCGCTACGGCATGGTGGAGACGCTCGGCCCCGTCGCCTTCGACGAGGAACGGCCGAACCTGCTCGGCATCGCCGGGGCGGGCGGCCTGCAGCCGCGCGAGTACAGCGAGGAGACCGCGCGCGAGATCGACGTTGCCGTGCGCGCACTGGTGCAGGCCGCCTTCGACAAGGCGGTGGCCATCCTGACCGCGAACCGTCAGACTCTGGAGCTCGGCGCGGCGCGCCTGCTGCAGCAGGAAACCCTGGGCGAGCAGGCGATCCGGGAACTGGCCGCGGCCCTGCGGCGGCACGATTGAAGCGGACTCTTTCAAAGCGGAGGTAATGGCGGATGGCCTACAAGCGAATCCTGGTACCGGTGGACGGCGGCGCGACCTCGATGCGCGGCCTGGGCGAGGCGCTCAAGCTCGCGACGGAGAACAAGGCGAAGCTGTGCCTGCTGCACGTGGTCGAGGAGTACGCGTTGATCGCGGCGCCGGAGATGGGCGCCAGCATCGCCCCGCTGCTCGATTCGATGCGTGCGGGCGGCCGCAAGACGCTGGCGGCGGTGGCCAGGCGCGCCCACGCCGCCGGCACCAGGCCCGAGTGCGTGCTGGTGGAAGACTTCGGCGGCCGCGTCGCGGATGCGGTCGTCAAGCAGGCGAAGAAGTGGCGCGCCGACCTGATCGTCATGGGCACGCACGGGCGGCGCGGGGTGCAGCGCGCGCTGCTGGGCAGCGACGCCGAGCTGGTGCTGCGCTACAGCCCGGTGCCGGTGCTGCTGGTGCCGGCGCGCGAGCGCAAGGGCTAGCCCTCCGCGCCAACGGCAAGGCGTGCCGCGATCGCCTCGACCGCATCGCGCACCGCCTGCGAGCTCGCGGTGTCGATGGTGAGCGCGGCTTCGTCCGCCCCTGGCGGCTCGCGCGCCGCCAGTTGTCGCTCCAGGACCGGCAGGCTGGCATCCGAGGCGTCGGACCCGGCCGCGGCGCGCGCGGCGATGCGTTCACGCAGCAGCGCCTCGGGCGCCTCGCACGCTGCGAC
>JALHLN010000340.1 GCA_022844545.1 Burkholderiales bacterium | reverse complement strand
TCGACGCGGCGCAGCGCCACGCCGCTCCACGCCGCGCGCGTTCGCGCCTTCCAGTCCGCCAGCCGGCGCGCCTCGCCGAATTCGTCCGCCGCCAGGCGCCGGCCGCGCGCGGCGGTGGGCGCATAGCAGCGCTCGACATACTCGGTGACCATGCGCTGCGAGGAGAAGCGCTGCGCCACGCTCACCATCGCCTCCTTCGCCATCGCCACCCAGCCCGGCGAGTAGCCCTTGTCGTTCCTGGCGTAGTACAGCGGCACGACCTGGTCCTGCAGCAGCTCGTAGAGCGTGCGCGCCTCGTCCGCGTCTCGGCGCTGCTCGCCGGCCGACTCGGGCGCGGGCTTGATCGCCCAGCCGTGGCGCCGGTCGTAGCCTTCCTCCCACCAGCCGTCGAGCACCGACAGGTTGAGCACGCCGTTGATCGCCGCCTTCATGCCGGAGGTGCCGCAGGCTTCCATCGGGTACACCGGGTTGTTGAGCCACACGTCCACGCCCGACACCAGCCGGCGCGCGAGGCGCAGGTCGTAGTTCTCCAGCAGCAGGATGCGCGACTCGAACCCGGGGCTGGCGGCGGCCTCGGCGATATGCCGGATCATTTCGCGCCCCGGCTCGTCCGCCGGGTGCGCCTTGCCGGCGAACAGCAGCAGCACCGGGCGCCCGGCGCCGGCCAGGATCTCCCGCAGCCAGTCCAGGCGCTGCAGCAGCAGCGTGGCGCGCTTGTAGGTGGCGAAGCGGCGCGCGAAGCCGATGGTGAGGATCTCCGGCTTTTCCGGATCCACCAGGCGCAGGATGCGGTCGATGTGCGCCTCGGAGGCGCCGGCGCGCAGTTGCTGCCGGCGCACGCGGAATCGCACCAGGTGCAGCATCTGCGCCTTCAGCGCCTGGTGCACGCCCCAGAACTCGGCGTCCGGCACCGAGCGCACCGCGTGCCAGCAGTGCTCGTCGAAGGCCCACTCCGGCCAAGGGCGCCCGGTGCAGCGCTCCAGCAGCGGTTGCCACACGTCCGACAGGAAGGTGGGCACGTGCACCCCGTTGGTGATGTGACCGACCGGATTCTCCTCGGCGTCCACCTGCGGCCAGAACGGGGCGCAGATGCGCGCCGAGACCTCGCCGTGCACGCGCGAGACGCCGTTCTGCGCGCGCGAGCCGCGCACCGCGAGCGCGGTCATGTTGAACTCGCCGGGCGCGCCGACGTGGCCAAGGGCGAGCACCGCGTCCAGGTAAGGCCGCAACTCGGGCAGCGCGCGCTGGATATGCTCGCGCACCGCGCCGTCGGCGAAGCGGTCGTGCCCGGCCGGCACCGCGGTGTGGGTGGTGAACACCGTGGCGCCGGCGACCGCCTCGAGCGCCACCTCGAAGGCGACGCCGCGCGCCACCAGCTGGCGCAGCCGCTCCAGGATCAGGAAGGCCGGGTGTCCCTCGTTCACATGCCAGCAGGCCGGCTCGATGCCCAGTGCGTGCAGCGCGCGCACGCCGCCGACGCCGAGCACGATCTCCTGCTCCAGGCGCGTCGCCGGGCTGCCGCCGTAGAGCTGATGGGTGATGGCGCGCACCGGCGCGGCGTTCTCATCCAGGTCGGCATCGAGCAGGACCAGCGCGACGCGACCGATGCGCGCGCGCCAGATGCGGCACTGCGCCTGGCCGCCGGGCAGATCCACGGCCACGCGCAGCTCGCCGCCGTCGGCGCCCCGCAGCAGCGCGACGGGCAGCAGCTCGAAGTCGGTGTCGGCGAAATGCGCCTGCTGCCGGCCCTGCGCATCGATGCTCTGCTGGAAGTAGCCCTGCCGGTAGAGCAGGCCGACCGCGATGAAGGGCAGCTGCAGGTCGCTCGCGGTCTTGCAATGGTCGCCCGCAAGAATCCCCAGGCCGCCGGAATAGATGGGCAGGCTCTCGTGCAGGCCGAACTCGGCGGAGAAATACGCCACGCACTCGCCCGCCGGCACCACCGGCAGCGGGCCGCGCGGGCCGTGGTAGGCGTCGTAGGCGGCGACGCTGCGGTCATAGGCCTCGAGGAACTCCGGGTCGGCCGCCGCGGCGTCGAGGCGCTCCTGGTCGATGCTGCGCAGCATCCCCCTCGGGTTGTGGCCGGTCTCCTGCCACAGCACCGGGTTCAGGCGCGCGAACAGGGTGCGCGTGGGCCGGTGCCAGGCGTACCAGAGGTTGGAGGCGAGTTCCTCCAGGCGCGACAGGCGCGGCGGCAACTGCGGCCGTACTTCGATCCGGTGGGCGGTTCCGTGCATCATGGGACGCGGGCGGCGGTCGTTGCCGCGCCAGGGGCAAATCCTATCACCGCGTCCGTCCGCCCGGCCGCAGCGCCGCGAGACGCCGCGCCAGATCGCCGGTGCGCGGGTCCGCGCGCATCTCGGCCAGCGTCGCCGGCAGCTTGCGGCGCCAGTTCGGGTGCTCGGTCGTGGTGCCCGGAAGGTTGGCCTGGTCGGGCGAGCCCAGGACGTCCTCCAGTTGCACCATCATCAGCTGCGCCGGGCTGGCGGCGAGCAGCGCGTGCGCCGCCACGGCCACGGCCGGCGCG
>JALHLN010000339.1 GCA_022844545.1 Burkholderiales bacterium | reverse complement strand
CCGGCGTCATCAGGATTTCCCAGCCGGTCTTCAGCAGGTACTGCGCCATCGCCACCTTGAGGATGTCCTCGGTGGCCCAGATGCCGTAGAAGGCGATGAAGTAGAACAGGGCCGAGTCCACCAGCTCGCCCGCGATGGTGGAACCGATGGTGCGCGTCCACAGCCATTTGCCCGCGGTCCAGATCTTCATCTTCGCCAGGATGTAGCTGTTGACGAAGCTGCCGCACCAGAACGCGATCAGGGAGGCGAGGGCGATGCGCCAGGCGTTGCCGAACACCGCCTCGAGCGCGGGCTGGTAGGTCTTCATGTACTCGGAAGGCCCCGGCGGCAGGTTCACCACCACCCAGGCCATGAAGGAGGCGAAGGCGAGGGCGCCGAAGCCGGCCCAGATCACGCGGCGATCGCGGCCGTAGCCGTAGACCTCGGTGAGGATGTCGCCGAAGATGTAGGCGATCGGGAAGAACAGCACCCCGGCGCCGAACGGAATCGGCCCCAGCAGCGGCACGTCCACCACCGCCTGCTTGGCCGCGCCGATGAAATTGGAGCAGATGAGCACGGTGACGAACGCCACCATGATCAGGTCGTAGTAGCGGTAGCTCCGGGGCGGGCGGGCGCTCACCGGCCTCAGCCGAGACGGGGCGAATGCTCGCGCACGTCGGGGTCCAGTTCCACCCGCATCGCATCCAGCATCCGCGACACCATGGCGTAGAACGACGCCGTCAACGACAGCTCCACGAACTCGGCGTCGCTGAAATGCCGCTTCACCTCGGCGTGCACTTCGTCGGACACGCTGCAGGCCATCACGCCTTCCGTGAGCGCGAGTGCGGCGCGTTCGCGGGCGTCGAACGCGGGCGACTCGCGCCAGAGCGCCAGCGCGGCGATCTGCGCCTCGGGCACCCCGGCCTTGCGCGCCATGCGCAGGTGGTGCGCCCACTCGTACTCGGAGCGGGCGATCTGCGCCGTGCGCAGGATCATGAGCTCGCGCAAGGCGCGCGGCGTGCGGCTGTCGTGGCGGATCGCGTTGGCGAACTCGGTCCATGCGGCGGCGAGGCCGGGATGGTTGCCCAGCGCCCGGTACAGGTTCACCGGCGTGCCCCACAGCTCCTTGAGGCGGGCATCCAGTTGCGGCGAGAACGTGGCATTGGGGACGCGTTGCATGGGCGGCATAATAGCCGAATGATCTCGGCGGCCGAGGTGCGGGACTTCCAGCTGACGCGCGTACCGGCGGCGTTCCTCGACGATCCCTATCCCTGGTACGCCGCGCTGCGCGCGCAGGACCCGGTGCACGCGCTCGAGGGCGGCGGGGTGTTCCTCTCGCGCTACGACGACGCCATCGCGGTCTACCGCAATCCGCGCGCGAGCTCGGACAAGAAGGCGGAGTTCGCGCCGAAACTCGGCGACTCGCCCCTGTACGAGCATCACACCAGCAGCCTCGTCTTCAACGACCCGCCGCTGCATACGCGCGTGCGGCGGATCATCATGGGTGCGGTCAACCAGCGCGCCATCGCGCGCATGGAGCAGGACGTGGCGCGCCTGGTGGAGGCGCTGCTGGCGGACATGGCGGCGAAGGGCGAGGTGGATTTCATCGGAGATTTCGCGGCGCAGATCCCGATCGAGGTCATCGGCAACCTGCTCGACATCCCGCGCCCGGAACGCAGCCCGCTGCGCGCCTGGTCGGTGGCGATCCTGACCGGCCTGGAGCCCAAGCTGACCACCCGGATGTTCGACGCCGGCAACCGGGCGGTGACCGAGTTCATCGACTACCTGAAGCTGCTCATCGCTGCGCGGCGCGCGAAGCCCGGCGACTACGAGTCCGACGTCCTCACCCGCTTGCTGCAGGGGGAGAAGGAGGGCGAGAAGCTCACCGACACCGAGCTCTACCACCAGTGCATTTTCCTGCTCAACGCCGGGCACGAGACCACCACCAACCTGATCGGCAACGGGCTGTGGGCGCTGCTGAACAATCCGGGGGAACTGGAGAAGCTGCGCGCGGATCCTTCGCTGGTTCCCACAGCCGTGGAGGAAATGCTGCGCTACGACGGCCCGATCCAGCTCAACAACCGCCGCCTGCTCGACCCGATGACGCTGGGCGGGTCCACCCTGCCTGCCGGCACGCCAATCACCATCGGCATCGGCGCCGCCAACCGCGACGCTGCACAGTTCCCGGACCCGGAACGCTTCGACGTCGCGCGCAAGCCCAACCGCCACATCGCCTTCGGCCAGGGCGATCATGTCTGCGTCGGCATGAACGTCGCGCGCATGGAGGGGCGCATCGCCTTCTCGCGGCTGCTGGCGAAGTTTCCGAAGATCGCGCTCGCCGGCGAGCCCGAGCGCGACCGGCGGGTGCGCTTCCGGGGCTTGCGCCGGCTGCCGGTGCGGGTGGGGTGAGGCGGCATGGGCCGGCGAATGTAACCGATCGGTTACATTACCCGTCCTCGACCGCCGCCATTGGGCAAACCCGCCCGGTTTTCGGGCACACTGCAGCCTGATGCGCTTCCACTTCCCCATCTTCGAGTTCCCCCCGCAGGCCGAGGCGCTGCGCGCCGAGGTGCGCGC
>JALHLN010000338.1 GCA_022844545.1 Burkholderiales bacterium | reverse complement strand
CGCAAGGAGATCGAGGCCGGGCTGTGGCAGGCGCTCAAGCGCCCGGGCCGCGACCTCATCCAGGGCGCCGGCGGCGTGACCGAGGGCATCGACCCCTCGCGCGCGGACGAGATCGTGGACAAGTTCCACCCCGGCGGGCTGCTGGTGGTGCGTGCCGGGGCCATTGGCGGGCTGTTCTCCGCCGTCATCGGCGGCTGGACCGCGCAGCGCCGCCATACCGAAGTGCAAGTCGTATCAAAGGAGATCGGGACATGACACAGGAAGGCGACATGACGCAGGAAGGCTTTCGGATGCGCGATCCGACCGCGGAAACCGCGGCGGTGCAGCGCGAGCGGCTGGCGCCGCCGCCGGACCTCGCCCGGGCGACCATCGGGCTGCTGTGCATCTCGAAGGAGCGCAGCGAGGAATTCCTCGACACGCTCGCCGAGCGGCTGGGCGCGCGCGGGCTGGAGGTGCTGCGCTTCGCCAAGCCCACGCACACCAAGCCCGCGCCGGAGGCGGTGCTCGCCGACATCGTCGAGCGCTGCGACGTCGTGGTGGAAGGGCTCGCCGACTGAGGCTCCTGTACGTCGTGCAGTTTGCATGACCTGCAGAATCTCGACCGGCGCGGCATCCCGGGTTGCGGCGTGGCGACGGAAGCCTTCCGCCAGGCGGCGGACGCGCAGATGAAGTCGCTCGGTTTCGCCGCGGGCCTGGTCTGGGTGCCGCATCCGGTGCAGAACCGCACGCGCGCCGAACTGGTCGCGCTGGCGGACGAAGCGCTGCCGAAGATCCTCGCCCTGATCGAGCGCAAGGCGGCCTGAGCCGGCCGGATCAGATCGCGCCGGCGCGCCTTGGAGGCGCTCAGATCCGGTAGGGAATCCGGATGCCCGGCTCGTCCGGACTGAAGTCCTTCGTATTGCGCGTCACCAGCTGCAGGTTCTCGGCCCGTGCGGTCGCGAGGATGATGGCGTCCGGCATCCGCAGGCGCGCCGAACGCCGCAGCGCCACCGCGCGATTGGCGATCGCCTCGCCCAGCTCGATGCGCTCGAAATGCGCGAGGAACGCGCGCGTCGGAGGTTCCACCTCCGGGCGCGTACCCTCCAGCACCTCGATCCAGGAAATCACGCTGATGGCCGGGCGCTCGTAGCGCGCCAGTTCCGCCCTCGCGGCTTCGATGCCGTTCAGGTAGTCGATGAGGATGTTGGTGTCGAACAGCGCCCTCAACGACTCCACTCCCGCCGCAGGCGCCGCTGGTAGGCGACTCCGTCCTCGCGGGCGCCCGCTTTCCTCCACAGGCCGAACGCCGCCTGCGCGTCCGGGGCATGCTCCACCAGGAACCGGTCGACCGCCTGGCGGATCAACTCGGCGCGGGAGAGCCGGCGGCGCCGGGAGATGCGGCCGAGCGCCTCAAGCTGGCTTTCGGGAAGATCGATGATGGTGCGCATGAGCCGGCTGATGAGTGATGACGGCACATGATAACACGCGGCCGGGTCATCCCGCTTCAGGCCGGCTGGCTCGCCAGCTTCTCCTTGTGCGCCACCAGCTCGGCGCGCGTGGGAAAGAAGAACGCGGCGACGAAGATGCCGGAGGCGAGCACGGCGAGCACCATGAACACGTTGGCGAAGCCGCCCTCGGTCTTGTGCAGGGCCGCGATCAGCGGCACCGCGACCGCGGCCACGCCCAGCGACACCACGTAGCGCACGCCCAGCACGCGGGCACGGAACTCGTCGGCCACGTACTTGCCGACGATGGCGTCATTCAGGGGAATCTGCCCGAACACCGCCAGCATCATCAGCAGAGCCGCGCCCAGCATCCACCAGCCCTCGAGGTTCGCGGCGAGGAACAGCATCGGGATCTGGATCAGACCGACCGCGATCATCAGCCGGCGCATCTCCATGCGGTCGATCAGCGCGCCCATCAGCACCTGCGCGAACGCGGCCATGGTGTAGACCAGCGCGACCAGCGCGCCGACGCCGAAGCTGGTCTGCGTCAGCGACTGCAGGCGCTCGTCGAACACCTTGGGCATGGCGATGGTGGTCGAGTTGAAGATGATGCCGCCGCAGGCGGTTGCGACCAGCATGATGGCCATGACGCGCGCCAGCATGCGCGTGTCCATGTGCAGGCCGAGGGTCTTCGAGGTCTTCTTCACCTTTCCCGGATCCTTCACCAGGACGAGGAACGCAATCCCGGCGGCCACGCACAGCAGCCCGGGGACGAAGAACGCGGCGCGCCAGCCGAAACCGTCCACCAGGGCGCCGGTGAGCAGGGCCGCGAACGCGAGGCCCATGTTTCCCCACAGCCCGTTCCAGCCCAGCATCTTGCCCATCTTCTCCGGCGAAACCACGAGCATGGCGATGCCCACCGGATGGTAGATGGCGGCGAAGGCGCCCACCACGGTGAGCCCGAGCGCGATCTGCCACGGCGATTGCGCGAGGCCGGTCGCGCCCAGGGACAGCCCGATGCCGATGAAGAACACCGCCATCGTCTTGTAGCGGCTCCAGTGGTCGGCCAGCCAGCCCGCGGGAATGGCGAAGGCGCCGAAGGCGATGAAGCTGCCCAGCGCGAGCGGCAGCAGCTCCGAGTACGGTCGGCCCCAC
>JALHLN010000337.1 GCA_022844545.1 Burkholderiales bacterium | reverse complement strand
GGGCAGGCGACCGTGAACGGCGCGCCCATCGCGTCGAGCAGCGCGTCCGCGACCGGGCCGATGTTGCCCGCGTCGGTCGAGTCGAAGGTGGAGCAGTACTTGAACAGGATCTGCCGCGCACCCTGCGCCCGCAGCCATTCGAGCGCTGCCAGCGATTGCGCCACCGCGTCCGCGGCGGGCGCCGTGCGCGATTTCAGCGCCACCACCACCGCGTCGGCGTCAACCCGACCCAGTGCCGCCGGCACGCCGATCACCTGGACCGTGCGCATGCCCGCGTTCTGCAGCATCAGCGCGACATCCGTCGCGCCGGTGAGATCGTCGGCGATGCAGCCCAGGCGCAGCGTCACGCCTTCTTCTCCGGCAACCGGATGCCCGGGAAGATCTTGATCACGGCGCTGTCGTCTTCCCTGGCATGCCCGGCGGTGGACGCCTGCATGAACATCTGGTGCGCGGTGGAGGCGAGCGGCAGCGGGAACTTGCTCGCGCGCGCCAGATCCAGCACCAGCCCAAGGTCCTTGACGAAGATGTCCACCGAGGACAGCGGCGTGTAGTCGCCCGCGAGCACGTGCGCCATGCGATTGCCGAACATCCAGCTGTTGCCGGCGCTGTTGCAGATCACCTCGTAGAGCGCCTGCGGATCCACGCCCTCGCGCAGTCCGAGCGCCATCGCCTCGGCGGCGGCGGCGATGTGCACGCCGGCGAGCAGCTGATGGACCGTCTTCACCTTGCTGCCGGCCCCCGCGCGATCGCCCAGCTTGTAGACCTTGGCCGCCATCGCGTCCAGCACCGGCTGGCACCTGGCGTAGGCCTCGGGCCGGCCGGAGGTCATCATCGTCAGCTCGCCCGCCGCGGCCCTGGCGGCGCCGCCGGACATCGGGGCGTCAAGGTACAGCAGGCCGCGCTCGGCCAGGCGCCCCTCGAGCGCGCTCGACCAGTTCGGATCCACGGTCGAGCACATCATGAACACGCTGCCCTTGCGCATCGCGGCGGCCGCGCCGCCCGCGCCGAAGAGCACTTCGTCCGTCTGCGCGGCGCTGACCACCGCCGACACCACGACGTCGCAGGCGGCGGCCAGCTGCGCCGCCGTGGCGCAGGCGGTGCCGCCGTCCCGGGCGAAGGCCTGCGCCGCCTCGGTCCGCACGTCGAACACGTGGGTATCGAACCGCGCCCGGCGCAGCGACTGCGCGATGCCGGCCCCCATTGCGCCCAGCCCGATCACACCCACCGCCAAATGCGACGCGCCGTCACTCATCGTTGCTCTCCAGCTCCAGGGCCGCGGCGGTTGCAAGAGCGTCGCCGGACTCAGGCGACGGATTCTGCACCAGAAACAGGCTCCGGATCGATGCCCTTGCAAGTTAGGAAATCGCTGGCGCCGAAGTTTCCCGATTTCAGCGCCGCGTTCAACGGACGAGCCAGACCAGCCCCATCGGCAGCGCCGGGATGTAGGTGATCAGCGCCAGCACGACCGCGGTCACGATGAAGATGGGCACCAGTTCGCGCGAGACGCGCGCGATGGACGCGCCGGCGAGCTTGGCGGCGACGAAGAGCGTACCGCCCACCGGAGGCGTGTACAGGCCGATCGCGAGGTTGCAGGTCATGATGAGGCCCAGGTGCACGGGATCGATGCCGTACGCCCGCGCCAGCGGCGCGAACAGCGGCGCGGCGAGCACCAGCGCCGGCAGCGGCTCGATGAAGATGCCCAGGAGCAGCAGGAAGACGTTGGTGAGGAGGAGGAACGTCCACGGGCTCCGCGCCACCTCCGTCATCCAGGCAGTGACCTGCACGGGCACCTGCTCGACGGTGATGAGCCACGCGAGCGCGGCCGTCGCGCCCACCACCACCATCACCACGGCGCTGGTGAGGAACGCCTGGTAGAAAAGGCCGGGAAGCTGGTGCCAGGCGAGCGAGCGGTAGAACGCCATCGCCACGACCAGCCCGTAGATCACGGCGACCGCCGCCGACTCGGTGGGCGTGAAGACGCCGCTCCAGATTCCCCCGAGGATGATGACCGGCATGAGCAGCGCCGGCAGCGCCTCCAGGAAGGCGCGCCGGATCTCGGCGCCGGAGGCGCGCTTGCCGCCGGTGTCGCACCCGGTCTTCTTTCCATACCAGACGCACACCAGCATCATGCCGCCGCCGAACAGGATGCCCGGCACGATGCCGGCGAGGAAGAGGTCTCGCACCGAAGCGCCCGCGACGAAGCCGTAGACGAGCAGCGGGATCGACGGCGGAATGATGATCGCGAGGGTACCGGCCGCCGCGATGAGCGCCGCGGCGAATCCGGGCGAATAGCCGCGCTTGACCATGGCGGGGATCATGACCGAGCCGATCGCCGCGGAACCCGCGATGGCCGAGCCCGACACGCCGCCGAAGAGGAGGCACGAGGCGACGGCGACGATGCCGAGGCCTCCGGGCAGGAAGCCGAGGAGCGTCTGCGCGAAGGCGACGATGCGCTCGCCGACGCCGCCCCGCGAGAGCAGCTCGCCCGCCACGATGAACAGCGGCACGGCGATCAGGATGAAGGGCTCCACCCCGCCCACGTAGGTGAGGAAGATCGTCTCGAGCGGATGGCTGAGCCCGAAGCCCCAGATGACGAGCACGGTCGTGG
>JALHLN010000336.1 GCA_022844545.1 Burkholderiales bacterium | reverse complement strand
GTGGTCACGATCACGGCCGTCGGCACGCCCAGCGATTCGAGGCTGAAGCCATCATGCATACAGCACGATGTGCAGGAGCCTCAATCGCCGATGGCGGTGAAGACGACGTCGTTCTCGGCACGGATCCGGTCGATCAGCGCCGGATCGGCGAAGCGCGAGAAGCTCTCCTTGCGGTAGTAGTTGACCGACGCGAGCTGGTGCTGCGACTGCAGCTGGTCGCGCAGCGAGCGCAGCAGCTTGTTCGCGTTCCACTTGGTGTTGTCGAGGATCCCGACGCGCAGGCCGTCGAGCTTGCCGACGCGCCTGGCCAGGCCGCGTTCGTCAGCCCGGACCACGCCCCGGGGATCGTAGGTTTGCATCATGCGCTTGCCTCCTTTTTCGCAGCCATTACAGGTAACAGGTTCCGTCCACGCAGCGCGGCCCGCCCGCCGGACGCGCGCCGGCGCCATCGATTTCGCGCAGCACCGGCGAAGTCATGTGGCCCCAGCCGGGGATGAAGGCGGAGAAGCGCCCGGCCTCGCCGCCGATCACGAAGAGATGAATGTTCTCCGGCGAGGGCACCACCGGGATGTGCGAATCCAGGTCGCGCCGATACCAGACCGGCAGCGAGCGGTTGTAGACCTTGCCGTAGCGGTGCTCGAAGGCCAGTTCGCGGAACTTGTTGCCCGAGTACATCCAGAGGTAGGACTTGATGTCGTTGCGCTTCCAGCCGTGCTTGGCGATGGTGGCCGCGTGCTCCGGCCCCAGCACCACGGCGCAGTGGCCGCTGGAGACGGCGTTGTTGTGAGCATAGGTGCTCATCGCCGAGCAGATGCTGTCCAGGATCCCCTGCGGGTCGTTGGCGACGTGGTTGGTGACGCTGTGCGGCGCCTCGGCCGCCATCACGAACACCGTGGAATCCTCGGCGGCGAAACCCTTCTCCACGTGGTACGGGGCGAAGGGACTGAGCTCGTTCTCGCACACCGCGTAGGTGTACTTGGTCGGGTTGCCCAGCGTGCTCTTGTCCAGGTCGCCCGGCCAGCCGCCGCCGACGTTGAGCAGGATCATGCGGATGGCGCGGCCGATGGTGGCGTTGGCGCGGTTGCCCGAGCCGAAGGCGTTGCAGCCGCCGTTCATGCCGATCCTGCCGGCGAGCGGGCCGTTGACCACCAGCAGCGGCGAGCACATGTGCGTGGTGGCCTGCACGCCGTTCAGGTTGAACGCGGTTTCGGTGAGCGCCAGCATCGCGGCGCGCACCACCGGCGCGTACTCCGGCTTGCAGCCGGCCAGCACCAGGTTGATGGCGAGCACCTCGCGCGTCAGGCCGCCCCAGCGCGGCGGCACGCGGCATTCCACCTTCTCCGGCTCGCCGCCGAGGGCCGCGAGCATCGCGGCGAGTTTCTCGGGGGTGGGCGGGATGACGGGCAGGCCGTCGGAGAAGCCCTTGTCGTAATACCACTCGACGAGGTCGGTGCCCTCGGGGACCGAGGCGGCAGGGGATGCGGGGGCGAGCTGGGCGGACATTGCGCGTTCCTGAGGCGGGATCAGGAATCCAGTGTAGGCGCGCCACCTATTCCACAGAAATAGGTTTTAGCGTTAGAGGTATATCCAATGGATATGTCTCATGTAGTCAATTTGTAATACAATTCGTATGCCATCTTGTTGACAACTACGTCAATGCCACACAAGCGGAGGCTTGGATGTCAATTCTCAGCATGCGTCTAGACGAGGAGCTGGAACGACAGTTGACCATGGAGGCGGAGCGCGAGCGCAAGAGCCGTTCCGAAGTTGTGCGGGAAGCACTTGCAGCGTACCTCCGTGATCGAGAGCAACGGAGATTCCAGGACGAGATCGTTCGCGCCATGCGCAGCATCGATCCGGACGAAGCACGCGCGATGGCAGAGGAGGCCCTGCCGCTGGACAACGAGTCCATGAATCTGGCAGAGCCCGCTGCGAGGTACACCGTGAAGCGCAAGTCCCGGGTTCGCAAGACATGAAGCGCGGCGAGGTCTGGATTGGGAATCTGAACCCGAATCGGGGGGCCGAGGTCGGAAAGATTCGCCCCGTCCTTGTTATCCAGAGCGACTTCCTTACGAATGCAGGGAGCGAGACCGTTGTCGTCCTTCCTATGACGACACAGGTGCGACCTTCGCGGGAACCGCTGCGCGTCGCTATCCACGCGCGAGACCGACTGCGCCAATCCTGCCATGTGGTGCCGGAACAGCCGAGGACGCTCGACCGGCAGCGCCTCAAGGATGGCCCCCTGACGACGCTTTCGCAGGAGGAAATGGCAAAGGTGGAGCGTGTGCTCCGAGCCGTGCTGGGTCTGCCCTAGCGGTGCGTGATCGATGCGCCCTTCCAATGGCCTGAGCCGATCAGGTCTCTGGCGACGGCGACGAGAATCTCCGCGACAACCGCCGGCGCGCGTGCGAGCGTTTCTCCGCGCCTGACGCAAGTATTCATCGCCCGGGTCAGCGCGGGTCGCACGATACGACGGACCGATAGCACAGTCGGCGCCTTCTCGGGATAGAGCGCCGAGCGGGAAAGGATGGTCGCGCCCAGCCCGGCGGCGACCATGGATTTCGTCGACCACGGGCCATCCACCTCGGCCACGACCTGCAGCCGCAATCCCGCCTTCGC
>JALHLN010000335.1 GCA_022844545.1 Burkholderiales bacterium | reverse complement strand
GCAATCCTTCGGCGGCGCCGCGGCAAAGGAAGCAGGCGCCACCGAAGAGCGCGGTCGCGACGCGGGAGAGGACCGGGCCGGGCATCGTAGATATTGTGCGCTAGGATGGTTCCATGCCCGAGATCGACGCGCGCGTCGCACGCCTGCGCTTCGCGCGAGCCGCGGCGACCTACGCCGCGGCCTCGCGCCTGGAGGCCGAGGTGGGCAGCCGGATGCTGGAGCGCCTGGACTACGTGAAGCTCGCGCCGCGCCGCGTGCTGGAGGCGGGTTGCGGTCCGGGCCGGGAATCCGCCGCGCTGCTGAAGCGCTATCCCGGGGCGGCGCTGGTGGAGCTCGACTATGCCCTGCCCATGCTGCGCCGGGAGCGCTCGCTGCTGTCGCGCCTCGGCGTGCGGCCCGCCGCCGCGCAGGTGTGCGGCGACCTGCAGCGCCTTCCGCTCGCCGCCGGCAGCGTCGGCCTGGTGTGGTCCAACATGGCGCTGCACTGGGCGGCCGACCCGCCGGCGGCGCTGCGCGAGTTTGCGCGCGTCCTTGCCGCCGACGGCCTCGTCCTGTTCAGCACGCTGGGACCGGACACGCTCGCTGAGCTGCGCGCCGCCGCGGGCGGCGGCAGGGTGCACCGCTTCGCCGACATGCACGATGTCGGCGACGCGCTGGTGGCGGCGGGCTTCTCGGCGCCGGTGATGGACACCGAGCGGCTGACGCTGACCTATGCCGGGGGTGAGGCGCTCCTCGCCGACCTGCGCGCCAGCGGCCAGACCTTCGCCGCGCCGGCGCGTTCGCGCGGGCTGGCGGGACGGCGCTTTCGCGATGCGCTCGACGCCGCGCTGCAGGGGCTCATGCGCGACGGACGCCTGCCCGTCACCTGCGAGGTGGTGTACGGGCATGCGTGGAAGGGCGCGCCGCGCAAGCGGGCGGACGGCAGAAGCATCGTGCAGTTCGCGCCTCGCCCACATTAGCCGCATTGATGCGAAACCCGAGCAATTTCATCGTCTTCTTGCTTGAGCAGGGGGGGCGGCTATGGTAAATTTGCGCGGCTTTTCTTCCTGTTCTGCGCCTCTATTGCCAGCTTCGCCTCCGCACGGCGCGCCGGGCGGGGAATCGAGCGACAACGAGGTTTGATTCGGGAAGGACAGACGATGGCAAGAAAGCCTGTACGCATCCTCGCCGCCCTGGCGGCGCTCGCCCTGGCGGCGGTTTCCGGCGCGGCGCTGGCGCTGGAGTGGAACCTGCGGCCGGCCGGCAGCAAGCTCGCCGCCGACATCCACAGCCTTCACGAGTACGTGATGATCCTGTGCACGGTCATCTTCATCGGCGTGTTCGCCTTCATGTTCTATTCGGTCTACGCGCACCGCAAGGACAAGGGCCACAAGGCGGCGCAGTTCCACGAGAACACGACCGTCGAGATCCTGTGGACCGTGATCCCGGCGCTGATCCTGGTCGGGATCGCGCTGCCCACGACTCGCACCGTGATCGCGCAGAAGGACACCTCCAACCCCGAGCTCACCATCAAGGTGACCGGCTACCAGTGGAAGTGGGGCTACGACTACCTGAAGGGCGAGGGCGAGGGCATCAATATCATGGCCTCGCTCGGCACCCCGCGCGACCAGATCGAAGGCCGCGCGCCCAAGGGCGAGCACTACCTGCTCGAGGTCGGCAAGGACGAGGAACTGGTGGTGCCGGTGGGCAAGAAGGTGCGCATGCTCACCACCGCCGCCGACGTGATCCACTCCTGGTGGGTGCCGGCCTTCGGCGCCAAGCAGGACGCCATCCCGGGCTTCATCCGCGACCTGCACTTCACGGCGGAGAAGACCGGTACCTTCCGCAGCCAGTGCGTCGAGCTCTGCGGCAAGGAGCACGGCTTCATGCCGATCGTGGTCAAGGTCGTGACCCAGGACGAGTACACGCAGTGGGTCGGCGAGAGAAAGAAGCTGATGGCCGCCGCCGCGGACGACCCGGGCAAGCAGTACACGCTGGAGGAACTGAAGGTGCGCGGCGAGAAGGTCTACGCCGCCAACTGCGTCGCCTGCCACCAGGCCACCGGCAAGGGCACGCCGCCGGTGTTCCCGGCGCTGGACGGTTCCAAGGTCGTGACCGGTTCGAAGGAGGCGCCGATCGGCATCCTGCTCAACGGCGTGGTCAAGGACGGCAAGCCCACCGCGATGGCCGCCTTCGGCAAGCAGCTGAACGATGTCGAGCTGGCCGCGGTCCTCACCTTCACGCGCAACAACTGGGGCAACAAGACCGGCGACGCTGTGCAGCCCGCCGAAGTCAAGGCCGCCAGGAAGTAAGCCGGCAGGATCCAGGAGAAGAACATGAGCGCAGTCGTAGACAACCACGGGCACGCGGCAGGGCACGGCGAGCACGGCCATCACGACCACCACGGCGGCTACGGCGGCATCATGCGCTGGGTCACCACTACCAACCACAAGGACATCGGCACGCTGTACCTGTGGTTCAGCTTCATCATGTTCCTGGTGGGCGGCACCATGGCGCTGGTGATCCGCGCCGAGCTGTTCTCCCCCGGCCTGCAGGTGGTGGACCCGGACTTCTTCAACCAGATGACCACCATGCACGGCCTGATCATGGTGTTCGGCGCCATCATGCCGGCGTTCGTGGGCTTCGCGAACTGGCAGATCCCGATGAT
>JALHLN010000334.1 GCA_022844545.1 Burkholderiales bacterium | reverse complement strand
TCCGCGACGATCACCGTCTGCGCCTTGGCGATCTGCACGGCGATCTCGCTGACGACCGCCTGCTTCTGCTCAAGATTGAGACCCAAGGTCTACCTCCTTGCTCGTTGATGAAAAGGAAGTCCATTGCGGGACTTCCAGCCATGGCGACCTTGAATCGGGAACCTCATTCCAGCTCCTTCCTCGGGACCGCCGTCTGCGTAGGAAACTGCTCGATTAAGCCATTCCTCCTGCCGGCTCCTACGGTCTTTGACAGCAGCCGCCCCCTCGCGGAGGCGGCGGCCCAAAGTCCTGTTGGTCCTACTGCTGCGCCTGCGCCGAGAGCGACGAAGGGTCCACCTTCACGCCCATTCCCATCGTGCTCGACACCGAGAGCTTCCTCAGGTAAATGCCTTTCGTGTTCGTCGGCTTGACGCGGTTCAGCGCCTCGACCAGCGCGGCGAGGTTGTCGCGCAGCTGCTCAGGGCTGAACGAGGCGCGGCCGATCGTGCACTGGATCACGCCCGCCTTGTCGGCCCGGAACTGCACCTGGCCCGCCTTGGCGTTCTTCACCGCCCCCGCGACGTCCGGGGTCACGGTGCCCACCTTCGGGTTCGGCATCAGGCCGCGGGGGCCAAGGATCTGGCCCAGCTGGCCCACCACGCGCATCGCCTCGGGCGCCGCGATCACGACGTCGAAATCCATCTTGCCCGCCTTGATCTGCTCGGCGAGCTCGTCCATGCCGACGAGATCCGCGCCGGCGGCCTTGGCCGCCTCGGCGCGATCGCCCTGCGCGAATACCGCCACGCGCACCGTCTTGCCGGTCCCCGCGGGGAGCACCACCGCGCCGCGCACCGTCTGGTCCGACTTCTTCGCGTCAATGCCGAGGTTGACCGCGACGTCGACCGATTCATCGAACTTCGCCGTCGCCGTGTCCTTGACCAGCTTCATCGCCTCCAGCGCCGCGTAGACCTTGTCGCGGTCGACCCGGGTGGCGATCGCCTTCCTGCGCTTGGATTCGCTCATTTACATGCCCTCCACGATCACGCCCATCGAGCGCGCGCTGCCGGCGACCGTGCGCATCGCGGCCTCCAGGTCGCCCGCGCTCAGGTCGGGCATCTTGGTTTTCGCGATCTCCTCGACCTGCTTGCGGGTGATCTTGCCCACCTTGTCGGTATGCGGGCGCGGGCTGCCCGATTCCAGCCCCGCCGCCTTCTTGATCAGCACCGTTGTCGGCGGCGTCTTGATGATGAAGGTGAAGCTCTTGTCGGTGAACGCGGTGATCACCACGGGCAGCGGCAGGCCCGGCTCGACCTTCTGCGTCTGCGCGTTGAACGCCTTGCAGAACTCCATGATGTTCAGGCCGCGCTGGCCCAGCGCGGGGCCGATGGGCGGCGCCGGATTGGCCTTGCCCGCGGGCACCTGAAGCTTGATGAAACCCAGGATCTTCTTCGCCATGCTTGCTCTCCTATCGGGTCCAAGCGAGCCCCGGGACCATCCCGGCGCTCTCCCCGCTCAAAAAAGGCTCAGGCCTTCTCGACCTGGCCGAACTCGAGCTCGACCGGAGTCGAGCGCCCGAAAATCGTCACCGCCACGCGCAGGCGGCTCTTCTCGTAGTTCACGTCCTCGACGGTTCCCTGGAAGTCGGTGAACGGGCCGTCCTTGACGCGGACCATCTCGCCGTTCTCGAACAGCACCTTGGGCTTGGGCTTCTCCACGCCTTCGCGCATCTGCTGCATGATGGCGTTGACCTCCTTCTCGGAGATCGGGGTGGGCTTCATCGCCGTGCCGCCGACGAAGCCGGTGACCTTGTTGGTGTTCTTCACCAGGTGCCAGGTGTCGTCGTTCATTTCCATCTCGACCAGCACGTACCCCGGAAAGAACTTGCGCTCCGACATGTGCTTCTGGCCGCCCTTCATCTCGACCACCTCCTCGACGGGGACCAGGATCTTGCCGAACTTGTCCTGCATCCCGGCGCGCGTGATGCGGTCTTCCAGCGCACGCTGCACCGATTTCTCGAAGCCCGAGTAGGCGTGTACGACGTACCAGCGTTTCGCCATGTTGGCCATGTTGGACATTTCTGCCGTTCCCGTGCGGTTCATCAGGTCTTCTTCCATCCCAGCACCAGCTCGTAGAGCACCCATTCGAGGCTCTTGTCGCTGAGCCAGAGGAACACCGCCATCACCACGACGAAGGCGAACACCGCCGCCGTCGTCTGCATCGTTTCCTTGCGCGTCGGCCAAACCACCTTCTTCACCTCGCCGACCGCCTCGCGCGCGAACGCGACGAACTGCTGGCCCTGCGTGCTGGTGAGCGCCACCGCGGTCCCCGCGGCGATGCCGCCCAGCACCGCGAGCACCTTCAGCACTAGCGAACCCTCGCCGAGCCAGTAGTACCCGGCCACGCCCGCCATCAGGAGGGCCGCGCCGATCGCCAGCTTGATGATGTCCGCCATCCGTTCCCGATCCAGTCTTGCTTAGTCCCGTTCAGTCATTGGCAGGGGCAGAGGGCCTCGAACCCCCAACCTTCGGTTTTGGAGACCGACGCTCTGCCAGTTGAGCTATGCCCCTGTTGTCGCTGCCTACTCGATCACCTTGGCGACGACGCCGGCGCCGACGGTCTTGCCGCCCTCGCGGATGGCGAAGCGCAGGCCCTGCTCCATCGCGATCGGCGTGATCAGCGTCACCACCATCTTGATGTT
>JALHLN010000333.1 GCA_022844545.1 Burkholderiales bacterium | reverse complement strand
AACACGGCGAACGAAATCGAGCCCAGGCAGTACGCGGCGAGCGCAATCAGTGCGGTTTCCATCGGGTCCCGATTCTATAATCTCCCGCCATGGACGCCATCCTGTTTCGCGACCTGCGCGTCGAAGTGATGATCGGCATCTACCGGCGCGAGAAGCATTTCCCGCAGACGGTCTCCATCGACCTCGACATCGGCATTCCGGGCGAGGCCGTGTTCAAGTCCGACAAGGTGGCCGACACGGTGGACTACGCGCAGGTCGCGTTGAAGATCAAGGCGCTCGCCGCCAGCCAGCACTTCCGCCTGGTGGAAACCCTTGCCGAGCGCATCGCGCGCCTCATCCTGGATGACTTCGGCGCGCCCTGGGTGAAGGTGAGCGCGGCCAAGATGGGCATCCTGCCCAACGCCAGGTTCGTCGGCGTGTCGATCGAGCGGCGCAGGGCCTAGGCCTCCAGCGCCACCTCCACCAGCGTCGGCGACAGCACCCGCACGATTTCCTTCGGATCGATGGCCACCAGCCGGCCGCGCTGGCCGGCGTTGATCAGGATCCTCGGCAACTCCAGGATGGATCGCTCCATGTAGACGGGCAGCGGCTTGCGCAAGCCGAAAGGCGAACAGCCACCAACCTGGTAGCCCGAGTGCCGCTGCGCGTCCTCGGGCCTGCACGGCGCGATGCGCTTCCTGCCTGCCTGCCGCGCCAGCTCCTTGGTGGAAACCTTGCGGTCGCCGTGCATCAGCACCACCAGCGGCTTGCGATGCTCGTCCTCCATGACGAGGGTCTTCACCACCTCGTGCTCGGGCACGCCGAGGGTCTCGGAGGACACGGCCGTGCCGCCGTGCTCGACGTACTCGTAGAAGTGCTCGGTGTACGAGACCCCGTGCTTCCTGAGGAAAACGATGCCGGGCGTGTCAGCCATCAGCCCCTCGGGTGGTGTTTTGCGTGCAACGCCTTCAGGCGTTCGCGCGCGACGTGGGTGTAGATCTGGGTGGTCGAGATGTCCGCGTGCCCCAGCAGCATCTGCACCACGCGCAGGTCGGCGCCGTGGTTGATGAGGTGGGTGGCGAAGGCGTGGCGCAGCACATGGGGCGACAGGGGCTTGCCCGGCAAGGCGCGATCGCCGTAGCGCTTGATGTTCAGCCAGAATGCCTGCCGCGTCATCGCCGCGCCGCGCCCGGTGACGAACAGCGCCTCCGATTGCCGCCGGCCGAGCAGCACGGGGCGCCACTCGGCCTGGTAGCGCCGGATCCAGTCCACCGCCTCCTCGCCCAGCGGCACCAGCCGCTCCTTGGACCCCTTGCCCAGGATGCGCACCACGCCGGCCTCGAGGTTCACCTCGAAGGTCTTCAGGTTCACCAGTTCCGAGACCCGCAGCCCGGAGGCGTAGAGCACCTCGAGCATGGTGCGGTCGCGGAAGCCGAGCGCGGTCCCCGCGTCGGGCGCGGCGAGCAGCGATTCAACGTCGGCTTCCGAAAGCACCTTCGGAAAGCGCGGCGCGCGCTTCGGCGGGTCGAGCTTGAGGGTCGGGTCGGCGGCGACCAGGCGCTCGCGCAGGCACCACTGGAAGAAGCGCTTGAGGCTGGAGAGCATGCGCGCGGCGCTGGAGGCGCGGCCTCGCCGCGCAGCGAGGAAGCCGAACAGGTCCGCTTCCGAAGTCGAGCGCAGGTCCCTGTCCTTCAGGTGCGCGGCCAGCTGCTCCAGGTCGCGCCGGTAGGATTGCAGCGTGTTCTTCGCCAGGCCGTCCTCCAGCCACAGCGCATCGCAGAACCGGTCCAGCAGTTCCGCGTCGCCCCTGGTCATCCCGCGGCCAGCTTCACGATCTTCGCCAGCAGGTCGTCGGCGACCTCGATGCCCCCGCGCGCGCCGCGTTCGGCGGCGAAGCGGCGCGCGCCGGGCAGGCGCACGCCCTCGTCTGCGAGCATCGCCATCACCAGCGTTTCCACCCGCTCGAAGTAGCGCTCGTTGCCGGCGAGGGCGCCGGGATCGATGGCGAGGAAGGCGTGCCCGATCCTCGGCTTGTTGCCCTTCTCGGAGAAGAAGGAATCGGCCTCGGCGCCGATCGCCGCGCCGGTGAGCGCGGTACAGATGAGCTCGAAGGCGAGCGCCAGCATCGCCCCCTTGGCGCCGCCGATCGGGAACAGGCTGCCGTGCTCGATCGCCTCCTTCGGATCGGTGGTGGGCTTGCCGTCGCGATCCAGCGCCCAGCCCTCGGGAATCTTCTCGCCCTTCTGCATCGCCAGCATGATCTTGCCGCGCACCACGGTGGTGAGCGCGAGGTCGATCACCAGCGGCTCCTTTCCCTTCCGCGGGAACACGAACGCGACCGGATCGGTGCCGAACAGCGCCGTCTTCCCGCCCCAGGCCGGAATCGCCGCGGGGGAGTTGGTGAAAGCGACGCCGACCATGCCCGCCTCCGCCACCGGCAGCAGGTGGATGCCGAGCACGCCGACATGCCCGCTGTTGGTGATGCCGGCGAAGCCGATGCCGTTGCGCCGGGCGCGCTGGATGACTTCGTCGATCGCCCATTGCGCCGCCTCGTAGGGCAGGCCGTCGCGGTTGTCGATCAGGCACGCGGCGGCCTTGTCCGCGGCCATCACCGGCCGCGCCGCGCCGTCGGCGCGCGCGTTGCGGAGGAACCCGCAGTAGAACGGCACCCGCGACATGCCGTGCGTCGGCAGGCCATGCTCCTCGGCGCGCACCAG
>JALHLN010000332.1 GCA_022844545.1 Burkholderiales bacterium | reverse complement strand
GTCTCGTTCTTGTGGTTCACCATCGCCGCCAGGGTGGTGGACTTGCCCGAGCCGGTCGGGCCGGTCACCAGCACCACGCCGCGCGGCTGGTCGGCGATCGCGGTGAAGGACTTCGGGCATTTCAGGTCCTCCAGCGACAGGATCTTGGAGGGAATGGTCCGCAGCACGGCGCCGGCGCCGCGGTTCTGCACGAAGGCGTTGACGCGGAAGCGCGCCAGGTTCGGCACCGCGAACGAGAAGTCGCACTCCAGGTTCTCCTCGTAGAACTTGCGCTGGCCGTCGTTCATGATGTCGTAGATCATCCCGTGCACGTCCTTGTGCTCCATGGCCGGGAGGTTGATGCGCTTGATGTCGCCGTGCACGCGGATCATCGGCGGCAGGCCCGAGGACAGGTGCAGGTCGGAGGCCTTGTTCTTGACCACAAACGCAAGCAATTCAGTGAGATCCATTACAATTCCTCCGGGTACGGGAGCGCGACGAAGCAGGCAAAGTATGCGGTCAATCCATGACAACTTGCAAGCCGTGAGGGAGCGCATCGCGCGGGCCGCGCAGGCGGCCGGGCGCGATCCCGGCGGCGTGACGCTGGTCGCGGTTTCCAAGACCCATCCCGTGCCCGCGCTGGCCGAGGCGCGCGCTGCCGGACAGCGCGCGTTCGGCGAGAACTACGTCCAGGAAGCGGTGGAGAAGATGGACAGCCTGCGCGAGGAAGAAAATGCGAGCCCTCTCGAATGGCACCTCGTCGGCCCGCTGCAGTCGAACAAGACGCGCGTGGTCGCAGCGCGCTTCGACTGGGTGCACAGCGTCGAGTCGGAGAAGGTGGCGCGGCGCCTGTCCGAGGCGCGGCTGGATTCGCAGGCGCCGCTCAATGTGCTCATCCAGGTGAACGTCTCGGGCGAGGCTTCCAAGAGCGGCGTCGCGCCGGAGCAGGTGCCGGCGCTGGCCGCCAAGATCGCGGTGCTGCCGCGCCTGAAAATGCGCGGCCTGATGGCGATTCCCGAGCCCGGTGCCGGCGTGGAGCGCTACCGCGCGATAAAGGCTCTGTTCGACGAACTGGCGCCGCTGGGCGTGGACACGCTCTCGGTCGGGATGAGCGACGACATGGACCTCGCCATTGCCGAGGGTTCCACCATGGTGCGCGTGGGGACTGCCATATTCGGCGCGCGGCAGAAGATCAGGCCGGCCGCGTGAACATCGCCTTCATCGGTGGCGGCAACATGGCGAGCGCGCTGATCGGCGGCATGATCGCGCGCGGCACGAAGCCGGGGGCGATCTCGGTGGTCGAAGTAGTGCCGGCCGCGCGCCGGAAGCTCGCGCGCCGCCGCGTGCATGCGAGCGCGACGCCCGATGTGCGCACGGCGAAGGCGGACATCCTCGTCTTCGCGGTGAAGCCGCAGGACATGCGCACGGCGGCCGCGGCGCTCGCGGACATTGCCGTCGGCAAGCTGGTGATCAGTGTCGCCGCGGGTATTCGCCTCGCGGACCTTTCGCGCTGGCTGGGCGGGCATCGCCGCCTCGTGCGCTGCATGCCGAACACGCCCGCACTCATCGGCGCCGGGATCAGCGGACTGTACGCCGCGAAGGGCGCGAGCGCCACGGACAGGCGGCGCGCCGAGAGCATCGTCGCCGCGATAGGGAAGTACGTCTGGGTGCACGACGAGGCCCTGATCGACCCGGTGACCGCAGTCTCGGGTAGCGGCCCTGCCTACGTGTTCTGGTTCATCGAGCAGCTTGAGGAGAGCGCGCTGGCGCTGGGTCTGGCGCCGAAGGCGGCGCGACTGCTCGCGCTGGAGACGGTGCTCGGTGCGGCAAAGCTCGCCGCCGGCAGCAAGGAATCGCCGGCCACCCTGCGCGAGCGCGTCACCTCCAAGGGCGGCACGACTGCGGCGGCGCTCAAGGTGTTCGCCGACGAGGACATGGCCGCTCGCTTTCGCCGCGCGGTCGAGGCCGCGAGCCGCCGCGGCGCGGAGATGGGCGTGGAGTTCGGGAAAGACTGATGTTCACCCAGATGGCCTCCCTGCTGGTGGACGTGGTGGCGGGCTTCTTCGTCTACACGCTGCTCGCGCGCTTCCACTTCCAGTGGCTGCGGGTGCCGTTCCGCAACCCCATCGGCGAGTTCATCGTGGCGGTGACCAACTGGATGGTGGTGCCGGCGCGGCGCGTGATCCCGTCGCTGGCGGGGTTTGACCTCGCCTCGCTGCTGCTCGCGTTCGCGATCCAGGGCGCCGCGATCTGGGCGCTCGCGGCGCTCGCCGGCGTGCAGCCCGAGCCGGTCCGCCTCTCGGCGCTGGCGGCGGTGACGCTGCTGCGCTACAG
The DNA here is from genome assembly GCA_022844545.1 of Burkholderiales bacterium. Classification (GTDB taxonomy): domain Bacteria; phylum Pseudomonadota; class Gammaproteobacteria; order Burkholderiales; family SG8-39; genus RBG-16-66-20. Next base: position 393 of record JALHLN010000332.1, on the reverse strand, counting down.
CCTGCACATCCTCGTCTTCGCGATCATCGTGCAGGTGGTGCTGTCCTGGGTGAATCCCTACAACGAGATGGCGGGCATCTTCAACGCCGTCACGCGCCCGTTCCTGGCGCCGATCCGGCGCTTCCTGCCGGTGATGGGCGGCCTCGACCTCTCGCCGCTGGTGCTGCTGGTGGTCCTGCAGTTGCTGTTCATCCCGCTGGACCACCTGCAGGCGGCGGCGCGGGAGATTCCGTTCTGAGCGCGCAGCCGGCGCATGCCGGCTGCGCGAAACCCTGCTAGGCGGCCTTCTTCTTCGCCGCCTTCTTGTCGTCAAAGAACTGCTCGTCCTCGGTCGAGCCGTGCAGTGCCTGCGTGGAAGCCTTGCCGCCGGTGCAGACCGTGGTGATCTGGTCG
>JALHLN010000331.1 GCA_022844545.1 Burkholderiales bacterium | reverse complement strand
AGTTCGTACTGGGCATCGAGCAGCGAGCGGCGCAGCTTCGGCTCCTCGCGGTTGTAGGCGGACTTGGAGACCTTGTGCTCCAGGTTGGCGGAATCGAACATCGCGGCTGCTCCTTCTAGGCGAGATCGGGCGTGACGGCGGCGACCAGGGTGACATCCCCGCCGTCGGAGGATGTGATCCAGATCAGCGCGCCCTTTTGCAGGCTCCAGGGCGCGGCGCGGCCGGTGAGGGCGAGGGCGGCCGCTTCGCCCAGCGTCGGCTGGTGGCCGACGACGACCACGGTGCTCTCGCCCGCATCAGGCCAGCCCGCGGCCTTGAGCAGGCCGTCGGCGCGCGCGGAGAGCCCGACCGCGGCCACGGTCTCGAAGCGCCGCGACAGTTCCCGCGCCGTGCGCTGGGCGCGCACCGCGGGACTGGCCAGGATCCGGGCGTCCTCAGGCAGGCGCTTGCGCAGCCACTTCGCCACGCGCCGCGCCTGGCGCTTGCCTTTGGCCGTCAGCTTGCGTTCCGCGTCCGGGGTGCCGTCGTGCGCATCCGCGTGCCGCCAGAGGATCAGTTCCATGCCATGTGCTCCATGCGTGAAGCGTACTTCATTCCCAGGCATTCCCGGCGGCGCGGAACGCCTTCCAGGCCGCGCGCAATTCCCTTCGATGCGCGGCAAGCTTGGCGGCATTTCGCCTCGCGAGGACGGATCCCGGCGTGGCGCGCAGCTTGCGCAGCAGGGCGGACGCGACCGCGCAGTCGTTGGCGCCGCCCAGGGCGCGCTGCAGGGATTCGAGCGCGTCGCGCAACGGCACGGCGCGGCGCTTGCGGAACAGGGGCGCGAAATAGTGCAGGGCGTAGCGCATGCGCTTCACCGCGAGCCGCAGGCGATGCAGGCCGGCCGGATCGAGCTTGTCGATGCCTTTGCCGCGCTTGCGGACGCGCCGCGCGCAGTGCCGGAGCAGGTCGCGCGCGTGGCGACGGGCGGGCTGGCGCGCGGCATCCGGGCGCAGCGCCAGTTCGGATAGCGTCCGCTCAAGCCTCGACGCGGGCCAGGAGGCGATCGCCTGTCGGGCGCGTTCTCCGGCGCGTTGCCGGTAGCGGTCGCTCCGGCGCAGCAGTGCTTCGAGGTCCTTGCTCGCAGGCGCCGAGGCCAGCGCCGGCGCGAGCGTGAACGCCACGAACACATCCCAGTCGCGCGCGGGCCCGAGCTTGCGCAGCAGGCCGCGCAACTTCCTGCGCGCGGCGCGGCGCTCGCGCTGCCCCAGCGTTGGCCCGAACAGGCCGAGGGCGGTCCGCAGGCGCCGCAAGGCGACGCGTCCCTGGTGCAGGTACTCGGGATCCTCGCCGGCCAGGATCCCTGCGCGGTTCGCCCCGTAATGAGCGAGGCAGGCGCGCGCGATGGCGCCAAACGCGGCGCCGGCATCCATCGCCGGTTCGACCGGCGAGCCCCCCGCGCGGACCGGCTGCATGGCGTGCCGCGAGGGCCGCTAGTCCTTCAGCAGCAGCTGCACCAGGCCGGAGGTGCTGTCCCAGCGCTTGCCGCCGCGCGCTTCCAGATGCGACCAGAACTGGTCCACCAGCGCCGTCACGGGCAGGCGCGCGCCGCTGTTGCGCGCCTGGTCGAGGCAGATCGCCATGTCCTTGCGCATCCACTCGGTGGCGAAGCCGAAGCCCTCGGCGTTCATCTGGTCCATCGGCTTCCAGCGGTTGTCCATCTGCCAGGACTGCGCCGCGCCCTTGGAGATGACCGCGATCACCTTCTCGACGTCGAGCTGGTTGCGCTTGGCGAAGGCGACCGCCTCCGCAAGCCCCTGGGCCATGCCGGCGATGCAGATCTGGTTGACCATCTTGGTCAGCTGGCCCGCGCCGGGGCCGCCGATCAGGGCGGCGAGCTTGGCGTAGACGTTGAGGATCGGCTGGGCCTTGTCGAATGCGGCCTGCTCCCCGCCGCACATGATGCCGAGCTGTCCGTTGACCGCGCCCGCCTGGCCGCCCGACACCGGCGCGTCCACGAAGCCCACGCCCTGGGCCTTGGCCTTGTCGAATATTTCCCGCGCGATGGTGGCCGACACCGTCGTGTGATCGACGAGGATGGCGCCCTTCTTCATGCCCGCCAACGCTCCACTGTCGCCGAACACGACGGAACGCAGGTCGTTGTCGTTGCCCACGCACATCATCACGAAATCGCTGCCCTGGGCCGCCTCCCGTGGAGTGGGCGCGGACTTGCCGCCGTACTCCTTCACCCACTGGGCGGCCTTGGCCGCGCTGCGGTTATAGACCGTGACCTCGTGGCCGCCCTTTTTCAGCAGGTGGCCCGCCATCGGGTAGCCCATCACGCCCAGGCCGAGGAATGCGACTTTCGCCATCGTCTTGTCTCCAAAAGGGTTTTCCGGATCTTACCGCAGCGGGCGCGTGCCGGATTGACAGCCGCCGGTCAACCGAACACAATGCATGTGCATTTATACAGTATCCGGTGCCGGCCCGGCCGCAGGCTTCCGAAGCGGTCCGCCGAAGATGTCGGCAACACAAGAAGAGGTACAGGAGCACATCATGGACGAGAACAAGCAAAAGGCGCTCGCCGCGGCGCTGGCGCAGATCGAGAAGCAGTACGGCAAGGGCTCCATCATGAAGATGGACGACGCCGCCATCAAGGACATCGACGTGGTGTCCACCGGGTCGTTGGGCCTGGACATCGCATTGGGCGTGGGCGGCCTGCCGCGCGGCCGGGTGGTCGAGAT
>JALHLN010000330.1 GCA_022844545.1 Burkholderiales bacterium | reverse complement strand
GCCGCCGGGGTGGCGCTCACGCTCGGCGATTTCGAAGCCATGAGCCGGCGCGTGCCGGTGCTGTGCGACCTGAAACCGTCCGGGCGCTACGTCGCCACCGACCTGCACCGCGCGGGCGGCATCCCCCAGGTGATGAAGATGCTGCTCGCCCGCGGCCTGTTGCACGGCGAGGCGCTTACCGTGACCGGGCGGACCCTGGCCGAGGCGCTGCAGGACGTGCCGGAGGAACCTGCTGCCTCCCAGGACGTCATCCGGCCCTGGGACCGCCCCGTGTATCCGCACGGCCACCTCGCCATCCTCAAGGACAATCTGGCCGAAGAAGGGGCGCTCGCCAAGACCAGCGGAGTGAAGGTCCCCAGGATCACCGGACCCGCGCGCGTGTTCGACTCCGAGGAGGCGTGCATGCAGGCGATCCCGGCGCGCGCGATCGAGCTGGGAGACGTGGTGGTGATCCGCTACGAGGGCCCCAAGGGCCGCCCGCGCCGCGCTACACGCGCGGCGTACTGGCCAAGTACGCGCGCTCAGTGTCGAGCGCGAGTCTCGGCGCGGTGACGGATTGAAGTCATAGGAGAAGACCGATGAGCACGCCTCCCGGGCATCCAGAAAAGAAGCTCGTGACCCTCATCCCCGGCGATGGGGTTGGACCCGAATGTGTCCGCGCCGCCCAGCGCATCATCGAGGCGACCGGCGCCCCCGTCGCCTGGGAGGAACACCAGGCGGGCGCGAGCGTCTTCCGGCAGGGCATCGCCTCCGGCGTGCCGCGGGAGACCATCGAGTCGATCCGCGAGACCCGGGTCGTGCTGAAGGGCCCGCTGGAGACGCCCGTCGGCTTCGGGGAGAAGAGCGCCAACGTCACCCTCCGCAAGCTCTTCGAGACCTACGGCAACGTCCGGCCCGTGCGCGAGCTGCCGGGCGTGCCGACCCCGTACAGCGGTCGCGGCATCGACCTGGTGGTGGTCCGCGAGAACGTCGAGGACCTCTACGCCGGCATCGAGCACATGCAGACTCCGGGGGTCGCGCAGTGCCTCAAGCTGATCTCGTCGAAGGGCTGTGAGAAGGTCGTCCGGCTCGCGTTCGAGTTCGCGCTCGCCGAGGGACGCAAGCGCATCCACTGCGCGACCAAGTCCAACATCATGAAGCTCACCGAGGGGGCGCTCAAGCGCGGCTTCGAGCAGGTGAGTCGGGAGTATCCGGGAATCGAGGCGCATCACATCATCATCGACAACTGCGCTCACCAGCTGGTCAAGAAACCCGAGCAGTTCGACGTCATCGTGACCACGAACATGAACGGCGACATCATCAGCGACCTCGCCTCGGCGCTGGTGGGAGGACTGGGGTTCGCGCCCTCCGCGAACCTGGGGAACGAGGTCGCCATTTTCGAGGCGGTGCACGGCTCGGCGCCGAAGTACGCGGGCAAGAACGTCATCAACCCGACCGCGGTCGTCCTGTCGGCGGCCATGATGCTCCGGCACCTCGGCGAGTTCGATGCGGCGGCGACGATCGAGCACGCCATCCTCGTCACGTTTGAGGACGGCGAGGCGCGAACCGGCGACGTCGTCGGCTACGACAAGGGGGCGTCCACCACCGCCTTCACCGAGGCCGTGATCGCCAACCTTGGCCGCAAGTCCGAGCGCCACCAGGTTCGCGGGTACAAGCCGCTCAAGCTGCCGAAGGTCAACCCGGCCGCCGACTTCGTCAAGGCGAAGGACAGGCGGGTGGTGGGCGTGGACGTCTTCGTGGAGTCCTCCCTCTCGTCCGAGGCGCTCGGCAAGGGTCTCGAGCGACTCGCCGCGGAGACGCCCGTGAAGCTGAAGATGATCTCCAACCGGGGAACGAAGGTGTATCCGGCCACCGGCGCCATCACCGACTGCGTCGACCACTGGCGCTGCCGCTTCATCCGACGGGACGCGAGCGCCGACCTTGCGGACGCCACTCTCCTCGACCTGCTCCAGCGCATCGCCGCTCGCTACCGCTGGATGCACGTCGAGAAGCTGCAGGAGTTCGACGGGGCGAGCGGATTCACGATGGCGCAGGGCGAGGATTGATGCGCGAAGCATTCATCCGCCGCGCGTCGGGCGCATCAGCGGCCCGGCCGAAACCGTGGCTTCATGCTGGGCTTCGTCTCTGAAGGAGCGGCCTCATGCCCCGGTCCGTCAGGAGCCGCCCACCGATCGAACTCGCGATCACGCCCGTGATCCCCGCGCTTGGCCAGGAACTACGGGCTCGCCACCCGGATCGTGGTAAGCCGCGCTGGCAGCGCCGTCTTCAACGAGGAGTTGGGGCGGCTGACGCTCTTGCGCGATCCCATGATCGCCCTGCCCGCCACGCTGATGATGGCGGCGGTGCCGCGCATGGAGTGTTGGCGACATTCGTCTCCAACCCCCTGACCACCCCCGGCATCGTGGTTGCCGGCTACTGTGTCGGCACCCTTTCGCTGGACATGCCCTTCTCTCCGCCCGGGGATGGGCTGCCATGGGGCGAGCGCATCGCCGCAATGGGTGAGCCGCTGCTCGCCGGGCTGTTCATCATGGCGAGCACGGCGGTGCTGCTGACCTATGCCGGCGTGCTGCTCCCGTGGTGGATCTCGGCCTTCCTGCGGCACCGCGCGGCCCGTCGTGGACGAGATCATGCGGCGCTACGGGCCGGATTTCGCCCTCACCCTCTGGGTGAGCGACGTGGCCGTGGTGCGGCCCGGCAAGTTCCCGTAGACGACATTCTGCAAGGGAAAGC
>JALHLN010000329.1 GCA_022844545.1 Burkholderiales bacterium | reverse complement strand
CTCCGTCCCCGGCTGCCGAGTCGCACCACCGCAGTGCCTATTCGAACCTGGAAGTGCGCGCGCTGGCCCTGGGCAGCGGCGCGGTCGGCCGCGCCCTGGTCGGCCTGCGGGACGCGCTCGACCAGAAGGCGGCCCTGGTCGAGCGCCACGACGCCGCGCAGGCGGCGGTGGCCGCGGCCGAGCGCGCCGATCCGGCCGACGAGGCAAAGCTCGCCGCGGCGCGTGCCGAGGCGGCCGTGCTCCACGAGCAGGCCTGGCAGGCCCCCACCGGCTCGCGGCTCGGTCTGGTGGCGCGCGAACTGGACCGTGCGCTCGGCGAGGCGCTCTCGCAGGCCGAGCTGTTCCGCGTCCTGCTGCTGTACTACTCCGGGATCCTGCTCGCGGTGCTGGCCTACGTGGTCTGGCGCCTGGCCGAGAGCCGGCGCGAGACCGACCGGGCCAACGCGCAGCTGCGCGAGGCCAACGAAACGCTGGAGGCGCGCGTGGCCGAGCGGACGCGCGAGGTCAGCGACGCGCTGGCGCGCCTGAAGGAATCCGAGGCGATGCTGGTGCAGAGCGAGAAGATGTCGTCGCTGGGCCAGATGGTGGCGGGGCTGGTGCACGAGGTGAACACGCCGCTCGCCTACGTCAAGGCGAGCATGGAAGGCCTGAAGAAGCGCGTCCCGGAACTGGGCAGCCTGGCGGGCGAGACCGAGCAGCTGCTGGCGCTCCTTTCGGCCGAGGGCGCGGACGAGGCGCAGCTGGCGGCGAAGTTCGCCGCGGTGCGCGCGCAACTGGAGCGCCTGCGCGCGCGCGGCGCGGTCGAGGAGATCGGCCGCCAGGTGGAGGACGGCGTGTTCGGCATCGCGCAGATCTCCGAGCTGGTGGGAAGCCTGAAGAACTTCAGCCGCCTGGACCGCAGCCAGGTGGCCCAGGTCGACCTGCACGAGGGCCTGGAGAGCGCGCTGCGCATCGCGCGCCACCAGCTGAAGACGCGCTCGGTTGCGCGCGAGTTCGGCAAGATCACGCGCGTGTCCTGCTCGCCCTCGCAGATCAACCAGGTGTTCCTCAACCTGATCAGCAACGCGGCGCAGGCAACGCCTGAATCGGGCGGCCGCATCACGGTGCGCACCTCGATGCCGGATGCCGCGCACGTCGCGGTCGAGATCGCGGACAACGGCCACGGCATCCCGGCCGAGGTGCTGCCCAGGATCTTCGACCCGTTCTTCACCACCAAGCCGGTGGGCCAGGGCACGGGCCTGGGCCTCGCCATCTGCTACCGCATCGTGGCCAATCACGGCGGCGAGCTGAAGGTGGACTCCAGACCCGGCCTCGGCACGCGCTTCACCGTGCTGCTGCCGGTGGCGCCACCCGCAACGTGACTGCGAAGATCGGCCGCTACGAGGTCTCCGGCGAGCTCGGCCGCGGCGGCATGGCCGTGGTCTACCGCGGCATCGATCCGGTGATCCAGCGTCCCGCGGCACTCAAGGTGGTGCGCAAGGCGGACCTGCCCGCCGACGAGGCCGCGCTGGTCCTGGAGCGCTTCAAGCGCGAGGCCCAGGCCGCGGGCAGCCTGCATCACCCGAACATCGTCGCCATCTACGAGTACGGCGAGGACGACGAGCAGGCGTGGATCGCCATGGAACTGGTCGAAGGCAAGTCCCTGCGCGAGCACCTTCTGGAAGGCTGGCGGCCGCAGATCACGCGCCTGCCCTCGGTGATCGCGGACCTGCTGGAGGCGCTCGACTACTCGCACGCGCGCGGCGTCGTGCACCGCGACGTCAAGCCGGGCAACGTGCTGGTGAGCGCCATGGGCACGGCCAAGATCAGCGATTTCGGCATCGCGCGCATCGAGCGCTCGCACCTCACGCAGGAGGGGGAGGTGCTGGGCACGCCGTATTACATGGCCCCGGAGCAGTTCGACGGCCAGCCCACCGACGAGCGCACCGACATCTACGCCGCCGGGGCCATCGTCTACGAGGTGCTCTGCGGCCGGCGTCCGTTCACCGGCCAGGGCGGCAACCTGATGCGCCAGATCCTGGACGCGCCGCCGCCGCCCGCCTCCACCTTCGAACCCAAGCTGCCGGTGTCCATCGACATGGCGCTCAGCCGCGCGCTGGCGAAGAAGCCGCAGAACCGCTACGCCAGCGCGCGCGAGTTCCTCGAGGCCCTGCGCGCCGCGTTCCCCGGCTCGGGCGAGGCCATGCCCTCTTCGACGCAGTCGGTGAAATTGCCGGGGAACGTTGGCGCACTTCGAAAGGCGCTTGGCGCTTCTCCTCTGGCCGCTGCGCCCGCGCCGCTGGCCGACCGCACGGCGACGACCTCCCTGCCCGCGGCACCGAGACCGGCTCTCAAACTGCCCGCGGCGCTGTTCGTGGACGACGAGGAGCGGGTGGTGAACGCGCTGCACGCCCTGTTCCGCGACAGCTTCGAGGTGGAGACGGCCACCGGCGGGGCGCAGGCGCTGGCGCTGCTCCAGGCGCGCCGCTTCCACGTCCTGGTGAGCGACCAGCGCATGCCGGAGATGCCCGGCGTGGAACTGCTGCGCCAGGCAAAGGCGATCGCCCCCGCCACGGTCCGCATCCTCCTCACCGGCTACTCGGACCTCGCCGCGATCGTGGGCTCGGTCAACGACAGCGAGGTGTTCCGCTTCGTCTCCAAGCCCTGGAACGAGGAGGAACTGCGCGCCACGCTGCTCGAGGCCGCCGACGTCGCCATCGCGCTGGAGGCGGCTGCGGCAAGGCCGCCGTCG
>JALHLN010000328.1 GCA_022844545.1 Burkholderiales bacterium | reverse complement strand
GGCGCCGTCGCGGCGGCCGCGCCCGCCTCGGCGACGATGCGCCGCTCCAGCTCCCGCACCGCGCGCTGGAACGGCTCCTCGCCCATCGCGCCGCGCTCGCGCTCGGCGCGCAGCTCGGCCAGCTGCTCGCGGTAGATCAGGGAATTCACCTCGTCCCGGACGACGCCGGCCGCCGGCTTTGCGCCGCGCAGCAGCGGGGGCAGGACGAAGGCGAGCGCCACGACCGCGAACAGCGCGGCGAGGACGACGAACAGCGTCACTGTCGGCTCTCTTCCGTGCCCAGCGCCTGCGCCACCGCGCGGCGCTCCTCCGCACCAAGATCCGGCTCCGCGGCGGCGTTGCGCCGGCGCCGCGCCATCACGGCCACCGCGACCAGCGCCAGCGCCAGCAGGACGAACGGGCCCACCCAGAGCAGCGCGGTGGTGGCCTTGAACGGCGGCTTGTAGAGCACGAAGTCGCCGTAGCGGGCGACCATGAACTCCAGGATCTCGGCGTCGCTGCGCCCGGTCTTCATCTGCTCGCGCAGCTCGCGGCGCAGGTCATCGGCCAGCCCGGCGGGCGAATCCGCCAGGGTCTGGTTCTGGCACACCAGGCAGCGCAGCTTCTCCTGCAGCGTGCGCAGGCGCGCCTCCTCCGGCGTTTCCTGCGCGAGCGTGGGCAGGCACAGGCAAAGGAGCAAGGCCAGCGCGAACGCTTTCACGGCATCGCCTTCAGGAGCGGCATGATCTTCCCGGAGACGATCTCGGGCGTCAGCACGCCGACGTGCTTGAAGCGGATGACGCCGGCGCCGTCGATGACGTAGGTCTCCGGCACGCCGTAGACGCCGTAGTCGATGCCGACGCGGCCCTCTGCGTCCATCACCGAGAACAGGTAGGGATCGCCGAACTGCTTCAGCCAGCGCTTCGCATCCTCGGGCTGGTCCTTGTAGTTCAGGCCCAGGATCGGGATCAGGTCCTGTTTCGCCAGCGCCACCAGCACCGGGTGCTCGTCGCGGCAGGCGACGCACCAGGAGGCCCAGACGTTGAGCATCCAGGGCTTGCCCTTCATGTCCGCGGGCTTGAAGCGCTTCTCCGGCTGGTGCAGCACCGGCAGTTCGAACGCGGGCGCCGCCTTGCCCACCAGGGGCGAGGGCACCTCGCGCGGGTTCAGGTCCAGGCCGGCGAACAGGAACGCGGCGATGACCAGGAACAGCGCCAACGGGATGAGCGCCTGCTTCACGCCGGCGCCTCCTGGGCGGAGGCCTTGAGCGCCTCGCGGCGGCGCGAGCCGACGCGATAGCGCCGGTCGCTGGCGGCAAGCGCCCCGCCCAGCGACATGATGAGGCAGCCGATCCAGATCCAGCCGACGAAGGGCTTGACGTGCACGCGCACGACCCAGGCGCCCTCGCCCACCGGATCGCCGAGCGAGACGTAGAGGTGGCGCGCCAGGCCGTAGTGGATCGCGGCCTCGGTCATGGGATCCTGCTGCACGCGGTAGACGCGCTTCTCGGGGTGCAGCACCCGGATCTCGCGGCCCTCGCGCAGCACGGTCACCTGTGCGCGCCGGGCGCTGAAGTTGGGGCCTTCGCGATCGCGCACGCCGTCGAAGCGGAAGTCGTAGCCGCCCAGCGCCACGCTCTGGCCCGGCGCCAGGAGCACGTCGCGCTCGGATTCGTAGCTCATCACCAGCGTGACCCCGAGCACGAACACGCCGACGCCGGCGTGGGCGAGGCACATGCCGAAGAACGCGGCCGGGATGGTCGAGAAGCGCTGCGCGCGCAGGCGCTGGGCGAGCACGACCGCGACCGAGCCGAGCAGCCAGAAGGCGAGCGCCAGGCCGGCCGCGGTGAGCAGGCTCCAGCGGCCGAACAGGAACGGCACCGCGATCGCCAACAGGAGCACCGCGGCGACGACCCAGCGCATTCTCCTCGCCAGGCCCGCCGGGTCGCCCTTGCGCCAGGCGATGAGCGGACCGATTCCCGCCAGCAGCAGCGCCGGGGCCATCAGCGGCGCGAACACCGCCTCGAAGTACGGCGGGCCGACGGAGATCTTGCCCAGGTTCAGCGCATCCAGGAACAGCGGATACAGCGTGCCCAGCATCACCGCGGCGGTGGCCACCAGCAGCAGCACGCTGTTGGCGAGCAGGAAGGTCTCGCGCGATACCGGCTCGAAGCCGCCGCCGGCGGTCATGCGCGGCGCGCGCCAGGCATAGAGGGCGAGAGACCCTCCCACGACGATGACGAGGAACGCCAGGATGAACACGCCGCGCTTGGGGTCGGTGGCGAAGGCATGCACCGAGGTGAGCACGCCGGAGCGCACCAGGAACGTCCCCAGCAGGGACAGCGAGAAGGCGAGGATCGCGAGCAGCACCGTCCAGCCCTTGAACAGGCCGCGCTTCTCGGTCACCGCCAGCGAGTGGATGAGCGCGGTGCCCACCAGCCAGGGCATGAAGGAGGCGTTCTCCACCGGGTCCCAGAACCACCAGCCGCCCCAGCCCAGTTCGTAGTACGCCCAGAAGCTGCCCAGCGCGATGCCCAGCGTCAGGAATACCCAGGCCGCGGTGGTCCAGGGCCGCGACCAGCGCGCCCAGGTGGCATCGAGCTTGCCATCGAGCAGCGCGGCAATGGCGAAGGCGAAGGCCACCGAGAACCCGACGTAGCCCATGTAGAGCATCGGCGGGTGGAACACCATGCCCGGGTCCTGCAGCAGCGGGTTGAGGTCGCGGCCGTCGGCCGCCGCCGGCAGCAGGCGCTCGAA
>JALHLN010000327.1 GCA_022844545.1 Burkholderiales bacterium | reverse complement strand
GCCAAGGGCACGGCGGTGTACTGCCTGGAGAAGCCCTCGGTGGGCGGCGACACCATGTTCGCCAACATGTACCTCGCCTACGAGCGCCTGTCGCCCAAGATGCGCGAGTTCCTGGACGGACTGGAGGCGGTGCACGACATCAGCCTGGTAGCGGGGCTGGACCAGCGCGGGCCGGAGGTGGCCAACGAGTTCCGGCGCCTGAACCCGCCGGTGGTCCACCCGGCGGTGCGCCTGCACCCCGAGTCGGGCAGGAAGGCGCTCTACGTCAACGAGCGCGTGCGCAACTTCCTCGGCTTGTCCGAGGAGGAGAGCAAGCCCATCGTGAAATTCCTCTGCGAGCACGCGGTGCAGCCGCGCCATGTCTACCGGCACTACTGGAGCATCGGCGACCTGGTGATGTGGGACAACCGCTGCCTGGTGCACCTGGCGGTGGGCGACTACGACCCGGCGGAGACCCGCCACATGATCCGCACCTCCGGCATGGGCGACTACCACGGCCGCTACCTGGAACCGGAGAAGGCGCTGGCGCAAATGAAGACGGCGCCCGAAGGCGCCGCCAAGGTTGACCGGAAAGCGGTTTCAGCGCTGCACGACTAGTTCGCCTTGATCCCGGCCTCCCGAATGACCTTGCCCCACTTGTCCTGCTCAGCCTTGATGTAGGCCGCGGCGGCCTCCGCCGTGCCGCCCATCGGCTCGGCGCCCAGCTCCTGGAAGCGGGTGACGATCGCGGGCTTGGTGATCATCTTGTTGATCTCCGCGTTGAGCAGGTTGAGGATCGCCTGAGGTGTTTTCGCCGGCGCCATGAGCGCGAACCAGCCCAGCACCTCGAAGCCCTCCAGCCCCTGTCCGGTCTCGGCCACCGTGGGCACGCCCGGCAGCAGCGCGGAGCGCTTCGAGCTGGAGATGGCGAGCGCCTTCAGCTTTCCGCCGCGGATGTGCGGCGTCATGATCGCCACGTTCTCGAACATCATCGGCACGCGGCCCGAGAGCAGGTCCGGGAGCAGCGCGCCGCTGCCCTTGTATGGCACGTGCAGCATGTCCACGCCCGCCATGCGCTTCACCAGCTCGCCGCCGAGGTGCTGCGCGGTGCCCGGGCTGGAGGAGGCGAACTCGTACTTGCCAGGGTTCTGCTTGAGCAGCTTGAGCAGGTCGGAGAAGGTATTGGCCGCGATCGACGGGTGCAGGACGAACACGTAGGGCGTGCTGCCGATCAGGCCCACCGGGCGAAGGTCGCTCTCCGCATAGGGCAGGTTGGCGTACAGCGCGCTCGCCGTGCCGTAGGTGCTGGGCACCATGATCAGCGTGTGGCCGTCGGGTTCCGACTTCGCCACCGCGCCCGCCGCGATCGAGCCGCTGGCGCCGGGGCGGTTCTCGACCAGGAAGGACTTGCCGGTCTGCGCGGCGAGTTCCTGCGCCGTGAGCCGGCCGATCACGTCGGTGGTGCCCCCCGGCGGGAAGCCGACCAGGATCTTGACGGGCTGGGTGGGATAGGCCTGAGCGTGCAGCAGCGCAGGTTGGAGCAATGCGAGCAATGCGGCACCGATGGCGGCCGATATCTTCATGGTCATGGAGTCTCCTCTGCGCAGGAGCATAGCGGAGGTCATGGCGCGCGAACAGAGCTGTTCCGCAACTGCTGGATGCGCGATACGGACCGCGGCCACTGTTGCTCGACGAAGGTCCTGCTCCGGTAGGCAGCGATCGGGACGGCTTCGAGCACATCGATGCCATGGCGCTCGAATGCGTTCAGGCCCATGGCGTGGGTGGCGGCGCGCAATATCTCGGTTGCCGTGCGAACGGCTTCCTTCTCCTGTCCGGCTGCCAGAAGCGCTTCTGTGTGGGCGCGTGCGACGCGTACTGCCACGCGCGCTTGCCATGCGCCCGTTGCCGTCTGCTTCGAGACAATCGTGCGGAGATTCTCCAGCCGGCTGACCAGGCAGTCGACCGGCGACATGACGAAATAGCGTGCGTTGCGGCCGGAATCGGATATTTCCCTGGCGTGCTTTCGAACGGCGGCAGGATCAAGTCCGTTCAGGGTGCGCAGGATGTCGACTTCAAATACCTCGGTTGGCGAGACTCTTTTTCTGACGATGCCGGCGAGGATGCTCATGGCCCCCGGGAATTCCACTGCGCCCCCGATGGCGATCGAGAACCTCTGCGCGTCGTCCCTGTCTCCCAGGAAGTCCGCGTCCTTGCTGACGACGGCGTCGGCGGCATCGTCGATGTGAACGCCGTAGTACGCGATCCAGAAGGCGAGAGCCTGGCCGCCGACCAGCACTGCCTTGCCGGCGTGCTGCAGCAGACGGTCGAGTTCGGCAGGGGGTACCGCGACTTCGGTCAAGTCAAAGGACTCTTACTTTGGTCGCCAGCGTTCCCCATTGCCGGAGGAAGGTCGAATTGTCCCGGGATTTCCCGCGATAGTCCTTGCGTTGCCGCACGCGCTTCCGGGTGAGATGCGCGTCATCGTCCGAGGGCGCGGATTTCGCCCGTCGAGTGAACATGGCGTGCAGGTTCGCGAACAGGTTGTGGTCGCGATTGAGGACATAGAGCGGTCGCCCGTGGGTACCCACATCCTTGACCATGTCCAGTTGGCTCAGCAGGCGCAATTCGTACTGAACCGCCGACGGCGAGATCGAGGCGCGCCGGGCGATCTCCCGGAGATGCAGCGGCGTGGCTTCGCCTACAGCCTCATGCAGGGCGTTGAGAACGGATGCACGAGCCCGGCCCAGCAGCAGATAGAGGG
>JALHLN010000326.1 GCA_022844545.1 Burkholderiales bacterium | reverse complement strand
ATCGTCGGCTACTGCTACGGCGGCACCGTCGCCTGGCTGGCGGCGGCGCGCACCCCGGGCCTCGCCTGCTCGGTGCCCTATTACGGCGGCGGCATGTTCAACCTGATCAATGAAAAGCCCAGGGTGCCCGTGATGTGCAACTTCGGCGAGACCGACCATTCGCCGACCCTCGAACAAGCCAGGGCCATCGTCGCCGCGCACCCGGAGATCAGCGCCCACTTCTACCCGAACGCCGGCCACGGCTTCAACTGCGATCATCGCGCCTCGTACAACGCAGAAGCGGCGAAGCTCGCCCGCCAGCGCACCATCGAGTTCTTCGCCAAGCACCTGGGCTGAGCCCGGTGGCCGCATTGGCCCCACTTTCCAATCGGCAGTTCCGCCTCGCCGCCAGGCCGGTGGGGCTGCCGAAGGCGTCCGACTGGAAGCTCACCGCCGAGCCGGTCGCTGAACCTGCCGAGGGCCAGGTTCTGGTGAAGGTGCTGCAGCTGTCGCTGGATCCGGCGATGCGCGGCTGGATGAACGAAGGCCGCAGCTATATCCCGCCGGTGGGCATCGGCGAGGTGATGCGCGCCATCGGCGTCGGCAAGGTCGTTGCATCGAAGAATTCCGCCTTCGCGCTCGGCGACATGGTTGCCGGGGGCTTCGGCATCCAGGAGTACTGCCTCGTCGAGGACGCGAAGCGCCTCGGCCTCAACAAGATCGACCTGCGCCTGGCGCCTCCGGAGAAGTGGCTCAACGCGCTCGGCATGCCTGGCATGACGGCCTACTTCGGCTTGCTGGAAGTCGGCCAGCCGAAGGAGGGGGAAACGGTGGTGGTCTCCGGCGCCGCCGGCGCGGTCGGCCAGACCGTCGGCCAGGTGGCGAGGATCAAGGGTTGCCGCGTGGTCGGCATCGCCGGCGGCAAGGCCAAGTGCGACTTCGTGGTCAACGAACTCAAGTTCGACGCCTGCATCGACTACAAGTCCGGCAGCGTGAGGGACGGATTGAAGCAGCACTGTCCAAAGGGCGTGGATGTCTACTTCGACAACGTCGGCGGCGACATCCTCGACGTCGTGCTGACGCGCATCAACAAGCACGCACGCATCGTCATCTGCGGCGCCATCTCGCAGTACAACAACACCACGCCGGTGAAGGGGCCCAGCAACTACATGATGCTGCTCGTCGCCCGCGCCCGCATGCAGGGCATGGTGGTGTTCGACTACGCCGACCGCTACGGCACGGCGATCAAGGACATCGCGCAGTGGATGAAGGAAGGCAAGTTCATTTCGCGCGAGGACGTGGTGGACGGCATCGAGAACTTCCCGGCGACCCTCAACAAGCTGTTCAGCGGCGGGAATTTCGGCAAGCTGGTGCTGAGGGTGGCCGAAGGCTGACCTACTGCAGGCCGAGTCCGCGCAGTTCCCCGAGGAACCGCCCGACCATCTCGCGGTCCTTGACGATGGCGACCCGGGCCTCCATGTCCTTGAGGCGGAAGCCCGGCGTGTGCCGCAGCACCTCCTGCGCCTCCCGGCGCGCATCCTCGAGACGGCCGCGCGCCGCGTGCGCCGCGGCGAGGATCAGCCGCATGTCGAAGGATCCGGGCTCTCGGGCAAGGCCCTCGCGCAGGACGCGTTCGGCGTCGTCGTGCTGCCCGGCCCGGTAGTAGGCGAAGCCCAGGATGTTCAGATACCACGACGGAAAGATGGGACTGGCCCGCATCGCCCGCAGCATGAGCGGGATCGCCTTGGCGGGCTCGTCCGACACGGCGTGGGTGCAGGCGAGGTTCGCGGCATTGTCGGCATGGTTCGGGCTCAGGGCGACCGAGCGCTCGCCGGCGGCAACGGCGCGGTCGTGGTGCCCTTGCAGCAGGTGGTAGTACCCGAGCAGCGCGTGGGCGTCGGCGCAGCCCTCGTCCAGTTCGAGCGCCTTCTCTGCGAGCGCGGCGGCGCGCTTGAGGGATTCCGCGGGCGACTGGCTCCAGCCGTAGCGGAAAGCGCTCAGCTCGGTCCAGGCCTTGCCGAGGTGGCCGAGCGGCGATCCGGGCTCGAGCGCGACCACCTGCTCGAAGCACGACGCCGCCTCGGCGTTCGCCTCGCGCGAGACGCGATTGAAGAGGTCCAAGCCCCGGTAGTACGCGTCCAGCGCCTCGGCGCGGTGCAGCGACTTGCGCCAGCCCGCCGCCTGCTCGCCGCGCAGCAGCCGGACGTCGAGCGCGCCGACGATCCGGCGCGTGATCTCGTCCTGGATCGCGAACACGTCCGCCAGCTCGCGGTCGTAGCGCTCCGCCCAGACATGGTGCCCGCTGGCGGCGTCAATGAGCTGCGCGGTGATGCGCACGCGGCCGCCCGCGCGCCGCACGCTGCCCTCGAGCACGTGGTTGACGGCGAGCTCGCGGCCGACCTGGCGCACGTCGACCGCGCGCCCCTTGTAGGTGAAGGTCGAGTTGCGCGCGATCACCAGCAGGCCCGAGAGCTTCGACAGGTCGGTGATCAGGTCCTCGGCGAGGCCGTCGCCGAAGTACTCCTGCTCCGGCTCGCCGCTCATGTTCTGGAACGGCAGCACCGCGATGGACGGCGCTGCCGCCGCCGCGCGCTCGCCGGGAGGCGCGGCCGGAGGACGCCCGGGAGCGGCGCCATCCGCGAGGACATGGAACACGCGCACCGGATCGGGGATGTTCTTCACCTGCTGCTCGCCGCGGTCCTGGAACGTCGCCGCGACCTTGCCGCGGACCGCGGCGCGCACCGAGTCGGACACGGCGATCCCGCCCGGCTCGGCGAGGCTCTGCAGGCGCGCGGC
>JALHLN010000325.1 GCA_022844545.1 Burkholderiales bacterium | reverse complement strand
CTGGGCCCACAGGCGGACGCCGAGTAGCCCCCGGGAAGGGTCAACCGGCCCGGGGCTGGCGCGTTATTGGGCGTGTTCCGCTCATCACTTCCCATGGAGAGACCCAAATGCTGAAGCAGAAGCTGTTCGTGACCCTGGTGGCGTCCGCGTTCGCCGCCACCGTGTTCGCCCAAGCGCCCGCCAAGGGCCCGGCGACCCCCGCCACGCCTGCCACCCCGGCCACCTCGGCCAAGGGCGAGCCGGCCAAGGCGACCCCGGCGACCCCGGCCGCTCCGGCCGACAAGGCCGCCGCACCCGCCGAGAAGAAGGCCAAGAAGGGCAAGGCCAAGGGCAAGGGCAAGGGCAAAGCCAAGAAAGGCGCGAAGTAGTCCGTACCCGTCGTTCCGCAGGACAGGAAAAACCCGGCTCCGGCCGGGTTTTTCTTTTGCGGGCGGCTAGCGCTGCAGGATGCGGCGCGCGAGGTAGGAAGCCAGGTCCACCATCGTCACCAGCACGATCATGGCGATCAGGATCGAGCTGGTCTCCCGCATGTGGAAGAGGCCCATGTGGAAGGCGAGCATCTGCCCCAGGCCGCCGCCCCCGACCACGCCCAGCACCGCGGCGGCGCGGATGTTGTTCTCCCACCGGTACAGCGTGTAGGACATCAGTTGCGGCAGGATCTGCGGCAGGGTCGCATAGAGGAAGACCCGGCCCGGGGCCACGCCCTGCGCGCGCAGCGCGAAGGCGGGGCCGGGAGGCGAATTCTCGATCGCCTCGGCGAACAGCCGTCCCAGCACGCCGGTGGTGTGCAGCGCCAGCGCGAGCGTGCCCGCCAGGGGCCCGAGTCCCGCGGCGATGATGAGCAGCGCGGCCCAGACCAGCTCCGGGATCGAGCGCAGGCCGTTGAGGACAAGTCGTGTCGGCGCGCGCCACAACGCGCGGTCGCCGGCATGCGTGCGGCTGGCCGGCAGCGCGAGGGCGAGCCCGCCCAGGACCGCGAGCAGGGTGCCCAGCGCCGACATGGCGATCGTCTCCAGGCTCGCCCAGGCCAGCTTGCGCAGGAACGGCAGGTCGATCGCAGGCGAGGTCAGTTCGGCGAGGAAGCGGCCCATTCTCCGGGCCGCATCGGCCGAGAGGAATTTCGCCCATTGCAGGTCCAGCGACCAGAAGCTCGCCACGGTCAGGACGGCGACGCCGGCGAGGAACCAGCACGCGGCGCAGCTCATGCGGGACGGGCGGTTCATGCGATCACCCGGCGCAGCCACGCGCTCGCGGCGTCCGCGAGCCCGACCAGCAGCATGAACACGATCAGCATCGTGGCCACTTCCGCGCCCTGGAACAGCTTCATGGAGGTGTCCATCTGCTGGCCGAGGCCGCCGGCGCCGACGAAGCCCAGCACCGCCGAGGAGCGGATCGCGCATTCCCAGCGGTAGACGGTGTAGCTGGTGAGTTCGGAGGCGCTTTGCGGCAGCAGGGCGTAGAAGAAGGCCTGCAGGCGGCCGGCGCCGTTGCGCAACAACGCATGCGTCGCCTGCCGCTCGTCGCTCTCGAGGATCTCGCCGTACACCTTGCCGAGCATCCCGCCGTAGGTGAGCGCGATGGCGAGCACGCCGGCGGTGGGGCCCAGGCCCACCACGCGCACGAACACCAGCGCCCAGACCAGTTCGGGCACGCTGCGCAGCACGATCAGCAGGCCGCGCACCGCCTGGCGCAGCAGGAACGGCAGCGCGTGCATGCGCCCGGGCAGGGCCGAGACCGACAGCACGCTGGTGGAGATGAGGGTGAGAGGGATCGCGATCAGCAGCGCGAGCGCCATCCCGGCGGTGGCGATGGCGACCGTGCGCCAGCATTCGCGCGCCACCAGCAGGAGGAACTCCGGCTCGACCTTGGGCGGGAAGAAATCGCCGACGAAGCGCGCCGTGGAGCGCAGCGCGTCCGGCTCCAGCATCGTCCAGGGCCGGAACTCGGTGAGCACGAGCGCCGGCGCGAGCAGCGCCAGCGCCGCCAGGAACCAGAACACGCGCCCCATCCAGGCCGGGTCGCGCAGTTCCGGTGCGATCGAAACGGCGACGGCGGGCGGGGGCATGGCGGTGGCGACCTCCGGCTAGCGGCAGTAGGGCGCAACCGGGACCGCAGCGGCCGGAACGTCCTCGGGGGCCGCAGGCGCGCCGGCAAGTTCGTGCTCGCGCTGCGCGTACAGCGCCGCGAGCCGTTCCTTCGAGACCTCCGCGGCGGGAAGATCGAAGCGGATCTCGCCGTCGCGCATCCCCAGCACGCGCGGGAAGCGCGTCGCCACGTCCACCTGGTGCAGGGTGCACACCAGCGTGACGCCGCGCTCGCGCGCCGCGCGCGTCAGCGTTTCGATCGCGAGCGCGGCGCGCGAGGGATCCAGCGATGACAGCGGCTCGTCGACCAGCCACAGGGTCGCGCTGGAGACGAGCGCGCGCGAGAGCCCGACCCGCTGCCGCTCGCCGCCCGAGAGCCGGTCGACCCGCTCCCAGAGCTTGTCGGCGAGGTCGAACTGCTCCAGCGCGGACTGCGCCTCGGCGATTCCGGTCGGGTACAGCAGCGAGCGCAGGCTCGCGAACAGCGACTGCCGCGGCAATCGCGCCGCGAGGACGGCGGTCACCACGCGCTGGCGCGGCGGCAGCGGAGGCGCCTGGGGCGCGAGGAACAGCCGGCCGCGCAGCTCCTGCAATCGCGCAACCGGCAGCGACCAGGGGTCGATGCCGTCGAGCTCAAGGCGCCCCGCGGCGGGCTTGAGCGCGCAGGCAAGCGCGTGCAGCAGCGTCGTCTTGCCG
>JALHLN010000324.1 GCA_022844545.1 Burkholderiales bacterium | reverse complement strand
CGCATGCGAACGGCGAATGCGATCGCGCGCCAGGGCAGGCTGGCGGAGGCGCGCTCGTTCCTGCGCGGCGTGAAAGCGACGCCGGAGCAGAAAGTGCAGTTGCTGATCGCCGAATCGCAGCTGCTGCGCGAGGCGCAGCAGCATCGCGAATCCTTCGACCTGCTGGACGAGGCGCTGAAGGCCACGCCGGAGCAGCCCGAGCTGCTCTACGACCAGGCGCTCACCGCGGAGAAGCTCGAGCGCTACGACGTGATGGAAGGCAACCTGCAGAAGCTGATCCAGGTCAAGCCCGATCACGCGCATGCCTACAACGCGCTGGGCTACTCGTTCGCCGACCGCAACGTCCGCCTGCCGGAGGCGAAGAAGCTGATCGAGAAGGCGCTCGAACTGGCGCCCGAGGACTTCTACATCATCGATTCCATGGGCTGGGTGCTGTACCGCATGGGCGATCTCAAGGGCGCGGCGGAGCAGTTGCGGCGCGCGTGGAACGGGCGGCCGGACGGCGAGATCGGCGCGCACTACGGCGAAGTGCTGTGGGTGCTTGGCGAGCGCGACGAGGCGCGGCGCATCTGGCAGGAGGCGCAGAAAGTGGCGCCCGAGAACGAGACGCTGATCAAGACCCTGAAGCGCTTCGCGCCCTGATCCCGATGCCGCGCCTGCTCGGGTTGGCGGCGGCGCTTTTCCTGGCCGGCTGCGCGGAACCGGCGTTCGTCGTCGCGCCGCGGGCGGTCGAATTCGAGCTGTCGGGCCGCTTTGCGGTCAGCTATCGCGGCGAGGCGAACACCGGCAACCTCGCCTGGCGCCATGGCGCCGATGCCGAAGAGCTCCTGATCACCTCCCCGCTCGGGCAAGGCGTGGCGCGCATCTCGCGCACCGGACGCGAAGTCGTCCTCACCACGCCAGAGCCGCGCGAATACCGCGCGACGGATGCGGAATCGCTCACCGAGCAGGTGCTGGGCTTCAGGCTGCCGCTCGCGGGGCTGGCCGACTGGGTACGCGCGCGCCCGGGGCCCGGCGCCTCGCAATCGCGGCTCGACGCGGAGGGGCGCCTCGCCGAGCTGGAGCAGGGTGGCTGGAGAATCCAGTACCTCGAGTACGACGAGGGCAAGCGTCCCTCGCGGCTGCGCATGACCTACCCGGGCGTGGACCTGCGGCTGGCGATCACGCAATGGAAGTGAGCGGCGCGGGCCTCGCCTGGCTGCCGGCGCCGGGCAAGCTCAATCTCTTCCTGCACGTGCTTGGCCGGCGCGAGCAGGGCGAGCATGCGGGCTACCACGAGCTGCAGACGGTGTTCCGTCTCATCGATCGCGCCGATCGCGTCGGTGTCGCGGCGCGCGACGACAGCCAGATCCGCTTCTCCGGCGAGTTCGGCGAGGACAACCTGTGCGTGCGCGCGGCGCGCCTGCTCCAGGCCGAGTGCGGCGTGCGCCGGGGAGCCGACCTCGCGCTCGACAAGCGCCTGCCGGTGGGCGGCGGGCTGGGCGGCGGGTCCTCTGATGCGGCGACCACGCTGCTGGCCTTGAACCGCATCTGGGGCTGCGGCCTGGACCGGCCGCGCCTGATGCAGCTTGGCCTGCGGCTGGGGGCGGATGTCCCGTTTTTCCTGTTTGGCCGCAATGCGCTGGGCGGAGGCGTCGGCGAGCGTCTCCAGGGGCTTGATCTGGACCCCGCCTGGTACCTCGTTCTGGTGCCACAAGTGCCGGTTTCGACAAAAGAAATCTTCGCCGACCTCGCGTTGACACGGGATACGAAACCGCTCAAAATGCTGCCCTTTTTGTCGGGGCAGGGCCGCAATGATCTAGAGCCGGTTGCGGCGCGCCGTTATCCAGTGATCGCGGAGCATTTGGCGTGGCTGCGGCAACACAGCCCGGGGACGTCCTTCCCGCCGCGCATGACCGGGTCCGGTGCCTGCGTGTTCGCCCAGTTCCACAGCCGGGACGAAGCGGAGGCGCTGCTGGGACAACTGCCGGCGGCGATGCAGGGTTTCGTGGCGCAGGGGCTGGATCGGCACCCGCTCCACGATTGGGTCGCAGGACCGGACCGTTAACTGAAAGCTTCAAATGGGGCGTCGCCAAGCTGGTCTAAGGCACCGGATTTTGATTCCGGCATTCCTAGGTTCGAATCCTAGCGCCCCAGCCATTTCCGCAACCGCATGAAATCCAGCAACCCACGCGACGGCAACGACGCGCTCGAGCGCCTGATGGTGTTCACGGGCAACGCCAATCCGCGCCTGGCGCAGGAGGTGGCGCGGCACCTGAACCTGTCGCTCGGTCGCGCGGTGGTGGGCAAGTTCTCCGACGGCGAAGTGATGGTCGAGATCATGGAGAACGTGCGCGGCAAGGACGTGTTCGTGCTGCAGTCGACCTGCCAGCCGACCAACGACAACCTGATGGAACTGATGGTGATGGTGGATGCGCTCAAGCGCTCCTCCGCCGCGCGCGTCTCGGCCGCGATCCCGTACTTCGGCTACGCCCGCCAGGACCGGCGCCCGCGCTCGGCGCGCGTCGGCATCAGCGCCAAGGTGGTGGCCAACATGTTGACGTCGGTTGGCGTGGCGCGCGTGCTCACCATGGACCTGCACGCCGACCAGATCCAGGGTTTCTTCGACGTGCCGGTGGACAACATCTACGCCGCGCCGGTGCTGCTGGGCGACGTCTGGAAGCAGAATTACGACGACCTGATCGTGGTCTCGCCCGACGTCGGCGGCGTGGTGCGGGCTCGCGCGCTCGCCAAGCGCCTGGACTCGGACCTCGCGATCATCGACAAGCGCCGGCCGCGCGCCAACGT
>JALHLN010000323.1 GCA_022844545.1 Burkholderiales bacterium | reverse complement strand
GTGCCGATGATGGCCACCGCGTCCGCGATCATGTGGCCGCGGGACATCTCGTCCATCGCCGCCAGGTGCGGGAAGCCGGGGGCGCGGATCTTGAGCCGGTAGGGCTTGTTGGCGCCGTCCGAGACGAGGTAGATCCCGAACTCGCCCTTGGGATGCTCCACTGCCGCGTAGGCCTCGCCCTCGGGAACGTGCATGCCCTCGGTGAAGAGCTTGAAGTGGTGGATCAGCTCTTCCATGTTGGACTTCATTTCCTCGCGCGAGGGCGGCGCCACCTTGTGGTTCTCGACGATCACCGGGCCGGGGTTGGCGCGCAGCCAGTCCACGCACTGCCTGATGATGCGGTTGGACTGGCGCATTTCCTCGATCCGCACCAGATAGCGGTCGTAGCAGTCGCCGTTGACGCCCACCGGGATGTCGAAATCCAGCTTGCCGTAGACCTCGTAGGGCTGCTTCTTGCGCAGGTCCCAGGCGATGCCCGAGCCGCGCAGCATGGGCCCGGTGAAGCCCAGCGCGAGCGCGCGCTCCGGGGTCACCACGCCGATGCCCACCGTGCGCTGCTTCCAGATCCGATTCTCGGTGAGCAGGGTCTCGTAGTCGTCCACGCACTTGGGGAAGCGCCGCGTGAAGTCCTCGATGAAATCCAGCATCGAACCCTGCCGGTTCGCGTTCATGTCCGCCATGGTGGCGGCGTTGCGCGACACCTGCGCCTCGTACTGCGGCATCGAGTCCGGCAGGTCGCGGTAGACCCCGCCTGGGCGGTAGTAGGCGGCGTGCATGCGCGCCCCCGACACCGCCTCGTAGCAGTCCATCAGGTCTTCGCGCTCGCGAAAAGCATAGAGGAAGATGGTCATGGCGCCGATATCCAGGCCGTGCGCGCCCAGCCACAGCAGGTGGTTCAGCACCCGCGTGATCTCGTCGAACATGACGCGGATGTACTGCGCCCGCTCCGGCACCCGGATCCCGGCCAGCTTCTCGATCGCCATCACGTAGGCGTGCTCGTTGCACATCATCGAGACGTAGTCCAGCCGGTCCATGTAGGGCAGCGACTGGATGAAGGTGCGCGACTCGGCCAGCTTCTCGGTGGCCCGGTGCAGCAGGCCGATGTGCGGGTCGGCGCGCTGGATCACCTCGCCGTCGAGCTCCAGCACCAGGCGCAGCACGCCGTGCGCCGCCGGATGCTGCGGACCGAAGTTGAGGGTGTAGTTGCGAATCTCAGCCATACCCGTCGGCCATCGCCGCCCTAGCCCCTGCCCTCGGCGTAGTGCTGCTCGCGGACGATCCGTGGCGTGACCTCGCGCGGCTCGATCGACACCGGCTGGTAGACCACGCGCTTCTGCTCCGGGTCGTAGCGCATCTCGACGGTGCCGCTGACCGGGAAGTCCTTGCGGAACGGATGGCCGATGAAACCGTAGTCGGTGAGGATGCGGCGCAGGTCCGGATGGCCGTCGAACAGGATGCCGAACAGGTCGAAGGCCTCGCGCTCGAACCACGCCGCCGCCGGCCAGGTCTCCGTGGCCGAGGCGATCATCGGATGGGCGTCGTCGGCGCAGAAGGCGCGCAGGCGCAGGCGCCAGTTGTACTCGACCGACAGCAGGTGGAGGACCACGGCGAAGCGCCGGCCCTCCCGGGGCCGGTCTCCATACGTCTCGTAATCCATGCCGCAGAGGTCGATCAACTGCTCGAAGCGAAGGTCTGGAAGGTCGCGCAGCTTGAGCACCGCGGCGGCGTATCCGGCGGCCGGCACTTCGATCGTGATCTCGCCCAGGCGCTCGACCGGCGAGAATCCCTCGCGCGCGAGCGCCTCCGCCAGCTTCGTCAGCTTCGCGCTCATCGGGCGATCGTATTGGTTCTCTTGATCTTGTTCTGCAGCTGCACGATGCCGTAGAGCAGCGCCTCCGCGGTCGGCGGGCAGCCCGGCACGTAAACGTCCACCGGCACGATGCGGTCGCAGCCGCGCACCACGGAGTAGGAATAGTGGTAGTAGCCGCCGCCGTTGGCGCAGGAGCCCATCGAGATCACCCAGCGCGGCTCGGCCATCTGGTCGTAGACCTTGCGCAGCGCCGGCGCCATCTTGTTGCACAGCGTGCCGGCGACGATCATGACGTCCGACTGGCGCGGGCTGGGGCGGAACACGATGCCGAAGCGGTCCAGGTCGTAGCGCGCCGCGCCGGCGTGCATCATCTCCACCGCGCAGCAGGCGAGGCCGAAGGTCATCGGCCACATCGACCCGGTGCGCGTCCAGTTGATGAGCTTGTCCAGCTGGGTCGTGGCGAAACCCTGCTGCAGGACGCCCTCTATTCCCATTCCAGCGCCCCCTTCTTCCACTCGTAGACGAAGCCGACCACGAGGATGGCGAGGAACAGCATCATCGACAGGAATCCGGCAAGACCAATTTCGTTCAGCACCACCGCCCAGGGGAACAGGAACGCGATCTCAAGATCGAACAGGATGAACAGGATCGCGACCAGGTAGTAGCGCACGTCGAACTTCATGCGCGCGTCCTCGAATGCCTCGAAGCCGCACTCGTAGGGAGAGAGTTTCTCCGCGTCGGGGCGATGCGGCCCCAGCAGAGAGCCCAGCACGACCGGCACCACGCCGACGGCCAGGGCCACGAGGATGAACAGAAGGATCGGGAGATATTCGGCCAGCATTCGGATCAGGTTGCGTTTCTTCTTGCTTCCAATTCCGCTCCTGCAAAAATGTTGGTGCCCACGAGCAGACTCGAACTGCTACGGCTGTTTAGGCCACCAGCCCCTCAAGCTGGCGTGTCTACCAATTTCACCACGTGGGCAAACTGCGCGTC
>JALHLN010000322.1:787-2819 GCA_022844545.1 Burkholderiales bacterium | reverse complement strand
CGGACGCTTCGACCTGGCCGCGCTCGGGCGCGACGCGCGACCCGCGCTCGCCGAGCGCGTCCTCGGCAGCGTGCCGGCGAACCTGCTGCTGCAATCGCCGACTGACCTGCTGATCGCGCCCTGAGGCCGCGCTCGCGCCTCAATGCGGCCCGAGTTCCTCGGCGAACGCGCGCGCCGCGTGGTCGGCGGCGTCGTTGAACGGATTGAGCACCCGCGCCACGCCGAGCCGCGCCAGCGCCTCGCCATGGGCGTCGTCTCGCACCACGCCCGCGACCTTGCCGTCGTAGCCGGCCTCCTTCAGGGCATGCAGGAAGGCGCGGTTCGATTCCCACTGCGGCAGCGTGGTGACCACCCAGGCCACCTCGGCCAGCGGCAGCGTGTCGAGGAACGCCGGATCCTCGCCGTCGCCGAACCGCACCGGCAGCCCATCGCGCCGCAGCTTGCGCACCAGTTCCGGGTCGAAGTCGACGCCGATCGCGTTCACGCCCGACTCCCGCAGCCGGGCGAGCAGGCGCCCGCCATAGCGGCCGAGACCGAAGATGACGATCTCGGGCGGCGCGTCGGGCCGGCGCTGGCGCTCCACCGCCAGCTCGCGATGCGGCCGGCGCCGCTCGAACACGCCCAGCCAGGGTGCGAGCCGCTCGTACAGCGGGTGCGAGTACAGGATCATGTAGGTCGACAGGGTGATGGTGATCACGCCCACCAGCGTGGTGAGCCCCAGCGCCTCGGCGCCGACGTGGCCCAGGGTGATGCCCATGGCGACGAAGACGATGGAGAACTCGCTGATCTGCGCCACCGTGAGCCCGGCGAGGAAGCCGGTGCGCCTGCGGTAGCCCATGTAGCCCATGATGGCCATCACGATCAGCGGGTTGCCCACCAGCACGAACAGCGACAGGATCGCGGCCAGCCCGAGCTGGCCGCCGAGGATGGAAAAGTCCAGCCGGGCGCCCAGGTCGATGAAGAAGAACAGCAGCAGGAAATCGCGGATCCCGGTCAGCCGCGCGCCGATCGCCTCGCGATAGCTGGTCGAGGCGAGCGAGAACCCGGCGAGGAAGGCGCCCGCCTCCTTGCTGAACCCGGCCCACTCGCCCAGCGCGGCGAGGCCGGTGCCCCATGCGATCGCGAACACCAGCAGCAACTCCTGGGAGCCGGCCATCGCCCGCGTCAGGGGCGGCAGGATGTACCGCATCAGCAGGAAGAGCAGCGCCGCGGCGGCGGCGACCCGCAGCACCAGCATCAGCGCCACCTCGGAGACCGCGGCGTCGCCCGAACCGCGCAGCGCGCTCATGGCCACCATCGCCAGCACCACGGCGATGTCCTGCACGATCAGGAACCCGACCGCGATGCGCCCGTGCAGCGAATCCAGCTCGCGCTTGTCCGAGAGCAGCTTGACGATGATGATGGTGCTGGAGAAGGTGAGCGCCACGGCCACGTACAGCGCCTCCATCGGGCTGCGGCCCATGGCGAGGATCAGGCCGAAGCCGATCACGATGGTGAAGCCGAGCTGCCCCAGGCCGGTGGCGAGCGCCACCGGGCCGATGTGGCGCACGTGGTGCAGGTCGAGCTTGAGGCCGACGACGAACAGCAGCACCGACACGCCGACCTGCGCCAGCAGCTGGATCTGGTCGTGGGCCGTGACCAGGCCGAACGCGGCCGGACCCGCGAGGACGCCGACCGCGATGTAGGCGATCAGCACCGGCTGGCGCAGGCGCACGGCGACGGCGCCCGCCAGCGCCGAGAGGATCAGCAGGAGCGCGAATTCCGCGAACGGGGCGTGCATCGGCTCAGTCCGGACGCTGGAGACCCGCCACGCCCAGCCGCCGCAGCAACGCCTTCTCGCCCTCGAGAAGGATGATGGCGCTGCGCGCGAGCGCACGCCAGTCGCGACCGTGACCGGACGGAATTCCGCGTGATTCAATCATCCTTTGATACTAACAGCGCCTCCACCCGCACCCACAGCCCCGGCGGGTCCAGTTCCACAAATTCGTAGCGTGCACGCACGACCGGCTTGTCCAGGGCGATCAGCCGCGAA
>JALHLN010000322.1:0-777 GCA_022844545.1 Burkholderiales bacterium | reverse complement strand
CGCCATCGTGTTCAGCGTCCGGCGCAACGCCTCCAGCTGCGCCGCCGAGTAGCCCACCGCGGGCAGCACCGGCCCGATGTGCGGGTACTGCGCGTACAGCGCCGCGATCGCCGGCACCGCCGCGGCACGCGGATCCACGATCTCGCGCGCGCCGGCGCGGGTCGCGGCGAGGAAGCCCGCGCCATGCGCCATGCCGCCGTGGGTGAGCGTCGGCCCGTCCTCCACCACCGCCACGCGCCGTTCCTTTACCGCCGCCGGGTCGTCGAGCCGGATCGGCAACGCGCCGCGCACGATGATGGCGCGCGGATTGAGCGCGCGGCAAGCCGCGGCAAGTGCAGAGACAGCGGCGGCCGGCGCGGAGTCGCACTTGCTCAGCACGATCACGTCGGCCATGCGCAGGCAGGCCTCGCCCGGGTGGTGCGTGTCCACCTGCGCCGGACGCAGCGCGTCGGCGAGCACCACCATCAAATCCGGGCGCAGGAAGGGAAAATCGTTGTTGCCGCCGTCCCACAGGATCACGTCCGCCTCGCGCGCCGCCTCGTCGACGATGCGCGCGTAGTCGACGCCCGCCCAGACGACGTTGCCGATGGCGAGGTGCGGCTCGTACTCCTCGCGCTCCTCCACCGTGCAGCCTGCGCGGTCCAGGTCCGCCAGGCTTCCGAAGCGCTGCACCGCCTGCGCCTCGAGGTCGCCGTAGGGCATCGGATGGCGCAGCACCGCGCAGCGCAGGCCACGGTCCCGCAGGCGGCGCGACAGCCAGCGCGTCACCGCGGACTT
>JALHLN010000321.1 GCA_022844545.1 Burkholderiales bacterium | reverse complement strand
TACGACGACCTGATCGTGGTCTCGCCCGACGTCGGCGGCGTGGTGCGGGCTCGCGCGCTCGCCAAGCGCCTGGACTCGGACCTCGCGATCATCGACAAGCGCCGGCCGCGCGCCAACGTCTCCGAGGTGATGAACGTGATCGGCGAAGTGCAGGGCCGTACCTGCGTGATCATGGACGACATGGTGGACACCGCCGGCACGCTGTGCAAGGCGGCGGAAGTGCTGAAGAAGGAGGGCGCCATCAAGGTGGTGGCCTATTGCACCCACCCGGTGTTGTCCGGGGGCGCGGTGGTGCGCATCGCGGCCTCGGACATGGACGAACTGGTGGTGACCGATACCATCCCGCTCAGCGAGGAGGCGCGCGCCTGCGGCAAGATCCGGCAGCTGTCGGTGGCCGGGTTGCTGGCGGAGACGATCCTCAGGATTTCGACGGAGGACTCGGTGAGCTCGTTGTTCACCGAGTAGCACGGCAAGGACGGCACAGGAGCAGTTTTCTCAACCCGCCGGGGTCTGGTCGCGGAACCGGCGGAACCCAAGGAGCATGCGATGAAAATCGAAATCAGCGCGCAAAAGCGCACGACGCAGGGAACGGGTGCGAGCCGCCGTCTGCGCAACGCCGGCAAGGTGCCCGGCATCGTCTACGGCGGCAACGGCGGGCCGATCAACATCGAGCTCGACCACAAGGATCTGCTGCACAAGCTGTCGCTGGAGGCCTTCCACGCCTCCATCCTCAGCCTGGAGGTCGACGGCGCCAAGGAGAAGGTGCTGCTGCGCGCGTTCAACATGCACCCGTACAAGGGCCGCGTGCAGCACATCGACTTCCAGCGCGTCACCGGCGACAAGAAGATCCACATGAAGGTGCCGCTGCACTTCGTCAACGCCGAGATCTCCCCGGCGGTGAAGACCATGGGCGCGGTGGCCAACCACGTGCTCAACGAGCTCGACGTCACCTGCTTCCCGGACGACCTGCCGGAGTTCATCGAGGTCGACCTGGGCGCGCTCTCGGTGGGCGACTCGGTGCACGTCAGCGACCTCAAGATGCCCAAGGGCGTCGAGGCCGCGGTGCACCGGGGCGCGAACCCGGTGGTTGCGACCATGATCGTGCCGGCGCTGATCGTCGAGGAGGAAGTCGCCGCCGCCGAAGTTCCGGCAGCCGCGGATGTCCCGACCACCGAGCAGGCGGCGCCGGAGAAGGCGGCCGAAGGCGCCGGCGATGCCAAGGGCGGCAAGCCTGCGGAGAAGGCAGCCGACAAGAAAGAGAAGAAGTAACTGGCTGCCATCCGCCTCATCGTCGGCCTGGGCAATCCGGGCAAGGACTACGAGCGCACCCGCCACAACGCGGGGTTCTGGCTCGTGGAGCGGCTCGCGCTGCAGCACGGCGCCAGCCTGCGCAAGGACGGCAAGTTCCAGGCGCTGGTGGGGCGCCTGGGGCAGTCCGGCCCGTGGCTCATGCTGCCGCAGAGCTTCATGAATGGAAGCGGCCGGCCGGTACAGATGCTGGCCGGGTTCTTCAAGATCCCGGCCGCCGAGATCCTGGTGGTGCACGACGAGATCGAGTTCCCGCCGGGCGTCGCGCGCCTGAAGCAGGGCGGCGGCATCGCCGGGCACAACGGGCTCAGGGACATCTCCCAGCGCATCGCCACGCACGACTACTGGCGCCTGCGCCTGGGGGTCGGCCATCCCGGTGCCAAGGGCGCGGTGGCTGACTACGTGCTCGGCAAGCCGGTGCAGGAGGAGCGCGCATCGATCGACGAGGCCATCGGCCGCGCGCTGGAGGTGATGCCGCAGATGCTCGCCGGCGAGATGCAGGCGGCGATGCTGAAGCTCCATACCGATCCGAAGCCCAAGGCGCCGCCGAAGGCGGAGCCCAAGCCCGAACCGAAGCCGGCGCCGAAGGCCGAAGCGAAGCCGGAGCCGAAACCGGAACCGAAGCCCGAGACGAGGCCGGAGCCGAAGCCCGCGGAAGAGAAAAAGGGCCTGTTCGGCTCTCTTTTCGGCAAGAAGAAATGAGCCTGCGCTGCGGGATCGTGGGCCTGCCGAACGTGGGCAAGTCCACCCTGTTCAATGCCCTGACCAAGTCCGGTATCGCGGCGGAGAACTATCCGTTCTGCACCATCGAGCCCAACGTCGGCATCGTCGAGGTCCCTGACCCGCGCCTGGCGGGCCTGGTCGCGATCGAGAAGCCGCAGAAGACCATCCCTGCCGCCGTTGAGTTCGTCGACATCGCAGGACTGGTGGCCGGCGCCTCCAAGGGCGAGGGCCTGGGCAACCAGTTCCTCGCCAACATCCGCGAGACCGATGCCATCGTCCACGTCGTGCGCTGCTTCGAGGATCCGAACGTGATCCACGTCGCCGGCAAGGTGGACCCGGTCTCGGACATCGAGGTCATCAACACCGAGCTCGCGCTGGCGGACCTCGCCGCGGTCGGCAAGCACCTGTCGAAGCACTCGAAGGTCGCCAAGGTGGCCGGCGACAAGGATGCGGTGCGCCTGGTCGCGGTGCTGGAGAAGGCGGAAAAGGCGCTCGACCAGGGCAAGCCGGTGCGGTCGCTGGACTGGTCCAAGGAAGAACTGTTCGTCCTCAAGCCCCTGTTCCTGCTCACCATGAAGCCGACCATGTACGTCGCCAACGTGGCCGAGAACGGCTTCACGGACAACCCGCTCCTCGCCGCGGTCGAGGCCCACGCGAAAAAAGAGGGTGCGCCGGTGGTGGCCATCTGCGCCGCCATGGAATCCCAGATCGCCGACATGTCCGACGAGGACAAGAAGATGTTCCTCGCCGACATGGGGATGGAGGAGCCGGGCCTCGCGCGCGTCATTCGCGCTGGCTACAAGCT
>JALHLN010000320.1 GCA_022844545.1 Burkholderiales bacterium | reverse complement strand
GCGATCGAGCTGGGGATGAACCATCCCGGGGAGATCGCATATCTCGCGGCGATCGCGAAGCCGACCATCGCGGTGGTGACCAATGCGCAGCGCGAGCACCAGGAGTTCATGAAGACGGTGGAGGCGGCGGCTTTCGAGAATGCCAGTGTCTTCGAATCGCTGCCTGCCACCGGGATTGCCGTGATCAACGCGGATGACGAACAGGCGCCGATTTTCCGCCGCGCAAAAGGCGCGCGGCGGACCGTGGAATTCAAAGTCGAAGGCGGGGCTGATGTCACGGCGACGTATTCGCTTGGTCCACTTTCCAGCGACATCGTGGTTCGCACACCCGCAGGTGAGGCGACGGCCACGATCGCGATTCCGGGCCTGCACAACGTTCGGAATGCGCTCGCGGCGGCGGCTTGTGGTTTCGCCGCCGGAACTTCACCGGCGGCGATCGGAGAAGGTCTTTCGGCGTTTCGCCCGTATACGGGCCGTCACCAGGTGAAGGTCCTGAAGTCGGGCGCCACCCTGATCGACGACAGCTACAACGCCAATCCCGATTCGGTGCGCGCGGCGATCGACGTGCTGGCGCAGCTGCCGGGGCCGACGCTGCTGATCCTGGGCGACATGGGCGAGGTGGGCGATTCCGGGCCGGCGTACCACCGCGAGGTGGGCGCGTACGCAAGGCAGATGGGGATCTCGCGGCTGCTGGGCACCGGGGACGCGACGCGCGAGGCGGTGCAGGCCTTCGGCAAGGGCGCGAGCCATGTGGAGAAGGTCGAGGACCTCGCGGCGCAGGCCGCGGGCGCGAAGTCGCTGCTGGTGAAGGGTTCGCGCTTCATGCGGATGGAGCGGGTCGTTTCCGCCTTGACGGGCGAGAAGGCAGGAGGCCACTAGTGTTGCTCGAACTCACCGAATGGCTCGCGCGCGACATCCGCGCCTTCAACGTGTTCCAGTACATCACGCTGCGCGCGGTGTTCGCCTGCCTCACGGCGCTCGCGATCTCGCTGATCCTGGGGCCCTTCGTCATCCGCAAGCTCACGGCCTACAAGATCGGCCAGTCGGTGCGCGACGACGGCCCGAGATCGCACCTCACCAAGGCGGGCACGCCGACCATGGGCGGGGCGCTGATCCTGATGTCGATCGCGATCACCACGCTCGCCTGGAGCGACCTGTCCAACCGCTTCGTCTGGGTGGTGCTGCTGGTGACGGTGGCCTTCGGCACCATCGGCTGGATCGACGACTACCGCAAGGTGGTGCACCGCAACCCCAAGGGCCTGTCGGCGAAGGCGAAGATCTTCTGGCAATCGGTGTTCGGTGTCGCCGCGGCGGTGTACCTGGGCAGCCTGGCGACGAGCACGCCGGCGCTGAACGAGCTGATCGTGCCGTTCTTCAAGCACATCGCCTATCCGCTGGGCACCGTGGGCTTCATCGTGCTGACCTACTTCGTCATCGTCGGCACCTCCAACGCGGTGAACCTGACCGACGGCCTGGACGGCCTCGCCATCATGCCCACGGTGATGGTGGGCGGGGCGCTGGGAATCTTCGCCTACGTCGCCGGCCACGCGGTGTTCTCCAAGTACCTGGGCCTGCCCTACATCGCCGGCGCCGGGGAACTGGCGGTGTTCTGCGGCGCGCTGGTGGGCGCGGGCCTGGGCTTTCTGTGGTTCAACGCCTACCCGGCGGAGGTGTTCATGGGCGACGTCGGCGCGTTGGCCCTCGGCGCCGCGCTGGGGACGATCGCGGTGATCGTGCGCCAGGAGATCGTGCTGTTCATCATGGGCGGGGTGTTCGTCGCCGAGACCCTGTCGGTGATGATCCAGGTGATCTATTTCAAGTTGTCCGGCGGCAAGCGCATCTTTCGCATGGCGCCGCTGCACCACCATTACGAGCTGGAGGGCTGGAAGGAATCGCAGGTGGTGGTGCGCTTCTGGATCATCACCATGATGCTGGTGCTGTTCGGCCTGTCGACGCTGAAGCTGCGGTGACCATGGACATGCGCCAGCCCCACTTCAGCATGCTGCCCGCGCCAAAGGCGGTCCCGCTCGCCGGCGCCCGGGTGCTGGTCCTCGGCATGGGCGACAGCGGCCTGTCGGCGGCGAACTGGGTGAGGGCGCAGGGCGGCCGGGTGCGCGTGGCGGATTCGCGCAAGGCCCCGCCGCGCATCGGCGATCTCGCTGGCTGCGAGACGGTCGCGGGCCGCCTCGACGCCTCGCTCCTCGCGGGGGTGGACCTGGTGTGCAAGAGCCCGGGCCTCGCCCTGTCCGAGCCGGTGGTATCCGAGGCGCTGGCGCGGGGCATCCCGGTGCTGGGCGACATCGAGCTCTTCGCCTGGCATGTGCGCGCGCAATCCGGCTCGCGCGTCCTCGCGGTCACCGGCACCAACGGCAAGACCACCGTCTCCGCGCTGGCCGGGCACCTGCTGCGCGCCGCGGGCGTGGACTGCGAGGTCGCGGGCAACATCGGCCCGGCGGCGCTCGAGGCGCTGCTCAGGCGCGGCAACAAGCCGCCCGCCGCGTGGTTGCTCGAGCTCTCCAGCTACCAGCTCGAGACCACGTGGTCGCTCGCGCCCGATGCGGCCGCGATGCTGAACCTGACCGAGGATCACCTGGACCGCTACGCGGGCCTGGCGGACTATGCCGCGGCCAAGGCGCGCGTGTTCCAGGGCGGCGGCCTGCAGGTGCTCAACCGCTGCGACTCGGCCTCGATGGCGATGCTGCGGGACGGCAGGCCGCAGGCGACCTTCGGCATGGATGCGCCCCCTATGCCGGAGGACTACGGCCTGGTCGCCGGCGAGGGGCGCGAATGGCTCGCGCGCGGCGCCGAGCGCATCCTAGCCGCCGACGAGCTGCCGCTGCACGGCCGCCACAACGTTTCCAACGCGCTCGCCGCCTGTGCGCTCGCGCACGCGGGCGGCG
>JALHLN010000319.1 GCA_022844545.1 Burkholderiales bacterium | reverse complement strand
ATCGGCTGCGAGGGCGTGATGAACAGGATTTTCACCGGCCGCAGCGACACCCCGGCGGCGGCGAGCTTGTCCGCCGGCACCAGGCTGACGGTGCGGTTGATGCGCTCCAGGCGCTCGATGTCCACCGACAGGCCGTCGAGGAAGATGGAGTTGAGCGCGTGGCCCGCGATCTGCGCCAGCGACGGGTAGATGTTCGAGCGCGCGCGCGCCTGGTCCGGGCTCTGGCGCCCGGTGCCCACCACCAGCACGCGGTCGGCGCCCAGGTGCAGCGCCGGGCTGATGGGCGCGATCTGGCGCACCGAGCCGTCGCCGAAATACTCGCGGTGCACCTTGACCGCCGGGAAGATGAACGGCAGCGCCGAGGAAGCGAGCAGGTAGTCCAGCTTCAGGCTCACCGCGGCGCCGATCCGCTGGTTGCGCTCCCAGCCTTCCAGCCCCGAGCCGCCCTGGAAGAACGACACGCTCTGGCCGGTGGTGTAGCCCGAGGCGGTGACGCTGGCGGCATACAGCGCGCCCGAATCGATGTGCTGCTGGATGCGGTCGAAATCGAGCGTGCGCTCCAGCATCTCGCGCAGCGGCGCATTGTCCAGCAGCGAAACCGGGTTGTGGCGCGACAGCAGCATCATCGCCCCCAGCCAGCGCGCGCCGCTGCGCACGATGTTCGCGGTATCGGTGCGGTAGACGTGGTGGCAGTGCATGTTCTCCCAGACTTCCAGGAGGTTGCCCACGCCGCGGGAGAAATGGTCCGCGAACACCGCCAGGGTGGTGGTGTTGATGGCGCCGGCGGAGGTGCCGCACAGGATCGGGAACGGGTTCTTCGCCGGGCTGCCCAGGATGTCGCGCACGGCCTTCAACACGCCAACCTGGAACGCGGCCCGCGCCCCGCCACCGGTCAGAACCAGTCCGGCCCGCGGCTTCATCAGAACAGCGATTGCTCCTGCCCGCGCGGCGCGTTGGCGTCGGCCACCGTGAGCGCGGTCATGTTGACGATGCGCCGTACCGTGGCCGAGGGCGTGAGAATGTGCACCGGGCGCGCGGCGCCGAGCAGGATCGGGCCGATGGTGACGTTCTCGGCCGAGGCGATCTTGAGCAGGTTGAAGGAGATGTTGGCCGCGTCCAGCGTCGGCATCACCAGCAGGTTGGCCTCGCCCTTGAGGCGCGAATGCGGGAACACCTTGTGGCGGATCTCGTCCGACAGCGCGGCATCACCGTGCATCTCGCCCTCGACCTCCAGCTCCGGGGCGCGCTCGTTGACCAGCCGCAACGCCTGCCGCATCTTGCTCGCCGAGGGCAGGTCCTCGATGGAGCCGAAATTCGAGGCCGACAGCAGCGCAACCTTGGGTACGATGCCGAAGCGGCGGATCTCCTCAGCTGCAAGGATGGTCATCTCGGCGATGTGCTCGGCGTCCGGGTCCTGGGTGACATAGGTGTCGCAGATGAACACCGTGCGGCCATCCAGGATGAGCGCGTTCATGGCCGCGTAGTGCCGCGCGCCGGGCCTGAGGCCGATCACCTGGTCGATGTAGTGCAGGTGCAGGGCGTGGGTGCCGAAGGTGCCGCAGAGCATGCCGTCGGCCTCGCCCTTGGCCATCAGCATCGAGCCGATCAGGGTGTTGCGCCGGCGCATCTCCACGCGCGCGTATTCCGGGGAAACACCCTTGCGCTCGGTCAGGCGGTGATAGGTCTGCCAGTAGTCGCGGTAGCGGGGGTCGCTCTCCGGGTTCACCAGTTCGACCTCGCGCCCGGCTCGGATGCGCAGGCCGAGGCGCTCGATCCGCTGCTCCACCACCTGCGGCCGGCCGACCAGGATCGGCTTGCCCAGCCCCTCGTCGCAAACGATCTGCACCGCGCGCAGCACGCGCTCGTCCTCGCCCTCGGCGTACACCATGCGCCGTGGCGCCGCCTTGGCCGCCGAGAACAGCGGCTTCATGATCAGGCCGGAGTGGTAGACGAACTGGGTGAGCGAGGCGCGGTAGGCCTCCAGGTCGGCCAGCGGCCGCGTCGCCACGCCCGAATCCATCGCCGCCCTGGCCACCGCGGGCGCGATGCAGGAGATCAGGCGCGGGTCGAACGGCCGCGGGATCAGGTACTCGGGGCCGAACTTGAGGTCCTGGCCGCCGTAGGCGAGCGCCACCACGTCGGAAGCCTCGGCCTGCGCCAGCTCGGCGATCGCCTGCACCGCCGCGAGCTCCATTTCGGTGGTGATGGTGGTCGCGCCGACGTCGAGCGCGCCGCGGAAGATGAACGGGAAGCAGAGGACGTTGTTGACCTGGTTCGGGTAATCGCCGCGGCCGGTGGCGACGATGCAGTCCGGGCGCGCCTCCCGCGCCAGCTCGGGCAGGATCTCCGGCTCCGGGTTGGCAAGGGCGAGGATCAGTGGCCGCGAGGCCATCTTCTTCAGCATCGCGGGCTTTAGCACGCCGCCCGCCGACAGGCCGAGGAACACGTCGGCGCCGCCGATGACCTCGTCGAGCGTGCGCGCGGCGGTTTCGACCGCGAACTTCTCCTTGTCCGGGTCCATCAGCGTCTTGCGGCCCTTCCACACCACGCCCTCGATATCGGTGACGACGATGTTCTGGCGCGGCAGCCCCATCTTCACCAGCAGCTCCAGGCAGGCGAGCGCCGCGGCGCCGGCGCCGGAGACCACCAGCTTCACCCGGTCGAGCGCCTTGTCCACCACCTTCAGTCCGTTGAGGAACGCGGCGCCGACGATGATCGCGGTGCCGTGCTGGTCGTCGTGGAACACCGGGATCTTCATCCGCGCGCGCAGCTTGCGCTCGACGATGAAGCATTCCGGCGCCTTGATGTCCTCCAGGTTGATGCCGCCGAAGGTGGGCTCCAGCGCGGCGATGATGTCCACCAGCCGGTCCGGGTCGCGCTCGTCGATCTCGATGTCGAAGCAGTCGATGCC
>JALHLN010000318.1 GCA_022844545.1 Burkholderiales bacterium | reverse complement strand
TCCGGCGCCTTGATGTCCTCCAGGTTGATGCCGCCGAAGGTGGGCTCCAGCGCGGCGATGATGTCCACCAGCCGGTCCGGGTCGCGCTCGTCGATCTCGATGTCGAAGCAGTCGATGCCGGCGAACTTCTTGAACAGGACCGCCTTGCCCTCCATCACCGGCTTGGCGGCGAGCGGCCCGATCGCACCCAGGCCAAGCACCGCGGTGCCGTTGGTGATCACCGCGATCAGGTTGGCGCGCGAGGTGAGGTTGACCGCCTCGCCCGGGTCGCGCCGGATCTCCTCGCAGGCGGCGGCGACGCCGGGCGAGTAGGCGAGCGCGAGGTCGCGCTGGTTGGTTAGCTGCTTGGTGGCGAGGATCGCGACCTTGCCGGGGCGCGGCAGGCGGTGATACTCGAGGGCATTCCTCCTCAACTCCTCGTCCACCGGGATTCCTCTTGGGCACTGCCGGGCATCGGGCAAAAATTATATCCGTATAATCGCGCTTCCCCCCGCAGACCATGCCCCCGACCGCCGGCCGCAGCGAAGGACAATTGCGGCGCGCCGCCCGGCGCGTCGCCGAGATCCAGCCCTTCGCGGTCATGGACGTGCTTGCGCGCGCCCAGGCGCTGGAGGCCGCGGGCCGGCGCGTCATCCACATGGAGATCGGAGAGCCGGATTTCACCGCCCCCGAGGCGGTGGTGGAGGCGGCGATCCGGGCGTTGCGCGACGGCCGCAGCGCCTACACCGCGGCGCTGGGCCTGGCGCCGCTGCGCGAGGCGATCGCCATGCACTACGCCGCCGAGTACGGCATCGCCCTGGAGCCGGCGCGCGTCGCCGTGACTGCGGGCGCCTCCGGAGCGCTGCTGCTGTCCCTGGCGCTGTACGTCGACCAGGGCGACGAGGTGCTGGTGCCGGACCCGGGCTATCCGGGCTATCGCCACATGGTGCGCGCCTTCGAGGGCCGCGCGCGCGCGCTCGAGGTTTCACCCGCGACGAACTGGCAGCCGACGCTCGAAATGGTGCGGGAAGTCTGGGGGCCCCGCACGCGCGGGCTGCTGCTGGGCTCGCCCGCCAACCCGACCGGCACCGTGATCGCGCCGGGGGAACTGGCGCGCATCGCCGGGTTCATCGCGGAGCGCGGCGGCGTGCTGCTGGTGGACGAGATCTACCAGGGCCTGGTCTACGGCCAGGCGCGGTCCACCGCGCTCGGCCTGCCGGGCGAGGCCGTGATCATCAACAGCTTTTCCAAGTACTTCTGCATGACCGGCTGGCGGCTGGGCTGGGCGGTGCTGCCGCGGCACCGCGTGCGCGAGTTCGAGAAGCTCGCCCAGCACCTGTTCATCTGCGCGCCGGCGCTGGCGCAGCACGCGGCGCTGGCCGCGTTCGAGCCGGAGACGCTCGCGGTGCTCGAGGCGCGCCGGGCCGAGTTCGCGCGGCGGCGGGATTTCCTGCTGCCGGCTCTGGCGCGCGCCGGGCTGACGGTGCCGGCGGAGCCGACGGGCGCGTTCTACGCCTACGCCGGCTGCCCGTCGGGCGACGGCCGGCGCTATGCGCTGGAGCTGCTGGAGCAGGAAGGCATCGCGGCGACGCCTGGCATGGACTTCGGCGCCAACGGCACCGGGGGCTGCGTGCGCTTCGCCTACACCCGCGCCATGGCGGACCTGGAGGAGGCCGCCGAGCGGCTGCTCCGGTTCCGCGTCGGGACTGCCGGTACTATGCGGAGCGTCTGACGCGCACGGCCTGCTCGAGGCGCGCGCGCTCCGCGAGCACCTTGCCGGCATAAGGGTAGTTCGGGATGTCGAAGGCGCCGGCGTACATCTGCAGCGCGGTCTCGATCTCGCCAACGCGTCCGAGGTACTCGCGCAGGATCTGCGCGCCGACCTGGATGTTGACCTCGGGGTCGAGCAACGCCGGCTCGCCGCCGTGCTCGAGCAGCTTGTCCTGGTGGAACTTCGGGATCACCTGCATCAGTCCCTTGGCGCCCATGTTGCTTTCGGCGACCGGGTTGTAGCGCGACTCTATCGCCATCACCGCCAGGATCAGCAGCGGATCCACTTTGAACTGGCCGCCGGCGCGGTAGGCCGAGGCGACGAAGCCGGAGATGGCGTCCTCGGCGACCCGGTAGCGCTTGGCGATGAACTCGGTCACAGCCCGCTGCTCGTGTGCCTGGCTCGCCTCGCTCCTAACCTCCTGGATGGTCCCGGCGCTGACGTTGCCCGCCTGCTCCTCCCAGGCTGCGGCGAGGGTGCCCAGCTGGCGTAGCATGGCTTCCCGGGTCTCGGGCAGCGTGGCGGCAAACACCAGCGCCACTGCCACCGCCAGGCCGAACAGCGCGAGCAGCGTGTGCGCGGCGGACAGCAGCCGCATCGCAGTCTCCAGCGCCGGCAGGCGGATCGTCGATTGGTTGCTAGCGTTCATGTCGTGCCTCCTTGCCAATTGCGCCGTCCCGCGCCACACCCAACCCGGAGCCCAGCGCCCTGTGGCGGATGCAGGGGTTCTCGGAGGGGGATTGGCGAAACCGGCCGGGGCGAAGGCCCCTGACCTTGGACGTACCACCCGGGCATTGGTTGCCCGTTCAGTCACGCATCCACGAACCTTGTGGTCCGAGCGGATTTGTTGCGGCGCAGCAGGTTGGATCATAGCCGGAAAGTTCGTTCTAGGTCAATCACTTCCCCTGGTCGTGGGCAGCCCATGTTGCGTGGAGGCAGCATTGTTTTGTAAGGGGTTTTGGGTATCCGGGCGTCCACCCGGCAGGTTAAAATGATGTCAGCAGGAAGCCTCTCGGACCGGCCCGGATCTTTCAGGTCTGAGCCGAACGACCCAGCCGGTCCGGAGAGCTTCTAGGGCCCTGGCGAGGGGCTTGCGCCCCCCGCCACGTTCCCGATCGGTTCCCGGTTACGGCCGGGATCCGGTTGGAAACGGCCATGCGGCCGCCG
>JALHLN010000317.1 GCA_022844545.1 Burkholderiales bacterium | reverse complement strand
GCGCAGGTCGCGAAACAGGATGGCGTCCATGGCGGGAGATTATAGAATCGGGACCCGATGGAAACCGCACTGATTGCGCTCGCCGCGTACTGCCTGGGCTCGATTTCGTTCGCCGTGTTCGTCAGCAAGCTGATGGGCCTGCCCGATCCGCGCGGCTACGGCTCGAAGAACCCGGGCGCGACCAACGTGCTGCGCTCGGGCAGCAAGCTGGCTGCGGCGCTCACGCTGCTGGGCGACACCGGCAAGGGCGCGCTGGCGGTCTGGCTGGCGACGCTGTGGACCGGGTCGTCGGCAGTGTCCGGCGCCGAGGCGCCGATCGCGGGCGCGATGGCATTCCTGGGGCACCTGTATCCCGCCTTTCACGGCTTCAGGGGCGGCAAGGGCGTCGCCACGGCGGCGGGCGTGCTGCTGGCGATTGATCCGTGGCTGGGCCTGGGCGTGCTCGCGAGTTTCGGCGTCATGGTTCTGTTCTTCCGCATGGTTTCGCTGGCCTCGATCACCGCGGCGCTGTTCGCGCCGTTCTGGGCCTTCTGGCTGTTCGGCGCGCGCCCGGTGGTGCCGGCGGTCGCCGCGATCGCGATCCTGCTCATCTGGCGCCACCACGAGAACATCGGCCGCATCCTGCGCGGCGAAGAGAGCAGGCTGGGACAAGGGAAGACATGAAGACACTGGTGCTGGGCGCGGGCGGCGTGGGCGGCTACTTCGGCGGGCGGATGGTCGAGGCGGGTGCGGACGTTACCTTCCTGCTCAGGCCCAAGCGCGCGGCGGCGCTGGCAAAGGACGGTTTGCGCATCGCGAGCCCGTATGGCAACGCCGCGCTGAAGGTGAAATGCGTGACGCAGGATGCGGTGAAGCCGGGATACGACGTCGTCATGTTCACCGCGAAGGCCTACGACCTGGAGAGCGCGATGGACGCCATCGCTCCGGCGATGGGCGGCAAGGCAGTGGTGCTGCCTTTCCTGAACGGCATGGCGCACCTGCAGGTACTGGACGAGCGCTTCGGGCGCGACAAGGTGATGGGCGGGGTGGCCTACATCGGTGCGACGCTCGCGCCCGATGGCGAGGTGCGCCACCTGAACGATACGCACCGCATCGTCTTCGGGCCGCGCGCCGCCGCGCAGAAGGCCGGCTGCGACGCGCTGTCCGCAGCGCTCGCCGGGGTGAAGTTCGACTGGAAGCCGCTCGAGGACATCGAGCAGGCGATGTGGGACAAGTGGGTGCTGCTGGCGAGCCTCGCGGGCATGACCTGCCTGATGCGCGCGCCGGTGGGCGACTACATCGCCACCGGCGCGGGCGAGAAGCTGGTGCTCGCGCTGCTGGCGGAGAACGCCGCCGTGGCGCGCGCCGCGGGATTCCCGACCGGCGAGGCGGCGCTGGCCAACTACCGCGGCATCCTGACGCAGAAGGGCTCGAGCTTCACCGCCTCCATGATGCGCGACGTGGAATCGGGCGGTGCCACCGAAGGCGAGCACATCCTGGGCGCGCTGCTGGCGCTGGCGAGAAAACACGGAGTCGCCACGCCGATGCTGGAGGTGGCGGCGACGCATCTGGAGGCCTATGCGGCTCGGCGTCTTCGGGAAGGTGGTTCTAAGTAATCTCTTCGAGGTTCCAGCGGGGGTGGACGGAGAAGCCGGTGTTGGCGCCGGTAGTGGGCGCAAGGTTTCGCCTGTGCAGCGATAGGGCTGCTGCACAGGCGATCATGGCCCCGTTATCGGTGCAGAGCTCGGGTTCGGGGTAGAAGACCTCGAAACCCTTTTCTGCGGCCGCAGTGCCCAGCGCGGCGCGCAATTGCTTGTTGGCACCGACTCCGCCGGCAACGACCAGGCTCTTCATCCCGGTCTTCTTCAGCGCCTTTACGCACTTCGCCACCAGCACTTCCACCGCGGCATCCACGAACGCGCGCGCCACGTCGGCATGGAACTGCGGGTCCGGTTCCCTGCCGCGCACCAGCGTCAGGACTGCGGTCTTCAAGCCTGAGAAGCTGAAGTCGAGGTCGTCGCTGTTGATCATCGGCCGCGGCAGCTTGTGGCGGCCCGGCACGCCGGATTCGGCGAGTTTCGACACTGCCGGTCCGCCCGGGTAGCCCAGGCCGAGGAGCTTCGCGGTCTTGTCGAAGGCTTCGCCCGCGGCGTCGTCCAGGGTTTCGCCCAGCAGTTCGTAGCTTCCGGCGGCGGTCACCTTCATCAATTGGGTATGACCGCCTGACACGAGCAACGCGATGAAGGGAAACTTCGGTGGACGCGCCGAGAGCATCGGCGACAGCAGGTGGCCCTCCATGTGGTGGACGCCGATCGCCGGCACGCCCAGCGCAAAGGCGAGGCCGTGGGCGAAGGCGGCGCCGGCCAGGAGTGCGCCGGCCAATCCAGGCCCCTGGGTGTAGGCGATGGCACCGAGCTCTTCGACACGCCGGCCGGCCTGGCCGAGCACGCCCCGGGCCAGCGGCACCAGCCTGCGGATGTGGTCCCGTGATGCCAGTTCGGGAACGACGCCGCCGTAGGCCTCGTGCATCGCCACCTGGGAGTGGATCGCATGGGCGAGCAGCTTCCCTGCCGTGGCGTCATACAAGGCCAGGCCGGTCTCGTCGCAGGAGGATTCGATGCCCAGGATCAGCATGGGCCGGGAGTGTAGCGGGGAAGGCCGGAATCCGGATATAATTCAAGTCTTTCCGCCCCACCAGCACACAGGAATCGCAAAGCATGCCGACCGTACGCGTCAAGGAAAACGAACCCTTTGAAGTGGCCATGCGCCGCTTCAAGCGCACCGTGGAGAAGACCGGGCTGCTCACCGAGCTGCGCGCCCGCGAGTACTACGAGAAGCCCACCACCGAGAGGAAGCGCAAGCTGGCCGCCGCGGTGAAGCGCCACCACAAGCGCCTGCGCAGCCAGATGCTGCCGGCAAAGATGTACTAGATCCGGAAGGCATTCCGGCCACGACGCCCTGGCTTGCCG
>JALHLN010000316.1 GCA_022844545.1 Burkholderiales bacterium | reverse complement strand
GGCGCGGCGGAAGCCGCGCGCGCGACCCCGGACGGCTACACGCTGTTCTTCCCCTCGGGCTCGGTGGTCACGGCCAACCAGCACATCTACGCCAAGATGAACTACAACCCGGAGAAGGATTTCGTGCCGGTCACGAACGTCGTTTCGGGACCGCAAGTGCTTGTGGTGCCGGCGAACTCGCCCTACCAGACGATGCGCTCCCTGATCGAGTCGGGCAAGCTCAACCCGGGCAAGCTCACCTTCGGCCATGCCGGCATCGGCTCGCAGACCCACCTCGCGGCCGAGAACTTCGTCCACCAGGCGAAGCTGGATGCCATCGCCGTGCCCTACAAGGGCGAAGGCCCGGGGATCACCGGGCTCATCGGCGGCGACACCCACTTCTTCCTCGCCAATGTCGCCGCGGCGATCGGGCACATCAAGGGCGGACGCCTGCGCGCCCTCGGCGTCACCAGCCTTGTCGAAGCGCCCCAGTTGCCGGGCGTGCCGCCGATCGCGCACACCGTGCCGGGCTTCGAGAACGCCGGCTGGTTCGGCATCGTGGCGCCGACCGGCACCCCGAATGCGATCATCCAGAAGGTCTACCTGGACACGAAGAAGGCGCTCGAGGACCCGGGCCTGAAGGAAAAGCTCTTCGCCCAGGGCCTGGCGCCGGTGGGCAACACGCCCGAGGAGATGGGCCGCGCGATGAAGGCCGAGACCGAGCTGTGGAAGAGCGTGGTCGGCGCCCGCAAGATCCAGGTGAAGTGAAGGTCGAACTGCAGCAGGTCGAGGAAGCCGCCCGGGAGTTGTACATCCGGGCGCTCAAGCTGCTGCCGCCCGACGTCAAGCAGGGGCTGGACCGCCTCGCCGCCGGCGAGACCGACGCCGGCGCGAAGCGCATGCTGGGCACCATGGTGCGCAACATCAGGGTGGCCGAGGACACCGCGAACCTGCTGTGCCAGGACACCGGCATCCCGATCTACAACGTGCGCATCGGCCGCGGCGTGGAGGTGGACGGCTGGGGCCTGAAGGAGGCGATCCGGCGCGGCTGCGCGCGCTCGACGCGCGAACATCCGTTCCGCTCCTCGGTGGTGCATCCGACCACGCGCGCCAACGACCAGGATTCCACAGGGCGCGGCGTGCCGGTGATCAACATCGATTTTTCCGACCGGCCCGAGGCGCTCGAAATCGAGATGGTCCCCAAGGGCTCGGGTTCGGAGAACAATTCCTGGCTGAAGATGGCGATTCCCGCCGAAGGGGTGGACGCGATCAAGACCTTCGTCGTCGACTGCGTGCTGGAGGCGGGCGGCAAGACCTGCCCGCCGACCATTGTCGGCGTCGGCGTCGGCGGCACCTCGGACCTGTGCGTGCACCTCGCCAAGGCTGCGGCGACGCGGGCGCTCGGCACGCGCTGCGAGGATCCGGAGGGCGCGAAGCTGGAGGAAGCGCTGACCAAGGCGGTGAACCTGCTGGGCGTGGGGCCGCAGGGCCTGGGCGGGGACTCCACCGCGTTCGCGGTGCATGTCGAGACGGCGGCCACCCATATCACGATGAATCCGGTGGCGGTGAACATGCAGTGCCACTCGGCGCGCCGGGCGCGCGCCACCTTCGGGCCCAAGGGGGTCGAGTATGGCTATTAGGCTGGTTGCGTTGCTGGCGCTGCTGCTCGCGGCCCCGGCGCAGGCCGCGGAAGTCGCGGGCGTCAAGCTCGCCGATGCCGAGGGCGCCTTGGTCCTGAACGGCGCCGGCCTGCGCAAGCGCGCGTTCTTCCAGGTCTACGTCATCGGCCTGTACGTGCCGGAGAAGAAGACCGCCGCGGCCGAACTCATCGACGCCGGCGGCCCGAAGCGCGTCGCGATCCACATGCTGCGCGACGTCGATGCGGGGCAGTTCACCGACGCGCTGATGGACGGCATGAAGGACAACCACGGCGAAGCCGAGATGAAGGCGCTCGAGCCGCGCGCCAAGCAACTCGCCGCGATCATGGCCGAGATGAAGGAAGCGAAGAAGGGCATGCGCATCACGCTCGACTGGCAGCCCGCCGCGGGCACCCG
Source organism: Burkholderiales bacterium (assembly GCA_022844545.1). GTDB lineage: Bacteria > Pseudomonadota > Gammaproteobacteria > Burkholderiales > SG8-39 > RBG-16-66-20. Next base: position 917 of record JALHLN010000316.1, on the reverse strand, counting down.
CGTCACGGTGGAGGGCAAGCCGGCGGGCGCGGCGATCCCGGGCGAGGATTTCTACCGCGCGCTGCTGCGGATCTGGCTGGGCGAACGCCCGGTGCAGGAGGACCTCAAGGGCGCGCTGCTGGGCGGGAAGCCGTAGGCGTGGCCCACCACGAGTTCAGCTGCCCGATCACCGAGGCCCAGGCGCGCGCGCTGCGCGTCAACGACACCGTGACCCTGGAGGGCACGCTGTTCGGCATCCGCGACGCCACCCAGATCCACATGTTCGACCGCGGGCGCCGGACGCGCTTCGACCTGAAGGGTCACGCGGTGATCCATACCGCCCCCAACGTGCGCAAGGTCGCCGCCAGTGCGTCGGCACCGTCGGGATACGAACCCGTCTGCATCGGCACCACCACCAGCGACCGCATGGAGCGCTTCACCCGGCCCCTGATGGAACAAAACGGCGTGCGGCTGGTCATTGGCAAAGGCGGGCTGCGGGAAGGCTCCGCCGCGGCGTTCCGCGATCTGGGCGGCGCCTACCTCGCCATCGTCGGCGGCGCGGCGGCGCTGGAGACCACCTGGGTCGAGGCGATCGAGGACGTGGACCTCGATGACCTCAACCCGGAATCGCTGTGGAAGTTCCGCGTGCACGGTTTTGGCCCGCTGGTGGTCGCGATGGACAGCCACGGGGGCAGCCTGTATGCGCAGGTCAACCGGGACTCGAGGAGCCGGCGCGCGGCTGCGCTGGCGAGCCTGGGCGTGAAGTCGCAGTAGAATCGGCTATACCCAAACAGGAGGGGACATGAAAAGCATCGTTCGAATCGCGGGACTCGCGCTGGTTGCGCTCGCGGGAGCCGCGCAGGCGCAGAACCTTTCTATCGCCACCGGCGGCACCGGCGGGGTCTACTTCCCCATGGGCGGCGGCCTGGCCGCGCTGC
>JALHLN010000315.1 GCA_022844545.1 Burkholderiales bacterium | reverse complement strand
CTGGAGCGCCGGCCGCTGGCGGCGCCGGCCGAGGCGGTGCGGCTGTCGGCGGCGGACATCGAACCGCTCGCGGGGCGCAGCGGCGGCTTGTTCCGGGACCAGGGTGACGAAGGCGAGGACTGGCTGCGCCTGGTCGAGCGCCTGCAGGCGCGCTTCGGCCAGGGCGCGGTACACGGCCTGGGCTTGCACGCCGAGCATCGTCCCGAGCTGGCCTGGAAGGCGGTCGTGCCAGGGCAGCGCCTTGCGGCCGGCGAGATGCCGGGGCCGGGCGCGCGGCCGCTGTGGCTGGTCGAACCGCCGCGTGCGCTGCCGGAGAACGGGTTCGAACTGATCGCCGGCCCGGAGCGGATCGAATCGGGCTGGTGGGACGGGGGCGAGGTGCGGCGCGATTACTTCGTTGCGCGGGCGCGCGGTTCGTTGGTCTGGGTTTATCGCGACGCGGAAGGCTGGCGGCTGCATGGCATCTTTGCCTGAAGTTTTCCCCGGCTACGCCGAGCTGCACTGCCTGTCGAACTTCTCCTTCCTGCGCGGCGCCTCGCAGCCGGAGGAACTGGCGGCGCGCGCCGCCGCGCTGGGCTACGCCGCGCTCGCGCTCACCGACGAGTGTTCCCTCGCCGGCATCGTGCGTGCGCACGTCGCGGCGAAGCAGCACGGCCTGAAGCTCGTCATCGGCGCGGAGTTCCGGCTGCAGGAGGGCGACAAGCTGGTTCTGCTCGCGCCCGACCGCCGCGCCTACGGCGCGCTGTGCGGCCTCATCACCACCGGACGGCGGCGCGCGAAGAAGGGCGCCTACGCGCTCGCGCGCGAAGACGTGGCGCGCGTCGCCTGGAGCGGCCTGCTCGCCCTCTGGGTCCCGGAAGCAGGGAAAGAATCAGGGACAGTCCACGTTTTTCTCCAGGAGAAAACGTGGACTGTCCCTGATTTCCTCGGCGATTTCCGGGGGCGGGCGTGGATTGCGGCGGAGCTGCATGCCGGGGCGGACGACCGTGCCTGGCTGGCGCGGCTCACGGAACTGTCGCGCGCGAGCGGCCTGCCGCTCGTCGCCACGGGTGACGTGCACATGCATGTGCGCTCGCGCCGCCGGCTGCAGGATGCGCTCACCGCGGTGCGCCTGGGCAGGCCGGTGGACGCATGCGGCCGGGCGCTGTTCCCCAACGGCGAGCGGCATTTGCGATTGCGCGCGCGCCTCGCGCAGCTCTACCCGGCGGAGCTGCTTGCGGAAACGCTGGCGATCGCGGCGCGCTGCGGCTTTTCGCTCGATTCGCTGCGCTACGAGTATCCGGAGGAACTGGTGCCCGCGGGCGAGACCCCCGCGGGCTGGCTGCGCAGGCTGACGATGGAGGGCCTCGCCTGGCGTTTTCCGGCCGGTGCGCCGGGGCCGGTGCGGGAACTGGTCGAGCACGAACTCGCGCTGGTCGCGGAGCTGGGCTACGAGGCCTTCTTCCTCACCGTGCACGACGTGGTGAAATTCGCCCGCTCGCGCGGCATCCTGTGCCAGGGCCGCGGCTCGGCGGCGAATTCCGCGGTCTGCCATGCCTTGGGCATCACCGAGGTGGACCCGGCGCGCATGAGCATGCTGTTCGAGCGTTTCGTGTCGAAGGAAAGGAACGAGCCCCCGGACATCGACGTCGACTTCGAGCACGAGCGGCGCGAGGAGGTGATCCAGTACGTCTACGCCAAGTACGGCCGCGAGCGCGCGGCGCTCGCGGCCACCGTGATCTGCTACCGGCCGAGGAGCGCCCTGCGCGACATGGGCCGGGCGCTGGGCTTTCCGCCGGCGCAGCTGGAGCGCGTGGCGAAGACGCTGTCCTGGTGGGATGGGCGCGCGGTGCTGCCCGCGCGCCTGGCCGAGGCGGGCCTTGACCCGGAGGATGCCGCGGTCGGGCGCCTGCTCGCGCTCGCCGGTGACCTGGTCGGCTTCCCGCGCCACCTGTCGCAGCACGTCGGCGGCTTCGTCATTTCGCGCGGACCGCTGGCCGAGCTGGTGCCGGTGGAGAACGCGGCCATGGCCGAGCGCACGGTCATCCAGTGGGACAAGGACGACCTGGAGTCGCTGGGGCTGCTGAAGGTGGACGTGCTCGCGCTGGGGATGCTCACCGCGATCCGCAAGGCGCTGCGGTTCATCGGCCTGGAGGACATGCGCCGAGTGCCCGCCGAGGACCCGCAGACCTACGCCATGATCCGGCAGGCCGACACCGTGGGCGTGTTCCAGATCGAGTCCCGGGCGCAGATGAGCATGCTGCCGCGCCTGCGTCCGGAGAATTTCTACGATCTGGTGATCGAGGTGGCAATCGTTCGCCCCGGCCCGATCCAGGGCGGCATGGTGCATCCCTACCTGCGCCGCCGGCAGGGGCTGGAGCCGGTCGTGTATCCAAGCAAGGCGGTCGAGGCGGTGCTGTCGCGGACGCTCGGCGTGCCCATCTTCCAGGAGCAGGTGATGCAGCTGGCGATGGTCGCGGCCGGGTTTTCGCCCGGCGAGGCCGACGCCCTGCGCCGCTCCATGGCGGCGTGGAAGAAGAAGGGCGGGCTGGAGCCCTTCGAGGCGCGCCTGAAGCAGGGCATGGCGGCGAACGGCTATGCGCCGGCCTTCGCCGACGCGATCTACCGCCAGATCCTCGGCTTCGGCGACTACGGCTTCCCGGAATCGCATTCGGCGAGCTTCGCGCTCCTGGTCTACGTCTCGGCGTGGCTCAAGTGCCATCACCCGGCGGCGTTCCTGGCCGCGCTGCTCAACAGCCAGCCGATGGGTTTCTACTCGCCCTCGCAGCTGGTGCAGGACGCGCGCCGCCACGGCGTCGAGGTGCGGGGCGTGGATGTCTGCGTGAGCGACTGGGATTGCACGCTGGAGGTAGGGTCCGGGGGGCAGGCAGTGCGGCTGGGCCTGCGCATGGCGGGCGGCCTGGCCGAGTCCGCCGCCCGCCGCGTCATCGCGGCGCGCCGGTTCGCCACGGTGGACGAACTGGCGCGGCGCGCG
>JALHLN010000314.1 GCA_022844545.1 Burkholderiales bacterium | reverse complement strand
ATCTACTTCTGCGACGCCGGCTTCGGCCTGCACTTCCTGCAGCACTGGGTGCGCGAGACCGGGACCTTCACGCTGGAGGAGGGCGTGCGCCGGCTCACCAGCGACCCGGCGGCCAAGTACCGCATCCCCGGGCGGGGCCGGATCGCCGTGGGCGCCGCGGCCGACCTGCTCCTGTTCGACCCGGCGACGGTCGGTGTTTCGCCCTTGCGCCGGGCGCCGGACCTGCCCGGCGGCGGCACCCGGATGCTGCGCGACCCGGCCGGCGTGCACGGGGTGTGGGTCAACGGCGTGCAGGTGCACGACGGCAGGCGCTATCTGGCGCAAGGCAGCGGCCCGGGACAGGTCCTGACGCAGTTCGTGGCGTAGCATACGGGCAGGGGGTAAACGCCATGCCGCTGATCGCCATGAACCGGGAAATGGGCTCGCTGGGCAAGGACGTCGCCGCGGGGTTGGAGCAGGTCCTCGGCATGAAGGTCCGGCACCACGAGATGATTGACCATCTCGCCAGCCGCGCCCGCATCCGCAAGAGCCACGTCGTGAGCTTTATCGAGGGCACGCAGGGGCTGCTGGAGCGCCTGACTACCGACCAGTTGCGGCTGCGCGTCCTGACCGCCGACGAGATCCTGTCCATGGCGGAGTCCGATGACGCCATCATCCTGCGCGGCTGGGGCGCGACTTCGCTCCTGAAGGAGGTGCCGCACGCGGTGCGGGTCTGCGTCTCGGCTTCGCGCCGCACCCGCGTGCAGCGCATGATGGCACGCCTCAGCTCGGACAACGTCGCTGAGGTCGAGCGCATCGTGGCGCAGAACGACGAGGCGGCGCAGGCGGTGATGCGGCGCCACTTCCACATCGACACCCGCGACATCAACGAGTACGACGTCGGCTTCAACACCGACCGCGTCTCGGTGGAGCAGTGCGTGGACGAGATCGCGAAGATGGTGCGCTCGCCGCAGTTCGCCGAGACCGACGAGTCGCGCGCGCGGCTGCGCGACGTCGCGCTCGCGCACCACGTGCTCGCCGCGCTGCGCACCCACGGCTCCACCGGCCGCTTCTCGGTGCGCGCGGTGGCGCGCGACGGCCTGGTGCGGCTCTACGGCACCGTGGACCACATCGAGCAGAGCGATTCCTGCAGCGACGTCGCCGGCCGCATCCGCGGCGTGCGCGTGCTGGAGAACCACCTCAACGTGGCCGAAGTCACCGGCCGCCGCAAGGTGCAAGGACCCGGGGAAACATGATCCAGGCAAGGAAGATTTCCGGCGCCCTTGGCGCCGAACTCACGGGGGTGGACCTGTCGCGGCCGCTGTCGAAGGCGGCGGCCGCCGAGATCCGCGCCCTGTTCCTCGAGCACCAGGTGATCTTCTTCCGCGACCAGCCGCTCACGCCGGCGCAGTACATGGCCTTCGCGCAGGCCTTCGGCGAGCCGGTGGAGTATCCGCTGGTGAAGGGGCTGGACGCATTCCCGAAGATCATCGAGGTGAAGAAGCTCGAGCACGAGCGCGCCGCCTTCGGCGCCATCTGGCACACCGACACCGCCTACCTCGAGCGCCCGCCCATGGGCTCGATGCTCATCGCGCGCGAGATCCCGCCCTACGGCGGCGACACGCTGTTCGCGAGCATGACTGCCGCCTACGACGCGCTGTCGGCGGGGATGAAGCGGATGCTGGAGGGCCTCAAGGCGGTGAACAGTTCGGCCAAGGCCGACGCCTCGAAGACGCGCGAGGACCGCATCAAGTCCTCCGGCACGGAGGAGGCGCGCAAGGAATTGTCCGCCGAGCACCCGGTGGTGCGCACGCACCCGGAGACCGGGCGCAAGGCGCTGTACGTCAACCGCGGCCATACGGTCCGCTTCGCCGGCATGACCGAGGACGAGAGCCGGCCGCTGCTGGAATTCCTGTACCAGCACCAGGTCAGCGCGGAATTCACCTGCCGCTTCTCGTGGCAGGTGAACTCGATCGCGTTCTGGGACAACCGCTGCGCGCAGCACAACCCGGTGAACGACTATCACGGCCACCGGCGCATCATGCATCGGATCACCCTGGCGGGGGATGTTCCGGCTTAGCCGGCTGCTCGCGCGCCGCTTCGGCGCGGGTTCGAGGGGCCGCGTCATCCTGTCGCTGGCCGGCATCGCGCTCGGCGTCGCGCTCGGCTTCGCGGTGCAGCTGGTGAACCAGGCCGCGGTGAACGAGCTCGCCGCCGGCGTGCGCGCGCTTTCCGGCGACGCCGACCTGGAAGTGCGCGGCGGCCGCGCCGGATTCCCGGAAACCCTTTACGCCGAGCTCGCGCGCCTGCCCGGGGTCGCGGTGGCCAGTCCGATCCTGGAACTGGAGTCGGGGCTGGCCGGCGGCGGCACCCTGCGCCTGGTCGGGATCGATCCGCTGCGCGCGGCGCTCATCCAGCCCGCGCTGTTCGGCGACGAGCCCGGCCGGCGGCTGGAGCTGTTGCAGCCCGATACCGTCTACCTGTCCGCGGCTGCGGCGCATCTTGCGAAGGATGGCAAGCTGCGCATCGTCGCCGGGCTGGAGGCCGTGGAACTGCGCGTCGCCGGCGTGCTGCCGGCCTCGTCCCTGCGCGGGATGGCGGCACTTGCGGACGTCTCCACCGCGCAATGGCGGCTTGGGCGGCCAGGACAGCTGAACCGGGTCGACCTGCGCCTCGCGCCGGGCCTCGAGAGGGAAAAGCTGCGCGCGGCGATCCAGGCGAGGCTGCCGGCGGGGGTCCATGTCGCCACCGTGGACGCGGTGGAGGAATCCGGCGCCAACCTGTCGCGCGCCTACCGCGTGAACCTGAACGTGCTCGCGCTGGTGGCCCTCTTCACCGGCGGCTTCCTGGTGTTCTCGGCGCAGGCGCTGGAGGTGGCGCGCCGGCGCGGCGAGCACGCGCTGCTGCGCGTGCTGGGACTGCAGGGCCGCGGCATTTTCCGCCTGGTGCTCGCCGAGGCGGCGCTCATCGGCGCCGCGGGCGCCGCGCTCGGCATCGCGCT
>JALHLN010000313.1 GCA_022844545.1 Burkholderiales bacterium | reverse complement strand
GCAGAAGAAGTCGCGCGACCTGCTGGCCGCGATCCATGCCGGCACGCAGGAGGAGATCCGCCTGCGCGCGCGCATGATGGCGGCGGTGGACGAGGGCGTCGGCCGGATCCTCGCCACGCTGGAGAAAACGGGGCAGCTGAACAACACCTTCATCGTGTTCCTCGGCGACAACGGCTACTTCTTCGGCGAGCACGGCCTGGGGCCGGAGCGGCGCTTCGCCTACGAGGAGGGCATCCGCTCGCCGTTCCTCGTGCGCTATCCGGTGAAGGTGAAGCCCGGCGCGCGGATCCGGGACCTGATGATCTGCCAGGACATCGCGCCGACGATGATCGAGCTCGCCGGCGGCAAGCCGGGGCCCCAGATCCAGGGCCGCTCCTTCCTGCCGCTGCTCGGGAAGAAGAAGCCCGCGGGCTGGAGGAAGGCGGTGCTGGCGGAGTACTGGGCCGAGCAGGCCTATCCCTGGCTGATCGGCATGACCTACAAGGCGATCCGCACCGACCGCCATAAACTTATTCACTGGGTCAATAAGGGCAGGGCCGGGGAACTGGACGAGCTCTACGACCTGGAGAAGGATCCGTACGAACTGAAGAACCTGATCGCCAGCCGCGCGCACGCCGCAGTGCGGGAGAAGTTGCACCGGGAACTCAAGGTCCTCGTCGCCGAGGCGACCGGGTTGTGAGCCGCGGCCCCTAGCCCCACCGGGGCAATTGGACTAGGATGGTTCCGCCTGGACATTGCGGAAGGGGCGGACCATGCAGGTCAAGGAAATCCTCAGGGTGAAGGGCAGCCGGCTGCTCAGCATCGAGCCCGGCGGCCGCGCGGTGGACGCGGTGACCACCATGGCCGAGCAGAACCTGGGCTCGCTGGTGGTCCTCGACCAGGGCCGCATGGCCGGCATGCTGACCTTCCACGAACTGCTGGGCGCGCTGGCCAAGGCCGGCGGCGCGCTGGGCGACCTCAGGGTGAAGGAGATCATGGTCGCCAATCCGGTCACCGCCGGGCCGGACATGGAAGTGAACGACCTGCGCCGCACCATGCTGGAGACCGGCGCGCGTTACCTGCCGGTGATGCAGGACGGCAAGCTGCTGGGCGTGATCTCGTTCCGCGACGTGGCCAAGGCGGTGCTCGAGGAGCAGGACTTCGAGAACAAGATGTTGAAGGGCTACATAAAGAATTGGCCGGCGTAGCCGGCCAATGATCGAACTGGCCTCCGCCATCTGAAGCGACGGACACTTCTTTTCGGCGGCGCCGCGCTCGGCGTCGCATCCCTCGCCGTCTGGCGCAATTGGCCCGAGCAGGGCCTGTGGAATCCCTGCCTCGCGACGCTTCCCCCCGGACTGGCGAACCACGAGCTGGTGCAGGCCGCCTGGGACGGGCTCGATCCGGCGCAAGTCTGGGACGCGCACGCGCACCTGGTCGGCACCGGCGATTCCGGCAGCGGCGTGGAAGTGAACCCGAACATGAACAGCCTGCTCAATCCGGGCCAGTACGCGCGGCGCCTGTTCTTCCTCAACGCCGGCTGCGCGCATGAAGCGCAGGGCAGCGTCGACCTCGCGTACGTCGAGCGCATGCACAACCTGGTGGACGGGCTGCGGCCGGGCGTGAAGCTGCTGCTGTTCGCCTTCGAGCGCGCCTACGGCGAGGACGGCCGGGCGGACGCGGCGCGCACCGGTTTCCACGTGCCCGACGCCTATGCGCGCGACACGGCGAGGAAGCACGCGAAGTATTTCGAATGGGCCGCGTCCATCCATCCCTACCGCGCCGACTGCGTCGAGGCGCTGGAGAAGGCGAAGGCCGACGGCGCGCGCGCGGTGAAGTGGTTGCCCGCGGCGATGGGCATGGACCCGGCCTCGCCCAAGTGCGACCGTTTCTATACTGCGCTCGCGCGCCTGGGCGTGCCGCTGATCACGCACGCGGGGCTGGAGCGCGCGGTGACCGGCGCCGACGTGCAGGAATACGGCAACCCGCTGCGCCTGCGCCGCGCGCTGGACGCAGGCGTGCGCGTGGTGGTCGCGCATTGCGCCTCGATGGGACAGGATCGGGACACCGACCGGGGAGCGGAGGGTCCGTTGGTGGAGAGTTTTTCTCTCTTTGAGCGGCTGATGGGCGAGAAGCGATACGAGAAGCATCTCTTTGGCGATCTCTCCGCCATGACGCAGGTGAACCGCGCCGGGCCCGCGCTGGCGAAGGTGGTGGAGCGCGAGGACTGGCATCCGCGCCTGCTCAACGGCTCGGACTACCCGCTGCCGGGCGTGATGCCGATCTTCTCGGTGGACTACCTGGTGTCGCTGGGGCTGGTGCGACCGGCCGCGGCGGGGATCCTGAAGCAGATCCGCTCGCATAATCCGATCCTGTTCGACTTCGTGCTCAAGCGCCACCTGCGCTCGGGCGGGAAATCGCTGCAGCGGTCGGTGTTCGAAACCCGCCGTTTCTTCCAGACTTGAGAAAGGAATCCACGCGCATGGCTCGCATCGAGGACATACCCGAACCCACCCGCACCGCGGTGCTGGGATTGCCGGTCACGCCGGTCGCGGCGCCGGCGTTCGTTGCCGGGCCGCCGCTCGCACAACGGCGCGTGGCGCTCGTCAGTTCGGCCGCGCTCCACCGCCGCGGCGAGGCGCCGTTCCTGCCGGGCAGCGGCGAGTACCGCGCGCTGCCGGCGGACCTGCCGCCGGGCGAGATCCTCATGAGCCACGTTTCGATCGGTTTCGATCGCAGCGGCTGGCAGCGCGACCACAACGTCGCCTACCCGATCGACCGCCTGCGCGAGCTGGCCGCCGAGGGCGTGATCGGGGCGCTCGCCGGGACGCACTATTCGGTGATGGGATCCACGGATCCGCAGGCCATGGCGGCAAGCGCCGATGCGATCGCCGCGCAGATGCGCGCCGAGGGCGTCGGCGGCGCGGTCCTCAGCCCGGTCTGACCGTTCTGCACGCGCGCCGTGTGCGCGCTGGGGCAGATGCTGGAGGAACGCGGCGTGGC
>JALHLN010000312.1 GCA_022844545.1 Burkholderiales bacterium | reverse complement strand
ATCGCCACCACCGGGGTGTAGGCGCCGCCCTGGCACAGGCCCGTGAGCGCATGCAGCCACATCGCCGACCAGAAGCCGTCGGCGAACAGCACGAAGAAGATCGGCGTGATCCAGGCGAGTACCCCCGTGGCCAGGTGGGTGCGCTTGGCGCCGAAGTGGTCGGCGAGAAAGCCGACGATGAAGAGGGACATCAGGTAGCCCAGGTGGTAGGCCGACTGCACCATGCCCGCTTCCTTGCCGGAGAGGCCCCAGGCCGCCTGGGTCAGCGGCAGCACCGCGGCGTAGGCGACGAACCAGGTCGCCACCAGGGCGCGGCTCGCGCACACCCCCGCGAGCCACGCGTTCGATCCGGGCGTGGTACTCAGGACGCGGGATGCAGGCGGACGGACAGCCGCCGGCGCCCGAACGGCTTGCCGAATTTCTGCCAGTGCCCGGGAAGCTGGGCGCCGCAGAAGCCGCAGGCGCCGGTGTCGGTGAGGCGGTAGGCGTTGATCTGGTGCCAGTCGCGCACGACCAGCGCCTCCTCGCAGGACGGGCAATAGGTGGTGCCGCCGGCCTCGTCGTGCACATTGCCGGTGTAGACGTATTTCAGCCCTGCCAGGCGCGCGATGTCGCGCGCCCGCTGCAGCGTGCCCCTGGGCGTGGCGACGATGTCGGTCATCTTCCAGTCGGGGTGGAAGGCGGTGAAGTGCAGCGGCACCTCGAGGCCGAGCCGGTCGCGGATCCAGCGGCACTGGGCCTCGATCTCGGCATTGGAGTCGTTCTTGCCGGGGATCAGCAGCGTGGTGATCTCGGTCCAGACCTCCGTCTTCTTCACCAGAAACTCGAGGGTGTCCAGCACCGGCTGCAGGTGGCCGCCGCAGCTGCGCCAGTAGAACTCCTCGGTGAAGCCCTTCAGGTCGACGTTGGCCGCGTCCATCTTGCGGAAGAACTCGACGCGCGGCTCGGCATGGATATAGCCGGCCGTGACCGCCACGGTCTTCACGCCCAGCTCGTGGCAGGCGTCGGCGATGTCCATGGCGTACTCGGCGAACACCACCGGGTCGTTGTAGGTGAAGGCCACCGACTTGCAGCCCAGCTTCACCGCGGCGTGGGCGAGGGTCTCCGGGGTCGCCGAGTCCACCAGGCTGTCGGTCTCCTTCGACTTGGAGATGTCCCAGTTCTGGCAGAACTTGCAGGCGAGGTTGCAGCCCGCGGTGCCGAAGGAAAGCACCGCGCTCCCCGGGAAGAAATGGTTGAGCGGCTTTTTCTCGATCGGGTCGACGCAGAATCCCGAGGAGCGGCCCCAGGTGGTGAGCACCATGCGGCCCTGCTCCATCCTGCGCACGAAGCAAAGGCCCCGCTGGCCCTCGTGCAGCTTGCAGTCCCTGGGACACAGGTCGCATTGGATGCGCCCGCCATCCAGCGCATGCCACCAGCGTCCCGGATGGGAAGTTTCAGGGACGTTCAGAAAAGATCCTTCTGCTTCCATTTCACGACCCGGTAGCGCCACAGCCGGCAGCGCGCGAGGCGCGTGCCCTCGGCAATGCCCGCCTTCTTCATGAGCTCGTCCAGGAACGGGCGCACCCCGTGCAGGCCCTCCCAGACCTGGGGCAGGAAGGTGGCCCGCTTGCCCTCGTGCTCGAGGATGATGCCGTCCTCGCCCGGCCGGATCTGCGCGAGCAGGTCGGCCTCGTCGGCGAAGCGCAACGGCTTGGGCGCGGACAGCAGCGAGACCTCGACTTCGCAGCGCGGCCATTCCTCGCGCGAGAGCTTCGGGAACCGGTGGTCGCGAAACGCGGCGCCCAGCGCATTGGTGGCGACGTCCTCGCCCAGCATGCGCTCGGCGGCGAGGCTGCCGACGCAGCCGCGCAGCCTGCCGTCCATGGTCAGGGTAACGAAGGTCGCCCCCGCCTGCCTGAGCCAGGGCGCGAGCAACGCCACGGGCGACTCGCCGGGAAATCCCAGCACCTTGGCGATCGAGGCGCGCGCGATGCCGATCAGCGTCCGTCCTGCTTCCTCGGCGTCCACGGGAGCGCCTTCGTCCAGCGCGAACGCCGAGTAGCCGACCACGCGGCTCTTTCCGCCCGCGGTGTCCCCTGAATTGCACGCCGACAGCAGCCGGATGGAAAGCCTGCGGCGCCTGGCCACCGCCAGCAGCGCGTTGAGCGCGGTCGCGCCGCAGGCCTCTTCATGGCTGATGTCGGTGGCGAAGCCGGCGATCCGCTTCAGCGTGGCGCCGTCGATGCGCTTCGCGTCGTCGTAGCCGTGGTAGTGGGACAGGTCGGTGGAGAGCACGATCAGCGTTTCCGGGCCGCCCCAGAGCCGCTCGATCACCTCGGCGACCTCCAGCGTGCTCGCGTCGCCGACGGCGAAGGGCACCAGCGAGAACGCGCCCAGCACCTTCTGCAGGAACGGCAGCTGCACTTCCAGCGCATGCTCCTGCGCGTGCACCGGCGCGCTCGCCACGACCTGCTTGAGGCCCGCCAGCTCGCGCATCGCGGCGCGGTCGAGCGGCACCCGGCCCAGCGGCGTGTCGAAGGCCTCGGCCGCCGGCAGCGCGAGCCCCCTCACCGCGACCCGGTGCACCGGCCCCAGCAGCACGACGCGCTTGACCACGCCCCTGGCCGCGACCAGCTCGTCGTAGGCAGCGGCGGCCACCGGCCCGGAGTAGATGTACCCGGCGTGCGGCACCACCAGCGCCTTGGGAAAGGAGAAGCGCGGCTCGAAGCGCTCGATGCCGCCCAGCAGGTCGTCCAGCTCAAGCTGCAGGGCCGCCGGGTCCGCGGGGTAGAAAGCGCCCGCGACGGCGGCGGGGCGGACTTTGGCGTTGAGCTGCGCGCTCACAGCAGTTCCAGCAATCCCTTCAGGGCATGGACCACGGACTGGCGGCGCACGCTGTCGCGGTCGCCGGAAAAATGCCGCGTTTCACTATGGATCTTACTCCCGCGCGCCCAGGCGAAGCACACCATGCCGACGGGCTTCGCCGCACTGCCGCCGCCGGGCCCGGC
>JALHLN010000311.1 GCA_022844545.1 Burkholderiales bacterium | reverse complement strand
GTTGCAAAGGGAAGCAAAAACACGCACTCTTAACCCCGCCAGAGATGCCCGTTTCCCTCACCCGAAACTGGTCCCATTACGCCGGAAATCCCTGGCTCCATTACGGCGAAAGATGACAATTCGCACGTGGTGGTGCCGCACCTGACGAAGACGCCGCTGCCGTTCCACTCGATCAACGATTTCCAGCCGGTGGCGACGCTCGCGAGGACGGGATTGTTCCTGGTGGTGAATCCGGCGCTGCCGGCGAAGGACTTGAAGGAGTTCATCGCGCTGGCGAAGGCGAAGCCGGGAACGCTGAACAGCGCGGCGCCGGGAGGCTCGATCAACCAGCTGGCCACCGAGATGTTCAACAGCATGGCGGGGGTGAAGCTGGTGCACATTCCGTACAAGGGCTCGGGCCCGGCGGTGGCGGACGTGATGGGCGGACAGGCGCAGCTCTCGTTCCAGACCCCGGCGACGGTGCTGGGGAACGTGAAGGCGGGAAAGCTGAGGGCGCTCGCGATCTCGGGGGAGACGCCGTTCCCGGACCCGAAGGTGCCGACCTTCACGCAGGCGGGGATGCCCGGGTTCGACGTGGGCCTGTGGTTCGGGCTGCTGGCGCCGGGCGGGACGCCGAAGCCGATCGTGGACCGGCTGAACGCCGAGGTGAACAAGATCATCCTGTCGGCGGACTTCAGGGAGAAGGCCGCGGCGCAGGGGCTGGAGGTGTTCACCTCGACCCCGGAGCAGTACACCGCCGCGCTGCGCGCGGAGTGGGACAAGTTCGCGCGCGTCATCAAGGCCGCCGGCATCGAGCCGCAATGAGGCGGCAGAACATCGCCAACCTGCCGCGCCTCAACCGGCTGATGGACGAGGCCGGGCTGGACGCGCTGGTTCTCCGGAGCGGCCAGAACTTCACCTACCTGTCGGGGGTCGTGTACCCGGGCACGCTGGCGCGGCACATGGACCTGACGGATTCGACAAGGCCGGTGATCCTGGTCTGGCCGCGCAATGGCAAGCCGGTGGTGCTGGTGAACAAGACCGCGGCGGGGCTGGTGGCGCGCGACGGCTGGATCGAGGAGCAGGTGCCGTACGAGGCCTACGTGGACTCGGCGCACGCCAAGCTGGGCGAGCTGCTAATGAGGATGGGCCTCGCGCAGGCGAAGGTGGGGTTCGAGAAGGACTACTGGAGCGCGGCGCACTGGGAGACGCTGCAGAAGGCGGCGCCGAAGCTGGCGATGGTGGACTGCACCGCGTTCATGGACCGCGTGCGCTGGATCAAGACCGACGAGGAGGTGGCGTTGATAAGGAGGGGCGCGGACCTGCTGGACGACGCCTACCTGGAAGCCTTCTCCCGCATCCGCCCCGGCGACACGGAGAGGAAAGTCCACGCCGACATCATCGGCGCCTGCCTGCGCCTGGGCTTCGAATGGGCGCACGGCATCTTCAACGTGTTCCGCAACACCGTGCCCTACGGCGGCGAGTCGGACATGGTGATCGAGAAGGGCGACGCGATCCGGACCGATTACGTGGGGTACCTGCTGGGCTATCCCGGCCACCAGTCGCGCACCGTGATCGTGGGCGAGCCCACGGCGGAGCAGAAGCGCGACTACGCCATCAACCTGGAAGTCCACCGCGGCCTGATGGACCGCTGCCGTCCGGGCGCCAACGTGCACGACCTCTGGGCCTGGACCATGGGCGAGTACCGCAAGGCGGGCTGGCCGGACCACCACATGCTCATCGGCCACGGCGTCGGCTGCTGGTGGCACCAGCAGGAGCCGATCCTGCGCCGGAAATCGGAGCACGTGCTGGAGGCGGGCATGGTGCTGGCCTTGGAGCCGCACGTGAACTTCTGGCACGTGCAGGACATGATTTTGGTGACCGAAGGGGCGCCGGTGCTGCTGTCGCCCAAGTTCAACACCGACAAGGCGTTCGTCGCGGCGGGTTGAGGGGTGAAATGTAACCGATCGATTACATTTACAGGCTACAGGGGGCAACCCTCACCCCTCTTAATTCAATCCTTGCAGTTGAATTGAATTAAGACGACGCGAAGAAGCTCCTTAATTCAGTTGCTCAAAAAAGCCCTTTATCTTCCAATGCTTACGACGATTTCCAGGCGGTGGCGTCAGTTCAGGCGGGGCTACCGGGGCTTGAGCAGCGGAATGCGGTCGCGGCCGTTGCGGCGGTAAGCCTCGAAGTCCCGGTCCAGGGTCATCACCTGCAGGTCGCGGGTTCGCTCGCTCATGCGCACCAGGCAGGCGTCAGCGAAGCTCATGGGCGTGTCCGCGTACTTCCGCAGCAGGCGCAACACCGCCTCGCGCTCGTCCTGGAAATCGAACCGGACTTCCACGAATCCACGGTCCAGCATCGCGGCAAGTTTCCCGGCGCCGCCCTGGACGCGCTGCAGGAGGAAGAAGGCTTCGGACAGGACCGCCTCGCAGGTGGCAAGCGGGGCGGTCAGGGAACTGAACTGCGCCCGGGCCCAGGCATGGTGGCGATCCCGCGCCACCAGCGCGGCCACCAGCGGACCGGTGTCAACGACGACGAGACCGGCCATACCCGCGCAGATGAGCCTTGTTGGAGGCAAGGTCGGCGGGCGCGTCCTCGTCCTGGATCACCAGGTCCTTCATCCGGTCCCAGAGGGAAGTGGCGGGGCCGCCGCGCGCCGCGGGGCGCTTCAGGCGCGCGCGCACGACGGCCGAGCGCGTGGTGCGCCGGGCGCGCGCTTCGGCGTCGATCTCGGCCAGGTCCCGGTCTTCCAGCTTGACGGTCAAGGTACGGAGCATGTCGGCAGCGTATTACGAACCTGGCATATCGGCAACACCGCGCAGCTAGCGCAGGGCCCCGTCCCCGCCCACCCGGTAGAACTCGTTGATCCCGGCCTGCTCGCGCAGCCCGGCGAGGTCGTCCCCGCCGGGTGAGCTGTAGTGCGGGATGCCGATGGCGTCGGCGATGCGCACGAAGCCGTGGAACGCGGCGGCGACGGCGCAGGCATCCACCAGCCCCGCATCGCCAAGCGCCACGCGCAGCGCGCGGCGG
>JALHLN010000310.1 GCA_022844545.1 Burkholderiales bacterium | reverse complement strand
ATGTGCTCGAGCTCGACCACGACCTCGTTGGCGCGGCGGCACATGTACTCGATGGCGTCCTGGTCGCCCAGGTAGTCCGACCCCTTCACGGTGTCGTACATGTGCCAGTGCCAGTTGTCCTCGGTGGAGTTGGCCAGCGGCGCGGCGATGCCGCCCTGTGCGGCCACGGTGTGCGAGCGCGTCGGGAACACCTTGGTGAGCACCGCGGTCTTGAGGCCGGCCCGCGCCAGCTCCAGCGACGCCCGCATCCCGGAGCCCCCGGCCCCCACCACGATCGCGTCGTACTTTCGAACCGGAAGCGCCAAGCTCATCTCCAGAGTATCTGTATGGTCCAGCCAAGGTAGGCGGCGATGGTGAGCAGCGTCATCACCTGCAGCGTCAGCCTTAGGCCATCGGGCTTGACGTAGTCCATCAGAATGTTGCGCACGCCCACCCACAGGTGCCAGGCGAGGCTGGCGGCGAACAGCAGCGTCGCAACGCGCATCCAGCCCTGGGTAAACAGGTCCTTCCATACCGCGTAGCTGATCGGCACGCCTCCCAGCAACACCACGAGCACGATAACGGTGTAGACCGACATGATCACGGCGGTAACGCGCTGCACCAGCCAGTCGCGCATGCCGTACCGCGCCCCGGTGACGACGCGGCTTACCACAGCTTGGCTCCCAGCCACGCGGTGAGCGCCAGGCTGGCCGCGAACACCGCCCAGCTGCTGGCGCGGGCGCTCGCCAGGTCGACGCCCTTGTGCAGGTCGAGGAACAGGTGCCGGATGCCGGCGCAGAAGTGATGGCAGTAGGCCCAGATCAGGACCAGCAGCGCCAGCTTAACCGGCAGCAGCCCGGCATAGCGCCGGATCGCCTCGAACGCGGCCTCGCTGGTCAGGCTCCGGTCCAGCATCCACAGCAGCCAGACCATGGCGACGAACAACAGCGCGCCGCTGATGCGGTGCAGGATCGATATGCGCGCCGGCAAGGGCAGCCGGATCTCGAACAGCAGGGCCTGGAGGTTGAGGTACTTCGGCCTGTTCTTCTTGGCTGCCGCAGATGACATGAAACGGATTATATGCTCTGCGGCGGTGCGGTAAAATGAACGAATCTCGGCACATCCCGGAATTTCCCTTGGAGTTCTCCTCATGAACAAAGCCCCCGTCCGAGTCGCCGTCACCGGCGCCGCCGGCCAGATCGGATACGCCCTGCTGTTTCGCATCGCGAGCGGCGAGATGCTGGGCAAGGACCAGCCGGTCATCCTGCAGCTGCTGGAGATCCCGGACGAGAAGGCGCAGAAGGCCCTTAAGGGCGTCATGATGGAACTGGACGACTGCGCCTTCCCCCTGCTGCACGGGATGGTGCCCGCCTCCGACCCCATGGTCGCGTTCAAGGACGCCGGCGTCGCCCTGCTGGTGGGCGCCCGGCCGCGCGGCCCCGGCATGGAGAGGAAGGACCTGCTGGAGGCCAACGGCAAGATCTTCGGGCCCCAGGGCCAGGCGCTGGACAAGGTGGCCGCGCGCGACGTCAGGGTGCTGGTGGTCGGCAATCCGGCCAACACCAACGCCCTGATCGCGATGAAGAACGCCCCCAGCCTGAAGCCGGCGCAGTTCAGCGCCATGATGCGGCTGGACCACAACCGCGCCACCTCCCAGATCGCGCAGAAGATCGGCAAGCCCAACGCCGCGGTGAAGAAGGTAATCGTGTGGGGCAATCACTCGGCCACCCAGTACCCCGACCTGTTCCAGGCCGAGGTGGACGGGAAGAAGGTCTGGCCTATGATCAACGACCAGGCTTGGCTGGAATCGACCTTCATCCCCACCGTGCAGAAGCGCGGCGCGGCCATCATCGAGGCGCGCGGCCTGTCCTCGGCGGCGAGCGCCGCCAATGCCGCGGTGGACCACATCCGCGACTGGGCCCTGGGCACCGCGCCGGGCACCTGGGTCAGCATGGGCGTTCCCTCGGACGGCAGCTACGGCATCCCGGAGGGCGTGCTCTACGGCTACCCGGTGACCTGCTCCGGCGGCCGCTACGAAATCGTGAAGGGCCTCGAGGTGAGCGAGTTCGGCCGCAAGCGCATGGACGCCACGCTCAAGGAGCTGCACGAGGAACGCGACGGCGTGAAGCACCTGCTGGGGAGCTGAACGCGATGAGCGCGGGAGCGAAGTTCCGCCAGGCGGTGAAGGAGGAAAAGCCCCTCCAGATCGCCGGCACCATCTGCGCCTACCACGCGCTGCTCGCCAGGCGCAGCGGCTTCAAGGCCATCTACCTGTCAGGGGGCGGCGTCGCCGCCGGCTCCCTGGGCCTGCCCGACCTGGGGATCTCCGGGCTGGAGGACGTCCTCATCGACGTGCGCCGCATCACCGACGTCTGCGACCTGCCGCTGCTGGTGGACGTGGACACCGGCTTCGGCTCCAGCGCCTTCAATGTCGCGCGCACCGCCCGCTCCCTCGTCAAGTTCGGTGCTGGCGCGATGCAGATGGAAGACCAGGTCGGCGCCAAGCGCTGCGGGCACCGGCCCAACAAGGAACTGGTCTCGACCGATGAGATGTGCGACCGCGTCAAGGCGGCGGTGGACGGCCGCAGCGACGCTTCGTTCGTCGTCCTGGCGCGCACCGATGCGCTGGCCAGCGAGGGCCTCGAGGCCGCCGTCGCGCGCGCCGTGAAGTACGTCGAGGCCGGCGCCGACATGATCTTCCCCGAGGCCATCACCGAGCTGTCCCAGTACAAGCAGTTCGCCGCCGCGGTGAAGGTGCCGATCCTCGCCAACATCACCGAGTTCGGCAAGACGCCCCTGTTCACCATCGAGGAGCTGCGCTCGGCCGACGTCGCCATGGCGCTCTACCCGCTGTCGGCCTTCAGGGCCATGAACAAGGCGGCGCTGAAGGTGTATGAAACGCTGCGCCAGACCGGCACCCAGAAGGGCATCGTCGCGGACATGCAGACCCGCGAGGAACTCTACGACTACCTCAACTACCACGCCTACGAGAAAAAACTCGATGAGCTCTTCGCAAAGTCCGGCGGCGCCTAAGCCGAAGAAATCCGT
>JALHLN010000309.1 GCA_022844545.1 Burkholderiales bacterium | reverse complement strand
TTGCGGATCGCGGCATCGGGGTTACTGCCATCGTAGTGCGCGTCCATACCTTCGAGACTGTGGCCGAGCGCCAGGCGCCCTAGCGCGTTCTGCTGGCGAACGCCGAACCACGTCCGCACAGTCTTTCGCAGATGCTTTCTGCTCCAGGGGCGGCGCGTGCCCGCGAGCTTCACAATGCGCCGGTGCGTTGTGCCATCAATGGTCAAGTGCCCGCTTGCGGAACGGCCGCAGGAGAAAATCCACCCTTGGCGTTTCGCAGGATCGGGCTGCACTTCGCGCAGCACTTGCACTGCTGCGCGGGCGAGGGGCAGCGTGCGGCGCCCTGTCTTTCCGTCTACGCCGAGCATAGGGTATTCGGCGTCAATGTCGGCGTCCTCCCACTTGAGGCGGACCACTTCCTCGGGCCGCATGGCCGTGAACAATTGCAGCCGATACACCGCCGGCCACTGCGAATCCGGCCGTTCCTTGGCGAATTGCTCTATGCCGCGCAGGACTGCGACCAGTTCTCGCCAGTCCACGCCCCCGCCTTCTGAATTCGAGATTAGGGCGCGCGGGTCTTTCCCGCTCAGAGGAATTTGCACCGCAGCCGCTGGCGATTGCTCCACGTACTCGCGCCGCTCGGCCCAAGAGAAGAACACGCGCAGCTTGCGCATATGCTCCACCGGCGCGGATTCCTTCAGCCGCTGGATATCGTTGCGCCGAATATCCGCAATCGTTCTGTTCCTGATTCCGGCAAAGTAGTCCGTGCTACCCTCGCCTACGGGTACTCGCAGCACGCGCCGCATGCCTTCCCTGTACACGTCCGAAACCGATTTCCCGCGCAACGCCATGGGGCTTTGGAGATATTCCTCGATCGCTTGGCCGACTGTGCGCGGGGTGCGCGCTGCGAGCGTGGCGACCGGATCAGCCTTGCGGCGGATCGCGCCGCGGGCAATAAGCGCGGCCTCGCGTGCGGCTTGCTGCGTAAGCTCGGGGAAGTACCCGAGCGTATGGCGCCGCGTCTTTTCGCCCGGCTCGCGCAGTCGAATCCGCCAGGCGCGCGAGCCAATCGGCGAAACGTACAGGTGCAGGAATCGGACTTCAGGATCAACGTGGTCCCCGACCGGTGCGGTTTGGGGATCGAGACTGCGGGGCTTTCGCATGCGCGGCATCTTTTCCTCCGTGGTACAAAAGATGTACTAACTGATGCGAACAGGTTTTAACTAACTACATGTTCTACAGGTAAATTATACCAAGGATATGCACTGGTTGATGAAAAGTGAGCCCGACGAGTGCTCGATCGACGACGCGCTCGCGGCACCCGGCCGTCTCACGCCCTGGACGGGCGTGCGCAATTACCAGGCGCGCAATTTCATGCGCGATGCCATGCGCCCCGGCGACGGCGTGTTCTTCTACCACTCCAGCTGCCCGGAACCCGGCATCGCCGGACTGGCGGAAGTAGCCTCGGCGCCCTATCCGGACCCGACCCAGTTCGACCGCAAGAGCCCCTATTACGACCCCAAGGCGAAACGCGACGCACCGCGCTGGAGCGTGGTGGACGTGCGGGCGACGCGGAAGATCCCGCTCGTGCCGCTTGCCGAGCTGCGCAGGCACAAGCCGCTGGCGGGCATGTGGCTGCTGCGCCCCGGCACGCGCCTGTCCATCACGCCGGTGACGCCGGCCGAGTGGAAGTACGTCCTCGCGAAGCTGGTGCGCGGGTGACGCCGCTCGCCAACGACACGTTCCTGCGCGCGCTCGCGCGCGAGCCGACGCCGCATACGCCGATCTGGCTGATGCGGCAGGCCGGGCGCTACCTGCCCGAGTACCGGGCCACGCGGGAGAAGGCGGGAAGCTTCATGAAGCTCGCGATGAATCCCGCCCTCGCCACCGAGGTCACGCTGCAGCCGCTGGAGCGGTTCTCCCTGGACGCAGCGATCCTGTTCTCGGACATCCTGACCGTCCCCGACGCCATGGGCCTGGGCCTTTCCTTCGCCGAAGGCGAGGGGCCGCGCTTCGAACGGCCGCTGCGCGTGGAAGCCGACATCCTGAAGCTGAGGGTGCCGGACCTGGCGCGCCTGCGCTACGTCACCGACGCGGTGGCCGAGATCCGGCGCGCGCTCAAGGGCCGCGTGCCCCTCATCGGCTTCTCCGGGAGCCCCTACACTCTTGCCTGCTACATGGTCGAAGGCTCGGGCAGCGACGACTTCCGCACCCTGAAGACCATGCTGTACGCGCGTCCGGACCTGCTGCACCGCATCCTGGAGGTGAACGCAACGGCCGTCGCCGCCTACCTGAACGCGCAGATCGATGCCGGCGCGCAGGCGGTGATGCTGTTCGACACCTGGGGCGGCAACCTGACCAGCGCGGGCTACGAAACCTTCTCCCTCGCCTACGCGCGCAAGGTGTTCGCGGCGCTCAAGCGGGAAGCCGACGGCCGGCGCGTGCCCGCGATCCTGTTCACGCGCGGCGGCGGCAACTGGCTGGAGCCAATGGCCGGCGCCGGTTGCGATGCGGTGGGACTCGACTGGACCGTCGATCCGACGCAGGCGAGGAAGCGCATCGGCGCGCGCGTCGCGCTGCAGGGAAACCTGGATCCGATCGCGCTGCTGGCGCCGCCGGAGCGCGTGCGGGAGGAAGCGCGGCGAGTGCTCGACGCGTTCGGCGCCGCGCCCGGGCACGTCTTCAATCTGGGGCACGGCATCTCGCCGCAGGCGCGGCCGGAGTCGGTTGCCGCGCTTGTAGACGAAGTGCGCACTTACAGCATGCGGATGCGCGAAACCGCTTGACTTATGCACAAAATCGCGTTCCCCGAGGGGTTTCCCCGGTGCGCCGCGCCTCTCCTCGGAAGCGTTCTGCAACACCATGATCGTATTGGATAATTTTGACCTCTCCCAGAGTGCTCCCATGCGCAGCCAAAGCGCGGCGCCGGGCGTGACAAGAGGGTGTCGCAGTTACTCACATTTTTGTCCACAAGCGCTGTGGACAAGGCAAATTGTCCTTGCAGAGCAAGGACAACCGGGTCCAACCCGAGGCGAATGCTCAAGTTCCGC
>JALHLN010000308.1 GCA_022844545.1 Burkholderiales bacterium | reverse complement strand
CCCTTCTCCGCGGCGGCGAACTCCTTCTGCTGCAGCTCGACGAACGCGGTCATGTTGTTGCGCGCGTAGCCGTAGGCGAGGTCGAACATGGCGTAGTTGAGCGAGTGGAACCCCGCCAGGGTGATGAACTGGAACTTGTAGCCCATCGCGCCCAGCTCGCGCTGGAACTTGGCGATGGTGGCGTCGTCGAGGTTGCGCTTCCAGTTGAACGAGGGCGAGCAGTTGTAGGCCAGCATCTTGCCCGGGTACTTCTTGCGGATGCCTTCGGCGAAGGCCTTGGCGAACGCGAGGTCCGGCGTCCCGGTCTCGCACCACACCATGTCGGCGTACTCGGCGTAGGCGAGGCCCCGCGACAGCGCCTGGTCGAAGCCCTTCTTCGTCTTGTAGAAGCCCTCCGAGGTCCGCTCGCCGGTGATGAAAGGCTTGTCGTTCTCGTCCACGTCGCTGGTGACGATGTCGGCGGCTTCGGCGTCGGTGCGCGCGAGCAGAACCGTGGGCACGCCCATGACGTCCGCCGCGAGTCGCGCCGCGATCAGCTTCTGCACCGCCTCCTGCGTGGGAACGAGCACCTTGCCGCCCATGTGGCCGCATTTCTTCACCGAGGCGAGCTGGTCCTCGAAGTGCACGCCGGCGGCGCCGGCCTCGATCATGGCCTTCATCAGCTCGAAGGCGTTCAGCACGCCGCCGAAGCCGGACTCGGCGTCCGCGACGATGGGCGCGAACCAGTCGATGTCCCCCGTCCCTTCCATGGTCTGGATCTGGTCCTGGCGCGCGAGCGCGTTGTTGATGCGCTTCACCACCGTGGGCACCGACGTGGTCGCGTAAAGCGACTGGTCCGGGTACATGGACAGCGAATCGTTGGCGTCGGCCGCCACCTGCCAGCCGGAGAGGTAGATCGCCGGCACGCCGGCCTTGACCTGCTGCATCGCCTGGTTGCCGGTGAGGGCGCCCAGCGAATTCACGAACGGCATCTCGTTGCACTTCTTCCACAGCTTCTCGGCGCCCAGCTTCGCCAGCGTGTGCTCGATTTTCACGCTGCCGCGCAGGCGCACGACGTCGGCCGCGGTGTAGCCGCGCCGTATCCCACGCCAGCGTGGGTTCTCGTTCCAGTCCTTTTCCAGCTTGGCGATTTCTTCCTGGCGGTTCATCCGTTCTCCGTGGGGGTAAGAAAATTGACCTCGGTCAAGACTACGGGGAGGGTTGACGCGCAGCAACATCGCCATTCCGCATCCTGAAAATGCACTAAAACAAGGAATTACATGAAGTTAAGAAGAGTTGATTCCATAATGCGGATGATATTTTCAAAAACGTGCTGCTCCGCCGCATCTTTCGATGAGACCTTCACATAGCGGATTTCACAGCCTCAGGTCTGCACCAGCTTGCGGTGCCGCTGCACGCTGAGCAGGACGCCGATGCCCATGAACAGCGTCACCATCGCGGTGCCGCCGTAGGAGATGAAGGGCAGGGGCACGCCCACCACCGGCAGGATGCCGGAGACCATGCCCATGTTGACGAAGGCATAGGTGAAGAACATCAGCGTGATCGAGGCCGCGAGCAGGCGCGCGAAGAAGGTGGGCGCGTTGGCCGCGATCAGCAGCCCGCGCGCGATCAGCGCGAGGTAGATGCCGAGCAGCACCAGGTTGCCGATGAGGC
Organism: Burkholderiales bacterium; assembly: GCA_022844545.1. Taxonomy (GTDB): domain Bacteria; phylum Pseudomonadota; class Gammaproteobacteria; order Burkholderiales; family SG8-39; genus RBG-16-66-20. The sequence continues at coordinate 1,395 of JALHLN010000308.1, read as the reverse complement.
CGAATTCCTCGGCATACACCGCGAAGATGAAATCGGTGTGGCGCTCGGGGATGAACTCGAGGTGGGTCTGCGTGCCGGCGAGCCAGCCCTTGCCGGTGATGCCGCCCGAGCCCACCGCGATGGTGGACTGGATGGTGTGGTAGCCGGCGCCGAGCGGGTCCTGCGACGGGTCGAGCAGGGTGAGGACGCGACGGCGCTGGTAGTCGTGGAGCATGCCCCACAGCGGCGCTAGCGAGGCGAGGCCCGCGATTCCGAGCCCGGCCAGCACCTTCCAGCCGATGCCGGCGAAGAAAATGACGTAGCAGCCGGCCGCCGCCACCAGCACCGCGGTGCCAAGGTCGGGCTGGCGCGCGATCAGCAGCACCGGCACCAGGAGCAGCACCGCGGCGACGGCGAAATCGCGCAGCCGCAGCATGGACTCGTTGCGGTGGAAGTACCAGGCGAGCATCAGCGGCAGGGCGAGCTTCATGATCTCGGAGGGCTGGATGCGCGTGACGCCGACGTCCAGCCAGCGCCGCGCGCCGTTGACGATGTCGCCGAACAGGGCCACCGCGACCAGCAGCAATAGGCCGGCGAGGTAGGCCGGCACGGCGAAGCGCATCAGCGTCTGCGGCGGGACCTGCGCCATCACCCACATGGCCGCCACTGCCACCGCCAGGTTCACCAACTGCGCGTTGACGCGCCCCGTCGTCTCGTTGCTGGCCGAGTACAGCGCCGCCAGCCCGATCAGGACCAGCAGCGCGGTGATCGCGAGCAGCGGCCCGTCCAGGCCTTCGCCCAGGCGCGCCGCCGTGCGCTGGACAATGCGGCGCGGGGAGAGCAGCGTCGCGTCCATCAGTCGCCTTCCTCGTCGTCTTCGGCCGCCTGCGGCGGCCCGGGCAGCGCCTCGGGCACCTTGCCGAGCAGGTAGTAGTCGAGCACGGTGCGCGCGATCGGCGCCGCGGCGCGGGCGCCGAAGCCGCCGTTCTCCACGATCACCATCAGCGCGATGCGCGGGCTCTCAAGCGGGGCGAAGACGATGAACAGCGAATGGTCGCGATGGCGCTCGTTGATCTTGGTCTCGTCGTATTTCTCGCCCTGCTTCATCCCGATCACCTGCGCGGTGCCGGTCTTGCCGCCGCTGGAGTACAGCGCGTTGCCGAAGACGCGCGCGCCGGTGCCCTCGGTGTTGACCCCGGCCATGGCGCGCTTCACGAACTCGATGTTCTCGGGCTTGAGCGCCAGGCGCTGCCGCAGCACCGGCTCGAGGTGGCGGCGCTCGCCGGTGCGGACATCGTCGATGTGCGACACCAGGCGCGGCCGGTACATGTCGCCGTTGGCCGCGAGCGTCGCCATCGCCAGGGCGATCTGCATCGGCGTGTAGGCGTTGTAGCCCTGGCCGATGCCGATCGAGAT
>JALHLN010000307.1 GCA_022844545.1 Burkholderiales bacterium | reverse complement strand
ACGAAGGCGTCGTTCACCGCCACGCACCAGACTTCGCTCACGCCCTTGGCTTTCAGGGCATCGAGGTTCTGCAGGTAGCTGGGCACGTGCTTGGCGGAGCAGGTCGGGGTGTAGGCGCCGGGCAGGCCGAAGATCGCGATCTTCTTGCCCTTCACGGCTTCGGCGACGCTGACTTCCTTGGGCGCCATCGCGCAGTGCGTGGCGGAATCGAATTCGGTGGTTTCCATCAGCTTGCCGTCGGGCAGCTTGTCGCCGGCCTTGATCGTCATAAAACCTTCTCCTTAGTGGGGTTCTTGCGGGGGAGTGGAATGATACCGCAGCAGGATATGCTTCCCGCATGGTTCGCCTCCTGCTGGCCTGCCTGCTGGGCTTCGTTCCGGGCGCGTTCGCGCAGCAGGCGGAGATCGAGCGCATTGCGCCCTCCGCGGGCGGCACTGTCGGCGTCGCGGTGCGTCATATCGAGTCCGGCCGGGAAATCCACTTCAATCGCGGCCAGCGCTTTCCGATGGGCAGCACCTTCAAGCTTCCCGTCGCGGTGCAGCTGCTCACGCTGGTTGACGAGGGCAAGCTCTCGCTCGACAACGTGATCACCCTGCGCCCGGGCGACCTGCGCCCGGGCAGCGGCACGCTCGTGAAGCGTTTCGACCCGGCGCGGCCGGCGTACAGCCTGCGCGCGCTGCTCGAGTTGATGATGATCGTCAGCGACAACAGCGCCACGGACGTCGTGTGGCGGGAGGCGGGAGGATCCCCGGCGGTCATGGAGCGCCTGCGCGCGCTGGGCGTGGGCGGCATTTCGGTGGATCGCCCGACGGCGCTGCTCCTCGCCGCGGCCACGGGCATCGAATTGCCGCCGGGCGCCGACGCCACGCCCGAGACGTTCCAAGCATTGATGCGGACCAGGCCGAAGGGCACGCGGGAGGCCGCCTGGGCCACGGTGTCGAAGGACTCGCGCGACACCGCCACGCCCGAGGCACTGGTGGAACTCCTGCTGAAACTCTGGCGGCGCGAAGCCCTGAGCCCGGCGCAGTCCACCGTCCTGCTGGACATCATGGAGCGCACCGAAACCGGACGACGGCGCCTGCGCGGCCTGCTGCCCGGGGGGGCGCGGGTCATCCACAAGACCGGAACCCTGACCGGCATCGTCACCAACGACGCCGGCATCATTGCCCTGCCGGGCGGCGCGGGCCATGTCGCCATTGCCGTCATGGTCAAGGAGTCGCTGAACGCCATTCCCGTCCAGGAGCGCGCCATCGCCGAGATCGCGCGGGCGGTCTATGATCACTTCACGAGCAGTCCGGCGGGCAGGTAGTTCGCGCAAATCCCGGATGGTGTCGCTGCCGCCCTTCCTGGAGGCGGCAAATGTAACCGATCGGTTACATCGAGTCCGGCTGCAGCGCAGCGCGCCGACCGCGTTCGATATTGATGCCGGTGAGCAGGACCAGTCCGACAATGAAGTACGCGCCGACCGCGAGGATTCCCAGCCGGTGGTTCCCCGGGAAGATCCAGGTCACCGCGCCATAGGTGATCGGCCCGAAGATCGAGGCCGCCTTCACCGCCAGCCCCCACAGCCCGAAGAACTCCGCCAGCCGAGCCGGAGGCGCGAGGTAGCCCACGATCGCGCGGCCCGCGGCCTGCGCCGCGCCCATGCACAGGCCGGCGAGGTTCGCCGCCACCCAGAACAGCGTGGGCCCCTCGGCCAGGTACGCGAGCAGGATCATCACGATCCAGCCCGCGATGACCAGCCGCATGGCGCGGATGTGGCCGATGCGGTCCTGGACATAGCCGAAGGCGAATGCGCCGATGGCCGCGGTGACGTTCACCACCAGGATCAGGATGATGGTCTGCTGCGTGGTGAACTTCATCGCCTCCTGCGCGTAGATCGCGGCCAGGGCGATCACCGCCATGATGCCGGCCTGGTAGAAGAGGATGGTGACCAGGAACCGGCGCAGGTCCTGGAAGCGGCTCGCCTCATGCAGGGTATGCAGGACGCGCGTCCAGGGATTCGCCTCGGCCGGCTGCGGCACCGCGCGCTCCTTGAGGAAGATGAACGTCGGCGCCGCCGACAGCGCGAAGATGGCCGCCGTGATCAGCATCACCACCGGCACGGTCTCGGTCGCGGGCGTGCCCTCGGGCCGGGTCATCAGATAGGCGAGCGAAATCCCCAGCGACACGATGCCGCCGACGTAGCCGAAGGCCCAGCCCCAGCCCGAGACCCGGCCCATGGCCTTCGAGGTCGCCAGCTCCGGCAGGAACGCCGCGATCAGGTTCTCGCCGGTGGCGAAGAAAAAGTTGGACAGGATGACGAGGACGATGGCGAGCGCCACCGCCCCGGGCGAGGCGAAGTAAAGGAGGGCGGTGAACAGCACGCAGCCGACTGTGGACAGCAGGAGCAGCCGCTTCTTGGCCGCATGGGCGTCGGCCCAGGCCCCGACCAGCGGCGCGGTGAGCAGGACGGCGAGATACGAAACGGACAACGCGGCGGTCCAGGCGAAGGTGGCCCAAGGCGCCTTGCCGGCCACGGCGGCGACGAAATAGGCGTTGAACACGGCCGTGATGACCACGGTGGTGTAGCCGGAGTTGGCGAAGTCGTACATGCTCCAGGCCCAGACTTCGCGGTACCGTACGTCCCCTGCGAGGCGGCGCTGGCTGTCGTCGGCGTCGGACATGGGGCCATTCTAGCGCCCGTGGGGCATAATCGCCTCCCATGGCCGCCGCCGAACCGAAGGTGACCGACCGCCGCCTGACCATCGTCGAGCTGCTCGACTGGATGGTCGCCGACGGGCTGGTGGATGCCGCCGCCGCCGAGCAGGTGAAGAAGGAGCGGCGCTACTACCGCGGCAGCCAGCACCCGCTGGAGGTGATCGCCGACCAGAAGCTGAAGGGCGCGAAGGCGCCCGGCAAGCTGCTGACGCTGGAGGCGCTCACCGAATGGATGGCGAAGCGCGTCGGCATGGAGTACCTGCACGTCGACCCGCTCAAGGTGAATTTCTCCGCGGTCACCGAGGTGATGTCCTCGGCCTACGCCACGCGCTTCAAGATCCTGCCGGTGGCGGTGAACACCAAGGAGGCGACCATCGCCACCGCCGAGCCCTTCCTGCGCGA
>JALHLN010000306.1 GCA_022844545.1 Burkholderiales bacterium | reverse complement strand
GCAGGGCGGGTGCTTCGGCGGATTGCCGGGCCCGGAGCAATTGGGCAGGCACTCGACCACGGTGTCGAAGTCCGGGTCGTAGAAGGTCGGCACCGAGTAGCGCTCCCGGCCCGAGGTGTTGATCACCCGGTGCGGCGTGGACACGAACAGCTCATTCGACCAGCGCGCCAGCATGTCGCCGATGTTGACCACGAAGGCGCCCTCGATGCAGGGCGCGTCGATCCACTGCCCCGCGCGGTTGCGCACCTGCAGGCCGCCGACGTCGTCCTGCCACAGGAGCGTGATCGCGCCCCAGTCGGTATGCGGCGCGCAGCCGAACTGCTTGCCCTCGGGATCCGGCGCCTGCGTCGGGTAGTAGAGCAGCCGCGTGCGCACCAGCGGGCGCCTGTAGCGCTCGCGGAAGTAGCCGCGCGGGAGATCGAGGGCAATGGCGAAGCCCTCCAGCACGCGCTGGCCGAGTTCGAAGGTATCGGTGTAGTAGGCCTCGACCTCGCGGCGCCAGGCGTCTTCGCCCTCGGGCCACTGGTTGAAGCCGCACAGGGGCTTGCCGGCGAGGATCTCGGGGTCGTCCGGCTTGAACGGCCAGGCGAAATTGAAGCTGTGCTTGAGGTCCACGGCGTAGGCGCGGTCCAGGGTCGACTCGGCATAGGGCACGTAGCCGCGGTGGGCGGCGTTGACCTTGATCGCCGTGCGCTTCCCCTCCGGGAAGGTGAAGAACCGGCGCGCGGCGTCGAGGATGCCCTGCATCCGCGCGCGCGAGACGTCGTGGCCGGTGACGTAGAAGAAGCCGATCTCGATCGAGCAGCGCCTGATCTCGGCGGCGACCCGGCGCGCCGCGGCCTCGTCGCCGCGGTACAGCGGGCCGACGTCGATCAGGGGGATCGCCGTGAAATCCTTCGTGGCCGGCGCCGTCATGGCCGTCATGGCTGTCATTGCCCGAGTAGCCTACCATCGCGATTCGCCCCGAGGATGCCGACATGCAAAACACCCTGACCAAGGCCGCGCGGATGCGTCAATTGCTGCGCGAAGCGCGACCGCTGGTCTCCCCCGGCGTCTACGACGGCTACAGCGTGCGCCTCGCCGAGGCGATGGGCTTTCGCACCGCTGCCACCACCGGCGCCGGCCTTGCCAACGCGCTGCTGGCGCAGCCCGACATCGGCATCCTGTCGCTGCTGGAGAACGCGGCTGCCTGCCGCAACCTCGCGCGCGCGGTGTCCATCCCGCTCATGGCCGATGCCGACACCGGGTACGGCAACGCGGTCACCGTGTACCACGCGGTGCAGTACTTCGAGGAATCCGGCGTGGTCGGCATCAACCTCGAGGACCAGGTGTGGCCCAAGCGCTGCGGCCACATGCGCGGCAAGGAAGTGATCGACGCGCGGGAAATGTGCAGGAAGATCGAGGCCGCGGCGAAGGCGAAGAAGGACCCGGACTTCATCATCAACGCGCGCACCGACGCCATCGCCGTGGAAGGCATCGACGGCGCGATCCGGCGGCTGAAGGACTACGCCGCGGCGGGCGCCGACATGGTCTACCCGGACGCGGTGCGCGACGAGGACGACGTCAGGCGCGTGATGGATGCGCTGCCGGGCATTCCGGTCAACATCAACATGGGCTTCGGCATCCGCTCGCGGCCGACCACGCCGTTGATCCCGCTCAAGCGCCTGGGGGAACTGGGCGTGGCGCGCGTCAGCTGCCCGCGCATGCTGACTGCCGCGGCCATCATGGGCATGAGGAAAGCGCTCGAACAAATGAAGCAATGCATTGAGAGCGGTGAGTCCGCCGACCGCCCCGACCTGCTCGCGAGCATGGAGGACATCACTGCGCTCGCCGGCTACGACAAGGTGGATGCGCTGGAGGAGCAGTTCGCCCTGCCCGAGGACCTCGATCGCCGCTACGGCGTGGCCAGGGGCTACGTGGTGAAGGACGGCAAGCCGTGAACCCCTCCCGCTACGGCCCGTTCCGCTACCTGCCGATCCACCAGCGCCCGAAGCTGGAGTGGCCCGGCGGCGCGCGCCTTGCCCTCTACCTCAACCCGAACGTGGAGTTCTTCGGCCTGGACGACGTCATGCCGGGGGTCAACAACGAGCGCGTGGCCAGGGACCATGCCCGGATCCCGAACGTGCGCAACTGGTCGCTGCGCGACTACGGCAACCGCGTCGGCATCTGGCGCCTGATGCAGGTGCTCGGGCGCTTCGGCATCCGCGCCAGCGCCGCCACCAACAGCGAGGTCTGCGACCGCCACCCCGAGGTGATCGCGGCGATGGTGGAGCACGGCTGGGAACTCATCGGCCACAACCAGACCAACGCGCTGCGGCTGAACGAGATGCCGCCCGAGCAGGAACGCGCCGCGATCCGCGCCACGCTGGACCGGATCGAGAAGGAAACGGGCTCGCGGCCGAAAGGCTGGCTGGGCGCGGGGCTGGCGGAGACCTGGAACACGCTGGACTACCTGTCGGAGGCCGGCGTGCGCTATGTGCTGGACTGGGTGAACGACGACCAGCCCTACACCATGGACACCGGCACTCCCCGCATGGTGTCCCTGCCCTACACCGTGCAATGCAACGACGTCCCGGCCTATTTCGACATGAAGGTGTCGGTGCCCGAGTTCGAGCAGATGCTGCGCCGGCAGTTCGACGTGCTGTACCGCGAGAGCGAGGCCTCGGGACGGGTGATGGCGATCGCGGTGCATCCCTTCGTCACCGGCCAGCCGCACCGCGTCGTCGCGCTGGAGCGGGCGCTGGAATACATCTGCGCGCAACCCGGCGTCTGGAAGGCGACCGGCTGGGAGATCGTGCAGCACTACCTGCAGACGCCGTTCGCGAAAGAGGTGTAGTGACCCGCGGGCCGTCCCGCGACCGGATCGCGATTCCCACCGTCTGGGTGGCGCTCGCGCTGTCGCTCGGGCTGCACGCGCTGCTGCTGTGGGGCTGGCTGCCCAGGCCGGTGCTGCGTCCGTTCGACGGCCCCGACAAGGGCATGCCGAGCGGATCGCTTGCGCTCCGGCTCGCGCCGCCGAGGGTGGCGCCTCAGCCCGAAGCGCCGGTCCCGCCCGCGACCCCCGATGTCCGCGCGAAGCCCGCGCCCCGGCGGCCGAAGCCCGCGCCTCGGG
>JALHLN010000305.1 GCA_022844545.1 Burkholderiales bacterium | reverse complement strand
TAGCCGTAGACCAGCTCGATGTCGCTCGCCACCCCGGCGGCGTCGCCGCGGGTGTAGGCGCCCATCCTCAGGTTCTCCTCCACCGAGAGCAGCGGGAACACCTCGCGCCCCTCGGGCACGTGGCCGATGCCGCGGCGCACGATCACCGCCGGGTCCTTGCGCTGGATCTCCTCGCCGTCGAAGCGGATCTGGCCCTTGCGCGGGTCGATGATCCCGGAGATGGTCTTCAGGATCGTCGACTTGCCCGCGCCGTTGGCGCCCAGCACGGTGACGATCTTGCCGCGCGGCACCTTGAGGCTGACCCCGCGCAGGGCCTGCACCGGGCCGTAGCTGGCCTCGATGTTGGCGAGTTCCAGGATGATGTCGTCGCTGCGGGCGGGTTCGTTCATGCCGCCTTGCCCAGGTAGGCCTCGATCACCGCCGGGTGCGCCTGCACCTCGGCCGCGGTGCCCTCGGCGATCACCAGGCCCATGTTGAGGGCCAGCACGCGGTCCGAGACCCGCGACACCAGGTTCATGTCGTGCTCCACCATCAGCACCGTGATCCCCAGGTGCCGCTTGATGTCCTCGATCCAGAACGCCATGTCGTCGGTTTCCTCGGGATTGAGGCCCGAGGAGGGCTCGTCCAGCAGCAGGAGCCTGGGCTCGGTGGCCAGCGCGCGCCCGAGCTCCACCACCTTGCGCACGCCGTAGGGCAGCCCGGCGACCAGGCTGTCGCGGACCTTGGCCAGCTCGAGGAAGTCGATCACCTTCTCCACCGCCTCGCGCTGCGCGATCTCGGCCTGCCGCACCGACGCGGTGAACAGCATTTCCTGCCACAGCGAGGTGCGGCGGTGGCGGTGGCGGCCGATGAGCAGGTTCTGCAGCACGGTGGCGTGCTCGAACAGCTCGATGTTCTGGAAGGTGCGCGCGATGCCCAGGTCCGCCACCTGGTGCGGCGGCAGCCCGGTGAGGTCGCGGCCCTCGTACAGGATGCGGCCGCTGGTGGCCGGGTAGATGAGCCCGATCAGGTTGAAGATGGTGGTCTTGCCCGCGCCGTTGGGGCCGATGATGGTGAACACCTCGCCGCGCTTCACCTCGAAGCCCACGTTGTCCACCGCGACCACGCCGCCGAAGCGGATGCCGAGGTTCTCGACCTTGAAGAAACTCACCGGCTCACCTCAATCGCTCCGATTTCATGTAGCTCTTCTGCCGCCGGAACATGCCCCTGCGGTAGAACGGGAACAGCTCGAACCAGGTGCGGATCTTCAGCCATCGCCCGTACAGCCCGAGCGGCTCGAAGATGATCACCAGGATCAGGATCACGCCGAACACCACCGCCTGCATCCCGGCGGGCACCGCGCCCTCCGGCAGCCAGCCCTTGGCGATCGAGATCAGCTGCGGCAGCACGATGATGAAGGTCGCGCCCAGCACCGAGCCGTGCAGGAAGCCGATGCCGCCCAGGATCACGATGGTGATCAGCTCGATGGACTGGAACAGCGTGAACTGCTCGGGCGAGATGAAGGCCAGCTTGTGCGCGTAGAGCGCGCCGCCGATGCCGGTGAGCGCCGCGGAGAAGGAGAAGGCGATGGTCTTGTACTTGGCCAGGTGCACGCCCATGCAGGAGGCCGACACCTCGGAGTCGCGGATGGCGACGAAGGCCCGGCCGGTGGGCGAGCGCAGCAGGTTGACGCAGGCGAGGCCGCAGAGCACGGTGAGCGCCAGGCACAGGTAGTAGAACGCGGCGTCCGACTCCAGCTTCCAGCCCAGGATCTCCACCGGCTTGAGGTGCATGCCCTCGTTGCCGCCGGTGAGCGAATGCCAGCGCGCGATGATTTCCTCGACGATGACGTTGAAGGCGAGCGTGGCGATGGTGAGGTAGATGCCCTTGAGGCGCAGCGCCGGCAGGCCGACGATGATGCCCACCACCGCGGAGAACAGCGCCGCGCAGCTGATGGAGACGAAGAAAGGCACGCCCGCGGCCTGCATCAGCGCCTCGGTATAGGCGCCCACGGCGAGGAACGCCGCGTGCCCCAGCGACACCTGGCCGGTGAAGCCGGTGAGCATCATCAGGCCGAAGCCGACGATGGAGTAGATCAGGATGAAGTGCAGCTGCGACATGACGTACTCGCCGACCCACCACGGCGCCAGCAGCAGCGCCACGGCCAGCAGGCCGTACCAGAAGCGCTGGCCTGCGTGCTTGAAGAGGCGGATGTCCTGCTCGTAATCGGTCTTGAAGACGAAGCGCACGGGGTTCGGCCTCTACACTTTCTTGCGCGCGGTTTCGCCGAAGATGCCCGAGGGCCGGACCATCAGCACGATGAGCACCACCACGTAGGCGGCGACGTCCTTGAAGCCCTCCGGGAGGTAGTAGCCCGCCAGCGCCTCGACCACGCCGATGATCAGTCCGCCGACGATGGCGCCGGGCACGCTGCCGAAGCCCCCCAGCACCGCGGCCGGGAAGGCCTTGAGGCCGATGAAGCCCATGTTGGAGTGGATGAAGGTGGCCGGCGCGAGCAGAATGCCGGCGAAGGCGGCCACTCCGGCCGACAGGCCCCAGATCATCATGTTGACGCGCCGCACCGGGATGCCCATGTAGTAGGCGGCGAGCTGGTTCTGCGAGGTGGCCTGCATCGCCACGCCCAGCTTGGAGAAGCGGAAGAACAGGAACAGCACGGCGCACAGCGCGGCGGTCATGGCGATCACCCCGAGCTGCTGCACCGGCAGCACCACGCCCCCCACATTCCAGATCTCGTCGGCGTAGGGAGTCACGATCTGGTGGGTATCGGTGCCCCAGCCGGGGACCATGGTGACCACGCCGCGCATCACGTAGCCCACGCCGATGGTGATCATCACCACGGTGAAAGCCGGCTGGCCGAGCACCGGCCGCAGCACGATGCGCTCGATGAGCATGCCCACCACGGCCATCACCGCGACCGCGAACAGGATGGTCGCCCAGTAGGGCCAGCCCATGATGACGCTGGCGGTGAGCGCGAAGAAGGCGCCCAGCATCATCAGGTCGCCCTGGGCGAAATTGACCGTCTCGGTGGCCTTGTAGATGAGCACGAAGCCCAGCGCGACCAGCGCGTAGACGCAGCCGAGCGAAACGCCCGCCACCAGCAGTTGCAGCAGATCGACCAATGCCCCTCCTCCGGCGCGAATTGTACA
>JALHLN010000304.1 GCA_022844545.1 Burkholderiales bacterium | reverse complement strand
CCAGCAGATATCGGTGATCGGGTTCATGAAGCGGCCGTGGCAGGTTGGGCCGGCGGCAACCGGCCCCACCACCGAGATGCAGGCGAGGAGGAGGGCGATCGCGAGGAATCGATTGCCGAATCTCATCGCAGAATCTCCTCGATCTTCAGCTTCTTTCCTTCCTGCGAAACGAGCGCCGGCACGTGGCGAATGCCGAGCTTCTCGCTGAGCGCCCCCTGCTGGTCGTAGAACACTGGGCGCTTCCACCGGCGCATGAGATCGAGGTATGAGCCTCCGGTCAGAATGACCTTCACCTTGCCACCGCGCTCATCGAGAATACTTCTCGCGCGACCGACCTGAGCGGGGTCACGCGCATCGATGAACAGAAGCGCCTTCGAGAGCGATACCGTGTCGAGCGGGTTGACCCTGGTTCCCGGTGTGACGATCACCTTGCCCTCCGCGTCGGCGATGGCGTAAGGCACGACGATGCTCGGGTCGTAGTAGAAGCTGCGTGCTTTGATGGTCTTCGTGATTCTTTCGACAGGTGCGGGCTGTTCGATGCCGCGTTTCACGTTGGCTTGCGTCTCGCGTTGAATACGGGCGAGTACCCCGGTTGCCTCGGCTTCGCGCAGTTTGGAAAGAATTACTTCGAGGAGGCTGGGCTCCGCGATCGGGAACACCGGGCCGATGACACCAAGGTCCTGGGCGCGGGCGACGAACGAAAGCAGCATCGCGAAGACGACAAGTGCCGTGCGGGCATGATGGATGGCCTGAGACCGAAGTTCAGAAGAGTGCATAGGCCCGTCCGATGATCTGGATTTCGGAAACCCAGCCCGTTAGCCGGTAGCGCGAATCGAGGCTGTCCGGGTGTGGCGCACGCACGTAGTAGCGTCCGGCGGGCAGTACCCCGGTCGGGCCGAGTTCGAGCGGCACGCCCTGACGGCTCACGGCCTTCGCCTGGCCGACATGGGTGGCGTTGACGAAGAAGTCCCGATCCACGCGCGTGACCGTATCGCCGGACATGCCGGCAACGATCTTCACGAAGGTAACGCCGGCAGGATAGGGGCCGCCGCCATGCCAGCGAAATGCGATGTACTCCCCGCGCTGCGGCATCTCGCCCTTGTGGATCAGAAAGAATCGGTAGGGCAGGCTGGGCGAGGCATTCAGGCCGAAGCCGTAGTGCGCCTGAAAGTGCGCCGCTCCGACGATCAGCAGCAGGTAGGCGACTCCCCAGTTGCGTAGGTGCTTCGCCAGCCTTACCCGGAAGGAATCGCGATCGAACCGGTCGATAAAGGGATGGTGAAGGAACAGATTACGCATCACGCCGCCTACAGTCCCAGGCGCCGGCGCACTTCCGGCGTGAGATCAGGAAGGAGCGGCGCCGGGCCGACGACGGCCCCGCGTGCGAGGATGAGACAGCGGCACTCATCCGGGAGGGACTGGATCAGGCTGGTCACCTCAAGGCCGAATGCTGCTGCCCGCCGGAGAGCCAGAGCGCGGTCTTCAACGGTGGCGTCGCGTTTCACCAAAACCGTGGCGACCTGGGTTTCCTTCAGCCGATACAGCTCACCGACATCGAGGACGGCCAGTGCGGGCACTCTCTGGGGAGCGAACCACAACGCGTACGCGCCGATGAGTACGGCGCTCAGTAGCGCGTTGCCAATGACCAGAATGGATACGGTCCGGATGCTCAAGATATGCCCCGGTCGCGCAGTACCGCATCGATCGCCTGCGAGACGGTCATTCCGGCTGCGCGCTTGTCGTTGATGGCGTTGAAGTCCTCGGCGCGGCTGGAGAACAGGAGCAAGCTGTGCGGATCGACGATCAGCCGGCCGATGCCATTGCCGACCGGCGAATGGATGAAGATCTCCGAGTACGCGCCATGCTCGGTGCGCAGCGACTGCAACAGGCGCTTCATCGCGTCGTCCATCGTGAGCTGGCCGAGCTTGTCCATCATCTCGACGGATTCTGTTTTCTGGCGCAGCAGGAACATCCAGTCTGAGTTGTCGAGCGCCGCCTTGGCTGCAGGGTTGCGGTAGTAGTCGTCCACGCCTTGAGTGGCCGACATGAAGGCGCCCTTGTACTTGCGCGCCCGGCGGTAGCCGGCCTCGATGAATTCCGCGGTCGCGCCGCCCGAGAGCAGATCCCAGGCCTCGTCGATGATGACGATCTTTTTTCGCTCGCGGCTGAAGTACATCTCGCGGGTGATGCGGTACATCATGATCAGCAGCACCACGGTCTGCAGGTCCTTCTTCGCCTTCAGTTCCTCGAGTTCGAGGACGATGAAGTCGGCGCTGAAGTCGATGGTTGCATCAGACTCGAAGTACTTGCCGTAGGCGCCGTCAACCGTATAGGGGTGCAGCATCGCCGCGAGATCCTTCAGGCGCCGGTCCTCGACGCGGCTTTCTTCGTCGAGCCGCCCGGTCGCGAGGATGTCGTGAACGTCCGACACCCGCATGGCGTTGCCCTTCGCCTTCCACACCTTCTTGATCGCCGCGCCGAGCGTGGAGTACTGGAATCCGTCCAGTGGCTCGCGCGGGGACACCATCTGGGCGAGCAGCGGCTGCAGGAGCTCCATGTCCTCGTCGATGTCCTGAACGAGGGTGAAGGGGTTCAGCGACAACGCCGCGTTCTCGGTGAACTCGATGAAGCTGCCGCCGAAGTTGCGGCACGCTTTCTCGTAGGAGCGGCCCACGTCGATGATCCAGACGCGGGCACCGACGCCCAGATACGCGGCAGCGATTTCGTTCAGCAGCAGCGACTTGCCCGAACCCGAGGTGCCGGCGATCGCGACGTTGTAGTTGCCGGCCGGGTTGTCGTAGACGTCGAGCTGCATGATCTGACCGCGGCGGCCTCCGAACAGCAGCACCGGCGTCCCGGTTCCCTGCCACTCGGCGATCAGCGGGGCGAGGTGAACGGCGTTGGAGGAGGTCTTCGTCGTCACGCGCTTCATGCGCTTCAGGTCCCCGTGGAAAGGGACCGACAGCGTCATGGGCAGAGACCCGATGAGCGCTTGCGTCATCATCATGGTGTCGTTCGTCAGCTCGAACCCGCGTGCCCGGAAAATCGACCGCGCCGCCTGCTCGGCGCGGGTGATTTCATCGGGTGGCGCGAACAGCGCCACCTGGTGCACAAGGTCGACGAGCTGCTGGCCGTCGTCCATCGCCTTCAAGACGATGTC
>JALHLN010000303.1 GCA_022844545.1 Burkholderiales bacterium | reverse complement strand
GCGGCCGAGCGGCCCGAGCGCGCGGCCGACGTCGCGCACCAGCGCGGCGGTGAGGACGCGGCCGGCGATGCCGCGGATGTCGTAGGCGCGGAAGACTTCGGCGGGGACGTTCATGGGTCGTTCATTTCTCCATCAGGAACGCGAGCACGCGCCGCGCCAGCCAGTGGCCGCGGCCGGGGAATCCGGCGTGGCCGCCGGTGTCGGGGAACTCGAGCATCACCGGAGACGGTATATCACGAAGCGACTGCGCGGCCGCCTCCAGCGCCGCCGCCGGCATGAACGGGTCGTTGCGCGCGTTCACCACCAGCGTCGGCACGCGGATGCGGGCGAGGTACGGCCCGCTGGAGGAGCGCGCCCAGTAGTCCTCGGCGCCTTCGAAGCCGTGCAGCGGCGCGGTGACGGTGTCGTCGAACTCGAAGAAGGTGCGCGCGCGGGCCAGGCGTGCCTCGTCCACCGCGATCTGGCCGGCGCGCTGCTTCTGCAGCGTCTTCTTCTTCAGCGTGGAGAGGAACACGCGGGTGTAGACCTCGCGCCCGAAGCCGCGGTCCAGCTTGCGGCCGGCAGCGGCGAGGTCGAGCGGCGCGGAGACGGCCGCGGCGCGCTTCACGCCCGCGCGCGCTCCGGCCTCGCCCAGGTGCTTGAGCAGGGCGTTGCCGCCCAGCGATATTCCCACGGCGTGGGTCGCGCCGAGGCGCTCCAGGATCCAGGCGATCTCCGCGCTGTCGCCGGAGTGGTAGGCGCGCGGCAGGCGGTTGAGCTCGCCGGAGCAGCCGCGGAAGTGCGGCACCACGCAGCGCAAGCCGCGCTGCGACGCGAGCGCGGCGATGGCGCGCGCGTAGGGGCTGGCCGAGCTGCCTTCCAGGCCATGGAAGATCGCAAGCACGGGCCGTGCATTTCCCTCCTCATGCCCGATCCAGTCCAGGTCGATGAAGTCGCCGTCGGGCGTGTCCCAGCGCTCGCGGCGCCAGGCGATGCGCGGCGCCGGCGCGAGCGCGGCGTAGAGGGTCTGCAGGTGGCCGCCGGGCAGCCACCAGGGCGCTTCGTAGGTCTCGCTCAATGCAGCGTCTTCGACGGGTCCGGCGGCGGTTCCGCCGCGGCGGCGGCGCCCGAGGCGGGCGGCGAGGCGTGGTGCACCACCATGCGCCAGCCGGCGGCGCTGCGCAGGTAGACGTTGGTGGCCACCACCGGGGGGCGGGGCTTGGCTTCGCCCTGCACGATGATGCTCTCGTGCACGTTGTGCACCGCGACCATCATCCCGGAGATGACCACCTGCTGCACCGCGCGCACCCGCATGTGCGGGCCGCCGGCGAACATGCCGCGCCAGGCGGCGCGCACCTGCTCCACGCCGGTGAGGCGCGGCGCGCCCGGATGCACGCAGACGATGTCCTCGTCCTCGGCCCAGACCGCCATCATGAGCTCGAGGTCGGCGCGCTCCAGCGCCTCGTAGAAGGCGTTCTCCGCGTCCTGCGCGGTGGGGAAGATCTTCGCGCTCATTGGGAATCAGGAAATCAGGCGAAAACAGGGACAGTCCCCATTTTCGCACTTCCGCCGCCGGATCCACTAAATGGGGACTGTCCCTGTTTTCGGGATCTCGGCGAGGACCTGGTCGGGCGTGAGTTCCTTCATGCAGCGGAAGTGGCCCAGCGGGCATTCGCGCTGGAAGCAGGGGCTGCAGTCCGGGCGCAGCCACAGGATCTTCGCGGCCGCGGAGCGGGGCGGGGTGTGCTCCGGGCTGGAGGAGCCATAGAGCGCCACCAGCGGTCGGCCAAGCGCGGCGGCGACGTGCATCAGGCCGGAATCGTTGCTGACCACGAAGGCGGCGCCGGCGATGAGGTCCATGGCCTCGTCCAGCGTGGTCTTCCCTGCGAAGTTCAGCCCGGCGATTCCGGTGCAGGCGTCGGCGTCCTTCGCCGAACCCAGCAGCACCGCCGGCAGCGGCAGCTTCGGCGCCAGGTCCTTGAAGTAGGGCCAACGCTTGGCGGGACCGTACTCCGCACCCGGACACAGCACGCAATACGGTCCGGAAATGCCGAACTTCGCCGCGGCGGCGGCCGAGGCCTCCGGGCTCGCGCGCAGGATGGTCGCGGGCAGCGGCTGCGCCGGCTCGGTGCCCGGCGCCTCCGACAGGCGCGCGTAGTGCAGCGCCATGGGCGCCTGCGTGTTCCGGTGGACCCGGTTGACGAAGCCGTAGCGGAATTCGCCCGCGTAGCCGACCCGCTCCGGGATGCCGGCGAAAAACGGCAGCAGCGCCGACTTGAAGGAATTGGGGAGAATCACGGCCTGGTCGTAGTTCCGCGCGCCCAGCAGCCTGCCCAGGCGCCAGCGCTCGCCCAGCTGCAGCTCGCCGTGGCGCAGGTCGGCCTCGATCACCTCGCCCACCTCGGGCATGCGCCGCAGCACCGGCGCGATCCACGGCGGGCCGAGGGCGTCGATGCGGATCGCGGGATCCTTCTCGCGCAGCCGCGCCAGCATCGGCTGCGCCATCAGCGCGTCGCCGATCCAGTTCGGGGCTACGACCAATACCTTCAGGTCAATGCCCCTTGGGTGCGGCGCCCTTGTAGAGGAACTTCGTGCCGCAGTAGGGGCAGAGCATCTCGCCTTTCTTCACCACGTCGAGGAACACGCGCGGATGGCGCGACCACAGCGGCGCGCCCGGCAGCGGGCAGTGCAGCGGCAGGTCCTTTTCCGTGACCTCGACCTGGCGCGAGCGGCTGGTGTCCTGGTCCGTGCCCATGGCGCGCCTATTTCTTCTTCTTCATCGGCACCGGGGTGAGCCAGTGCTTGTGCCTGCGGTCCTTGCCGGTGACCACGTCGAAGAAGGCCTTCTGCAGCGCCTTGGTGATCGGGCCGGCCTTGCCGGCGCCGATCTGGCGCTGGTCCAGTTCCCGGATCGGGGTGACCTCGGCGGCGGTGCCGGTGAAGAAGCACTCGTCGGCGATGTAGATGTCGTCGCGCGTCAGGCGCTTGGCCTTCACCTTGTAGCCCAGGCCCTCGGCCAGCTCGATCACCGAGGAGCGCGTGATGCCGGTCAGCGCGGAGGTGAGCTCCGGCTCGTAGATCACGCCGTCCTTGATGACGAAGATGTTCTCGCCCGCGCCCTCGGCGACGAAGCCGTCCACATCCAGCAGCAGGCCCTCGTCGTAGCCGTGCTGCGTGGCCTCCAGCGTGGCCAGCACCGAGT
>JALHLN010000302.1 GCA_022844545.1 Burkholderiales bacterium | reverse complement strand
TTCGACATTTCCGGCGGAAGGGCGACCTACTGACCATGGCGAAGAAAAAGCGCGTCATCCCCATCAAACCCCTGCGTAGCCAAAGCTGGTTCGGCCGCCAGGACATCTACGGCTTCATCTACCGCAGCTGGACCAAGAACCGCGGCATCCCGCAGGACCAGTTCGACGGCCGTCCGGTCATCGGCATCTGCAACACCTATTCCGAGCTGGTGCCCTGCAACTCGCACTTCCGCACCCTCGCAGAGCACGTCAAGGCTGGCGTGCTGGAGGCGGGCGGCTTTCCCCTGGAGTTCCCGGTGATGTCGCTGGGCGAGACCCTGCTGCGGCCCACCGCCATGCTCTACCGCAACCTCGCCTCCATGGACGTGGAGGAGTCGCTGCGCGCCAATCCGGTGGACGGCACCGTGCTGCTGGTGGGCTGCGACAAGACCACGCCGGCGCTGCTCATGGGCGCAGCCTCGGTGGACCTGCCCACCATCGCCGTCTCGGGAGGCCCGATGCTCTCGGGCAAGTACCGCGGCACCGACATCGGCTCCGGGACCAACGTCTGGTCCATGTCCGAGGACCTGCGCGCCGGGAAGATATCCCTGGCGGAGTTCCACGAGGCGGAATCCTGCATGCACCGCTCGCATGGGCATTGCATGACCATGGGCACCGCCTCGACCATGGCCTCGATGGTGGAGTCCCTCGGCATCGGCATGCCGGGCAACGCCGCCTGGCCGGCGGTGGACGCGCGCCGCAACGTGCTCGCGCGCATGGCGGGCCGGCGCATCGTCGAGCTGGTCAGGCAGAAGGTCACCATCTCGAAAATCCTCACCAAGCCCGCTTTCGAGAACGCCATTCGCGCCTGCGCCGCGATCGGCGGCTCGACCAACGCGGTGATCCATCTCATCGCCATCGCGCGGCGGCTGGGCGTGGACGTGACGCTGGCGGACTGGGACCGCCTCGGGCGAGGCGTGCACACGCTCGTGAACCTCATGCCCAATGGCAAGTACCTCATGGAGGACTTCGCCTACGCCGGCGGCCTGCCCGCGGTGATGCGCGAACTGGGCGAGCACAAGCTGCTGCATCGCGACGCACTCACGGTGAATGGCAAGTCCATGTGGGACAACGTCAAGGACGCGCCCTGCCACAACCGCGATGTCATCACCCCGTTCAAGAAGCCGTTCAAGAAAGACACCGGCATGGCCGTGCTGCGCGGCAACCTGTGCCCCGGCGGCGCCATCATCAAGCCCTCCGCGGCGACGCCCAGGCTGATGAAGCACAAGGGCCGCGCGGTGGTGTTCGAGAACATCGAGGATTTCCACAAGCGCATCGATGATCCGAAGCTGGACATCGACGAGAAGTGCATCATGGTGCTCAAGAACTGCGGCCCCAAGGGCTACCCCGGCATGGCCGAGGTCGGCAACATGCCGCTGCCGCCGAAGCTGCTGAAAAAAGGCATCACCGACATGGTTCGGATCTCCGATGCCCGGATGAGCGGCACCGCATACGGCACCGTCATCCTGCACATGGTCCCCGAAGCAGCGGCTGGCGGCCTGCTCGCGCTGGTGAAGAACGGCGACCTCATCGAGCTGGACGTGGCGAAGCGAAAGCTCGAACTGAAGGTTTCCACCGCCGAGATCGCGAGGCGCAGGAAGACCTGGAAGAAGCCCAGGCCGCCGCTCAACCGCGGTTACTGGAAGCTGTACGTCGACCACGTGAACCAGGCCGACGAGGGCGCGGACCTGGATTTCCTCGCCGGCAAGTCGGGTTCCTTCGTGCCGCGCGACAACCACTGACCCTCGCCGTGCCGTGAAGCTGCCGCGCATCGGCATCACCATGGGCGACGCCTCGGGCGTCGGCCCCGAGGTGGTGATGAAGGCGCTGGCGGACCCGCAGGCCTACGAAAGCGCGCGGCCGCTGGTGATCGGCGACGCGAAGCGGCTGGAGAAGGCCGGGAGAATCGCGGGCGCCCGGCTGAAGGTGGCGCGCATCGGCTCGCCCGGCGAGGCAGAGTACTCGCCCGGCACGGTGGACTGCATCGACCTCGGCCTGGTCCCGGAGGACCTGCCGTTCAGCCAGACCTCTGCGGTTGCCGGAGAAGCCTCCTATCGCTACATCGAACTCGCCGTGAAGCTGACGCTGGCGGGCGAACTGGACGCGGTGTGCACCGCGCCCATCAGCAAGGAGGCGATCAACGCCGCCGGCCACAAGTACCCCGGCCATACCGAGATGCTGGCCGAGATGACCGGCACGAAGGAAGTGTCGCTTGCGCTGTTCTCGCCCAAGCTGCGCGTCATCCATGTCACCGCCCACATGGGATTGCTCGATGCGATCGCGCGCATCGACGCCGCACTCATCGGCCGCACGATCGCCCGCGGACGCGACCTGGTGCGCCGCGCGGGCATCGAAGAACCCCGCATCGGCGTCTGCGGCATCAATCCGCATGCCGGCGAAGGCGGACTGTTCGGCCGGGGCGAGGAGGAAACGAAGATCGCCCCGGCGATCGCCGAAGCGCGGGCACGAGGCTGGAAGGTGGACGGCCCGCTGCCGGCGGATTCCCTTTTCTACGTCGCCGCCCGTGGCGACTACGACCTGGTGGTGGCGATGTACCACGACCAGGGCCACGGCCCGGTGAAGGCGCTGGGACTGGAGCACGGCGTCAACATCACCGCCGGCCTGCCCATTGTGCGCACCTCGGTGGACCATGGCACCGCCTTCGACATCGCCGGCACCGGCAAGGCGGACGCGCAGAGCATGCTGGAGGCGATCCGACAGGCCGCGCTGCTCTCGCGTTGCTAACGCTGGGACGCTAACATTGCCACTACAGGGGGACTTCCATGCTGCAGGCCGCCGATCTCACCATCCGACTCAGCCCCGCGGACGACGTCGTCATCGCCCGGGTCGCGCTCGCCCCCGGCACCACGCTGGTGAAGGAAGGCAACCTCGCCGTCACGGGCAAGATCCCGGCCGGCCACAAGGTGGCGGTGCGCGAGGTGAAGCAGGGACAGCCGGTGCGCCGCTACAACCAGATCATCGGCTTCGCCACGCGCGACATCCGCCCCGGCGAGCATGTCCACGTGCACAACCTGGCCATGGGGGATTTCGAGCGCGATTACGCCTTCTGCACCGACGTCAAGCCGGTGGACTACGTGCAGCCGGCGGCGACCTTCCAGGGCATCGTGCGCCAGGACGGCCAGGTGGC
>JALHLN010000301.1 GCA_022844545.1 Burkholderiales bacterium | reverse complement strand
GCGCCACCCGCGGCGCCTGCTCGCGCTGGGCGGCTGCGTGCAGCCGGCGCTCGCCCCCGAGATCAACGCCGCTGCCGCGCGCGTGCTGGACCGCATTGGCATTTCCCTCGTCGAGGTCGAAGGCGCCGGCTGCTGCGGCGCGCTGCGCTTCCACCTCAACGACCACGAAGGCGGCAAGGCCGACATGCGCGCCCTGGTCGCCGCCTGGGCGCCGCAACTGGACGGCGGCGCCGAAGGGATCGCGATCACGGCGAGCGGTTGCGGCACGATGATCGCGGAGTACGGGCACGTCCTCGATGGCGAGGCGGGCGCGACGCAGGTCGCTGCGGCGGCGAGGGATATCGCCCAGGTGATCGAAGCTGAAGCGGAAGCGATTGGCCGCCTGCTGCCGCTCGGGCGCAGGCGTGGCCGCGTCGCCTTTCATTCGCCCTGCACGCTGCAGCACGGATTGCGCATCAAGGGCACGGTGGAGAAGCTGCTCGAGCAGGCCGGCTACGAGCTCGCGCCGGTTCGCGACGCGCACCTGTGCTGCGGGTCGGCCGGGACCTATTCGGTACTGCAGCCGGCGATCGCCAGCGAACTGCGCGCCCGCAAGCTGGACGGGCTGTGCGGCGGCGAGCCGGATGCAATCGCGACGGCCAACATCGGTTGCCTGGTACACCTTCAGGCCGGTACCGCGACCCCGGTGCGGCACTGGATCCAGTTGCTGGACGATGCGCTCGCCGAAGCGCCCGGGACGCGACATGTTCTCGCGCAACCACCAGGAAGATGAGCGGCTGCACGCGGCGCGCGTGGCCGCGCTGTTCGAGGTCGCGCCCACCGCCTACATCACCACGCTGGTCGCCGGGGGACTGCTCGCGGCGCTGCTCTGGGGGCCGCACACCGCCGAGGCCGTGACCGCGTGGCTGGCGGCGCTGGTGGGGCTGACCCTCGCGCGCGGCGCGCTGCACCTGGATTACCGCCGCCGCCCCCACCGCCTGGAACCGGCGCGCTGGGAGGCCCGGTTCGCGCTCGGCGCCGTCGCCGCCGGGGCCGTCTGGACGATCCCCGCGCTGCTGTTCTTCCCGGAAGGTGATCCGCTGCTGCAGATGGCGCTGATCGTCGTCATCGTCGCGAGCGTGATCGGCGCCGCCGGCGTCTACGCCCCGAGCGCGCCCGCGTTCTACGGCTACAGCCTGCTGCCGGTGGCGGGCGTGATGGCGGAACTGGCGCAGCAGCCCGGGCGCACTTACCAGATCCTGGCGCTGATGGCGCTGGTGTTCGGCGCCGCCATGGTGAAGGTCTACCGCGACATCCAGCACAGCGTGGTGGCGACGCTGAAGGCGCGCTTCGAGAATGACGACCTGGTGACGCGCCTCGCGCAGGGCGAGGCGCAGCTGCGCGACGCCATCGAGAGCTTTCCCGAGGGCATCGCGGTCTACGACGCCGAGGACCGGCTGCTGGTGTGCAACGAGACCTACGCCCAGGTGTACGGCGCCGGGCAGTCGGCGGCGCAACTGGCGGGCACGCCTTACCCCGAGCTCGCGCGCATGGCCATGGAGGCGGAGGTGGTGCCGCCGGAGTACGAAGGCCGTCCCGAGGACTGGCTGGCGGACCGCCTGGCGCGGCGCCGCAGCGGCGCGGGCGCGGTGCGCCACTACCGCACCCGCGACGGCCGCTCGCTGCAGGGGCGCTTCGTGCGCAGCCGCGGCGGCGGCATCGTCAGCATGTTCACCGACGTCACCGAGATCAATCGCGCGCAGGAGGCCTATCGCCGGCTGGTGGCGGAGGAAGACCTGATCCTGGACACGCTGCCGGTGGGCGTCGCCTTCGTCGCCGAACGCGCCATCCTGCGCTGCAACCGGCGCCTGGAGCAGATGCTGGGCTACCAGCCCGGGGAACTGATGGGCGCGAGCACGCGCCAGTTCTATCCGACCGAGGAAGCCTGGCGCGCGGCCGGAATCGGCTACGCCAAGCTGCGCCACGACTCGGTGCTCGAGGCCGAGATCGAGCTCGCGCGCAAGGACGGCAGCCGCCTGTGGTGCCGGCTGATGACCCGCGCCATCGACCCGGAGCGCCCGGCCCAGTCGGCCATCGTCGCCTTCACCGACATCCACGACAGCCACGCCGCGGCGCAGGCGCTGCGCGAAAGCGAGTCCATGTTCCGCAACCTGGTGGAGACCACCAACGACCTGGTGTGGTCGCTGGATGCCCGGGCGCGCTGGACGTACGTCAACCCGGCGGCGGCGCGGCGCATCTACGGCGTCGGTCCGGAGGCGTTGCTGGGGCAGGAATTCCGGGACCTGCCGGCGCCGGAACTGCGCGAGCGCGACCTGGCGGTGTTCCGCCGCGTCATCGCCGGCGAGCCGGTGTTCGACTACGAGACGCGCCACCTGAGGCGCGACGGCACGCAGGTGGACCTGGTGTTCAACGCAGTGCCGTTGCGCGATGCGGCCGGCGGCCTGACCGGCGCCACCGGCACCGCGCGCGACGTCACGCGCGAGAAGGCCGCCGCCGCCGCGCTGCACGAGAGCGTGGAGCGCCTGCGGCTCGCGGTCGATGCCGCGGACCTGGTCTACTGGGAGTGGGACCGGGACAGCGGCCGGATGCAGTTCGGCCGCAGCCCGGGCGGCTCCGGCGGCCGGGAGCGGCCGGTCACCTTCGCCGAGTACCTGCTGCGGGTTCACGAGGAGGACCGCGAGCGCGTGCGCGAGGCCTCGCTCGCGACCCAGGAGCGCGGCGAGCCCTACGAGATCGAGTTCCGGGACATCGACGGCGCGGGACGCGTGCGCTGGATGCTCGCGCGCGGCAAGGCGATGGCGGACCGGGGCGGCCGTGTGCGCCGGGTGATCGGCGTGTCGCAGGACATCACCGACCGGAAGCGCCGGGAGGACGAGGCGCGCTTCCTCGCCTACCACGACACGCTCACCGGCCTCCCGAACCGCCGCCTGCTCGAGGACCGGCTGCGCCAGGCGCTCTACCAGGCGCAGCGGCGCGACGAGAAGGTGGCGGTGATGATGGTGGACCTGGACCGCTTCAAGCGGGTGAACGATGCCCTCGGCCACCGCGCCGGCGACGCGGTGCTGGTGCAGGCGGCGCAGCGCGTGGCCGCCTGCGTGCGCAAGGCCGACACCCTGGCGCGCCACGGCGGCGACGAATTCGCGATCGTCATCCCGGGCCTGCGCGCGGCGGAGGACTGCCGCGCGGTCGCCGCCAAGGTGCTGCAGGCGCTGGA
>JALHLN010000300.1 GCA_022844545.1 Burkholderiales bacterium | reverse complement strand
CCTGCGCCAGGGCGTCGCGAGCACCACGGCCTATGTCCGCTCGGGACGCGACGTGGACGCGCTGTTCCTGGGCTATCGCGGTCGCGTCGGCCGCCACGCCCTGCAGCTCAACCTGCGTTCCGAGGACTATTCGGACTTCGGCCGCGCGAACACGCATTTTGCGGGCTACGGCTACGACCTCGGCGAACGCTGGCGGATCGTGGCCTCGGGCTCGCGGGCGTTCCGTGCGCCGACGTTCAACGAACTGTTCTTCCCCGGCTTCGGCAACGCCAGCCTGCGGCCCGAGCGCTCGCGCAGCGTCGAAGCCGGACTGCAATACGCCGCCGGGCCCCATCTGGCGCGGGCGGTGGCCTTCCGGTCGCGCATCACCGACCTCATCAACCCGTTTCCCGTGGTCAATGTCAATCGCGCGGAGATCGACGGCATGGAGTTCTCCTACCGGGGCAGCGTGGCCGGGTTCGACCTGCGCGCCAGCCTGACGCTGCAGGACCCCATGCAGATCGCCGCCGGAGTGCAGTCCCAGCTCATCCGGCGCGCCAAGTCCTTCGGCAGCCTGGCGGTCGGCCGCAGCTTCGGCCCCTGGCGGCTCGGCGCGGAGATTCTGGCCAGCGAGAAGCGGTTCGACAATCACATCACGGCGTTCCCGGCCCGGCGCGAGCGGCTGGCCGGCTACGAAGTCGTCAACCTGACCGCGGCCTACCGGTTGGGGGCGGCGAGCTCGATTCAGGCGCGGCTGGAGAACGTCTTCGACGCCGATTACGAGCTGACGCACGGCTACCATACGCAGGGCCGCAAGCTGACCGCGGCTTTGCGGCATGCTTTCTGACGGAGGAGTGGCGATGAACGCGATCCTGAGCGACCGGACCAGACTTGTGATGTTCGCGCTCGCGGCGCTGATGATCGCGACGCGCTATCGCCACTTCGGTGGCGCGGCGGCATTGCCGGACGCGTCCCTTGCGGTGTTCCTGCTCGGCGGGTTCTACGTGCGCCGCGTTGCGGGTTTCGTGCTGCTGCTCGCCCTGGCGTCGCTCATAGACCACGCGGCGGTGCGCTGGGGCGGGGTGAGCGACTGGTGCGTGACCCCGGCATACGCATTCCTGCTGCCGGCGTACGGCGCGGCGTGGCTCGCGGGCGTCTGGGCTGTGCGCGGGTACTCGCCGGATGCGCGCGGCGCCTTGCGCGTGCTCGCCGCGTTCGTGGCAGGTACCGCGGCCTGGTTCGCGCTGTCGAATGCCGGGTTCTACTGGTTCTCCGGCTACTTCGGCGACATGGGCGCGATCGACTATGCGAGTCGCGTCCTGCGCTATCTGCCCGGATACGCGGCGACCGCGGGCGTCTATGTGCTTGCCGCGGCGCTCCTGCATGCCGCCGGGTTCGCCCAGGGCCGGGGTCCGCGCCGGGCGTGAACGGGCTAGGGCCGCGCGGGCGGAGGCCGCCGCGGATGGCTGAGCGGACCTGGCTGTCCTGGTCGAGCGGCAAGGACAGCGCCTGGGCGCTGCACGTGTTGCGCGCCAACCCGGCGTTTGAAGTCGTGGGCCTGCTCACCACCATCACCGAATGCTTCGACCGCGTGGCGATGCACGGCGTGCGGCGCGAGTTGCTTGAGCGCCAGGCGGATGCCGCCGGGCTGCCGCTGCGGACCGTGGCGCTGCCCTATCCCTGTCCCAACGAACGCTACGAGGCGGCGATGCGCGCCGCCGTCGCGGAGCTCAGGAACGAGGGCGTGGCCCGGCTCGCGTTCGGCGACCTGTTCCTGGAGGACGTGCGCCGCTACCGCGAGCGGTTGCTGGCGGGATCCGGCGTCACGCCCGTGTTTCCGTTGTGGAAGCGCGATACGCGCGCGCTGGCCGGGCAGATGACGCGCGAGGGATTGCGCGCGCGCATCGTATGCGTGGACCCCGCGCGCGCTCCGGATGCCTGGGCAGGCGCGCTCTTCGACGAAGCATTCGTGCGGGCGCTGCCCGAAGGCGTCGATCCCTGCGCCGAGAACGGGGAATTCCATACGTTCGCGTTCGCCGGCCCGATGTTCGCGCAACCCGTTGCGGTGCGCACCGGCGAGGTCGTGCGCCGGGACGGTTTCCTGTTCGCGGATCTGCTGCCGGAGCAGGGGGGCTGCGGCTCGATGGTATCTTGAGCGGATGGTTGAGGACGCCGTCCCGCTCAAGTCGATCGCGCGCGCGCTGGTCATCAAGCTGCGCCACCACGGCGACGTGCTGCTCGCCGCGCCGGTGCTGTCGGTGCTCAAGGCGCACGCGCCGGCGGCCGAGATCGACGCGCTGGTGTACGACGACACCGCGCCGATGCTGGAAGGCCACCCGGCGCTGCACACGCTCTACACGGTCGGCCGCAAGTGGAAGGAACTCGGCGCGCTCGCCCGGTTCGGGGCCGAGCGGGCGCTCTACGCCTCGTTGCGCTCGCGGCGCTATGACCTGATCGTCCACCTCTCGGAGCAGCCGCGCGGCGCGTGGCTCGCGCGCTCGCTCGGGCCGCACTTCTCGGTCGCGCCCATCGTCCCTGGCCGCGGCAGGTTCTGGCGCGACAGCTTCACGCACCGCTATCCGCTGCCGAGGAACGGCCGGCGCCACGCCGTCGAACTGAACCTGGACGCGCTGCGCCGCATCGGCATCCAGCCCTCGGCGCAGGAGCGCCGCGTGCAGTTCGTGCCCGGCGCCGAGGCCGAGGCAAAGGCCGCCGCCCTGCTGCCCGAGCGCGGCTTCATCCACCTGCACCCGACTTCGCGCTGGAGCTTCAAGAGCTGGACCGTGGAGAAGAACGTCGAGCTGATCAACCGCCTGGCTGCGGAGGGCCATCGCGTCGTGCTGACGGCATCGCCTGCGCCCGCGGAACTGGCGATGATCGAGGCCATCGAGAAGCTGGCGCCGGGCAAGGCGCTCAACCTCGCCGGCCGCCTGTCCATCAAGGAACTCGGCGCCGTGGCGGCGCGCGCGAAGCTGTTCATCGGCGTCGATTCCATGCCGATGCATCTCGCCGCGGCCATGGGCACGCCGACGGTGGCCTTGTTCGGTCCAAGCGGCGAACTGGAATGGGGCCCGTGGAACGTCGCCCACCGCATCGTCGCCAGCGGCCACAGCTGCCGGCCCTGCGGCAACGACGGCTGCGGCGGCGGCAAGCTGAGCGAATGCCTGACCACGCTGCCGGTGGACCAGGTTCACGCGGCCGCGCGCGCGCTGCTCGGATAGGCCGCGGCCATGCGCATCGCGCTGGTCCGGCAGCGCTACAACCCGTTCGGCGGCGCCGAGCGCTTCGTCGAGCGCGCGCTGCCG
>JALHLN010000299.1 GCA_022844545.1 Burkholderiales bacterium | reverse complement strand
TCGGGGCGCTCGGCCGCGCCCGCGGCGCGCCGACCTTTGCCGTCGGCCGCGACGGCCGGCTCTCGAGCCCGGAACTGTGCGCCGCGCTGGTGGAGGGCCTGAACGCCGCCGGCGCGGACGCGATCGAGATCGGCATCGTCCCCACGCCGGTCACCTACTTCGCCGCTCACCACCTCGCCTGCCACAGCGCGGTGATGGTGACCGGCAGCCACAACCCGGGCGACCAGAACGGCCTCAAGATGGTCGTGGCCGGCACCACGCTCACCGGCGAGGAGATCCAGGGCCTGCGGGCGACGGTGGAAGCCGGGCGCTTCGAGTCCGGCGCCGGCAACCGGCGCAGCGTGGACGTGCTCGACGCCTACGTCGAGCGAATCGTCGGTGATGTCCGCCTCGCTCGCCCGATGCGCATCGCCATGGATTGCGGCAACGGCGTCGCCGGCGTCATCGCGCCGCGCCTCTACCGGCGCCTGGGCTGCGAGGTCACCGAGCTTTATTCGGAGGTGGACGGGCGTTTCCCCAACCACCACCCCGATCCCTCGAAGCTGGAGAACCTGCAGGCGCTCATCGACACGGTGAAGGCCGGCCCCGCCGAGCTGGGCCTCGCCTTCGACGGCGACGCCGACCGCCTCGGCGTGGTGACGAAGAAGGGCGCCATCATCCTGCCCGACCGGCAGCTGATGCTCTACGCGAAGGACGTGCTGTCGCGCAACCCGGGCGCGGAGATCATCTACGA
Organism: Burkholderiales bacterium; assembly: GCA_022844545.1. Classification (GTDB taxonomy): domain Bacteria; phylum Pseudomonadota; class Gammaproteobacteria; order Burkholderiales; family SG8-39; genus RBG-16-66-20. Next base: position 2,609 of record JALHLN010000299.1, on the reverse strand, counting down.
CGTGAAGTGCACCCGGTTGCTCGCGCCCTGGATCGAGAAGCACGGCGGCCGGGCGACGATCTGGAAGACCGGGCATTCGCTCATCAAGGCGAAGCTGAAGGAATCCGGCGCGCCGCTGGCGGGCGAGATGTCCGGGCACATCTTCTTCAAGGAGCGCTGGTACGGCTTCGATGACGCGCTCTACTGCGGCGGGCGGCTGCTGGAAATCCTGTCGCGCGAGGCCGATCCGTGCGCGGCGCTCGAGGCGCTGCCGGATGCACCCTCGACGCCGGAGCTGAACTGGAAACTCGCCGAGGGCGAGCCGCATGCGCTGGTCGCGAAGCTGGCGGCGCAGGTAAGTGCGGCCAATCCCTTTCGGGATTCGACACGCGTGCTCACCATTGATGGGCTGCGCGTGGAATTCGCCGACGGCTTCGGCCTCGCGCGGGCATCGAACACCACGCCGGTGGTGGTGCTGCGCTTCGAGGCCGACACGCCGCCGGCGCTGGCGCGCATCCAGGATCGGTTCCGCGCCGTGCTGCAGCCTCTCAAGCCGGGCGCCCCGCTGCCGTTCTAGCCGCCCGGTGCCCGCCGCGCCCGACGCGACCGACGTTTCCGCCTTCGCCAACCGCCTGCGCAAGAACGCCGCGCATTGGCGCAAGTGGGCGCGGCGACGCGGGATCTCCTGCTTCCGCGTCTACGACCGCGACATCCCGCAGTTCCCGTTCGCCCTCGACTGGTACGAAGCCGTCTCGCCGCGCGCCGCATCCGGCCCGGCCGTCCACCTGCACATGCAGGAGATCGACACCGGCTGGCGGATGGACCCCGGAGCCCATGCGGCGTGGCTGGAGGCCGCCTGCGGCGCGGCCTGCGAAGCCTGCGGCGTGCCTGCGGCGCGCCTGCACCTGAAGCGCCGCGAGCGCCAGCGCGGCGCCTCGCAGTACGAGCGGCTGCGCGACGCCGCGGCCGAGCCGCTGGTGGTCGAGGAGGCGGGGAATCGATTCGAGGTCGATCTGGACACCTACCTGGACACCGGTCTGTTCCTCGACCATCGCCCGCTGCGCGCGCGCCTGGCCGAAGCCGTGGCGCGGCGCGCCGGCGAAGGCGCGGGCACGCGGTTCCTGAACCTCTTCGCCTACACCGGCAGCTTCACCGTGTACGCCGCGCGCGCCGGGGCAAGCGGCTCGACCACGGTGGACCTGTCCAACACCTACCTCGCGTGGGCGGCGCGCAACCTGGCGCTGAATGGCATCGATCCTGCCCGGCACCGCCTGCTGCGGGCGGACGTGCTGGCCTGGCTTCCCGTAGCGCTCGCCGCGGGCGAGCGCTACGACCTCATCGTCCTCGACCCGCCGTCGTTCTCGAATTCCAAGAAAATGCAGGATGTGCTGGACGTGCAGCGCGACCATGCGCGCCTGGTGGGCCAGTGCCACGATCTGCTGGCCGACGCAGGCGAGATGTTCTTCTCGACCAACCTGCGCTCGTTCGCGATCGACGCGGATCTGGCCGGGCGGCTCGCGCTGCGGGAAATCACTTCGCAAAGCGTGCCTGGAGATTTCCGACGCCCGGGCAAGCCGCCGCACCGGGCGTGGCTGGCGCGGAAATGAGCCTGCCGCGGTCGCGGCTAGAGCGCGACGATCCGGAGAATGCGGCCCAGTCCGGCAAAGTCGGCCGGGTTGCGCGTGTAGAGAGGCAGACCGTGCGCCGCCGCGGTCGCGGCGATCAGCAGGTCGGCAAGGCGCGCGCGGCTGGTCCGGCCCGCCGCGCGGGATGCGGCTTAGACGCGGCCGTAGCTGCGTGCCGCGGCTTCGTCGAACGCAATCGCATCCCAGGCCGCGGCCGCCCACTGCAGCCGGTCCTGGCGCCGCGCCCGCTCGGCCGAATCCCGGGCCGCATGCGGACCCGCCGCGAGCTCGGCGAGCGAAACGGCTGCGATCGCGGATTCGTCCGGCAGCCGCGCCGGATCGACCTGGTCGTGGTCGACGAGGACGGAGGTGTCGAGCAGGCCCCGGGTCGGCTCAGCCATCCGGGGTCTGGTTCAGGCTGCGGTCGACATCCTCGCGAAACCGACGCGCATCGATGCGGGGCGCGCGCGCTGCGGCTGCGGCGATCGCCGCGCGCGACACGAATCGGGTCGGCGCGATCGGACGCAACTCCGCCACCGGGACGCCGTTGCGCGTCACCACCAGCGTGTGCCCGGCCTGGACCTCCCGCAGCACGGCGCCGGAGTCGTTGCGCAGCTCTCGTTGCGTGATGGAACGGGTCATGCAAAGCATTGTAACACCCGTAGCATCTGTAGCACATCGTAGCAAGCGGCGGCCGAGCCAGCCCCGCGCGGGCGTACGCCTAAGACGGTCAGGGCCTGCTCAGGCGCGCTTCAAGCCGCCCAGCAGCGCCGCCACCGGCCGCGCGCGGCGCGGCCCCGACTGCGCCGAAGGCGTTGCCGTGGCCGGCGCGGACGCGCCGGTACCGGGCTCGTAGGGCTTGGAGAAGATCGGATCCTGGGATTTCGGCTGCTGCGGCGCAAGGGATTGCGGCCGATGGGAAGGAACATCGCGTGGCTCGCGCGGCTCACGTGGTGCGCGCGCTTCCCGTGGCTCGCGCGCTTCGCGCTCCGGCCGCGCCCCCTC
>JALHLN010000298.1 GCA_022844545.1 Burkholderiales bacterium | reverse complement strand
CGCTACGTGTTCTTCGCCTCGCGCGACGGCTGGATCTCCAAGTTCGACCTGTGGAACCTGAAGACGGTGGCCGAGGTGCGCGCCGGCATCAACACCCGCAACGCCGCGGTCTCGGGCGACGGCCGCTGGGTGATGGTGGCCAACTACCTGCCGCACACCCTGGTGCTGCTGGATGCGGAGCTGAACCTGGTCAAGGTGCTGGAGGCGCGCGGCCACGACGGCAAGCGGACCTCGCGCGTCTCGGCGGTGTACGACGCCGCGCCGCGCAGGAGCTTCATCGCGGCGATGAAGGACATCCCCGAGGTCTGGGAGATCAGCTACGACGAGAACGCCGAGCCCATCGCCATCGGCCTGGTGCACGACTACCGCTATCGCGAGGGCGCCTTCATCCCCGGGCGCTTCAACCCGCGCCGCAGCCTGCTCGAGAACGTTCTGGACGATTTCTTCTTCACTGCCGATTACGGCGTGGTCATGGGCTCGTCACGCGAAGGGCGCGGGCAGGTGGTTCACCTGGACGGGCGGCGCAAGATCGCGGACCTGGAGCTCGCCGGCATGCCGCACCTGGGCTCGGGCATCGCCTGGGACTGGCGCGGGCGGCGCGTGATGGCGACGCCGAACCTGAAGGAAGGCGTGGTGAGCGTGATCGACGTCGCCACCTGGAAGACGGTGAAGCAGATCGCGACGCTGGGCCCGGGGTTCTTCCTGCGCAGCCACGAGGCCAGCCGCTACGCCTGGGTGGACGCCATGATGAGCCCGCACCGGGACACGCTGCAGGTGATCGACAAGGAGAAGCTGGAGGTGGTGGCGCGGCTGCGGCCGGAGCCGGGCAAGACCCTGGCGCACGTGGAGTTCAGCCGCGACGGCCGGCTGGTGCTGGCCAGCCTGTGGGAGATGGACGGCGCGCTGATCGTGTTCGACGCCGAGACGCTCGCCGAGGTGAAGCGCATCCCGATGCGCAAGCCGGTGGGCAAGTACAACGTGCACAACAAGGTCAACCGATCCGAGGGCACCAGCCGCTGACATGAACGACGACACCGCGCAGCGCAAGGCCACGCAGTCCGGGATCCGCGTCCAGGAGTTCCTCGGCCGGCTGCCGCTGTTCAGCATGATGAGCGAGACGGAACTGGAGCGCATCGCCGCGCACACGCTGCCGGCCTACGCCGCCAAGGGCGAGGCGGTGTTCCACGCCGGCGATCCCTGCACCGGTTTCCACATCGTGGTCTACGGCCAGGTGAAGCTGGGTTTCCACTCGCCGCAGGGCGGCGAGAAGGTGGTCGAGATCATCGGCCCCGGGCAGAGCTTCGGCGAGGCGCTGATGTTCCTGGAGAAGCCCTACATCGTGTTCGCGCAGGCGCTCGCCGACACCATGCTGCTGCACGTCGCCAAGCACTGCGTGTTCGAGGAACTGGCGCGCGAACCGGCCTTCGCCCGCAAGATGCTCTCGGGCCTGTCGCGCCGGCTGCACGGGCTGGTGAAGGACGTCGAGGCCTACTCGCTGCGCTCCAGCGCCGAGCGCTTCATCGGCTTTCTGCTGCGCGACGGGGGCGAGGAGGGCGCGGCGCCGGCGCAGGTGCAGCTCTCGGCCGGCAAGAGCGTGGTCGCTTCGCGCCTCAACATGACCCCGGAGCACTTCTCGCGCGTGCTGCACGAGTTGTCGGACGCCGGCCTGATCGCGGTGGAGGGCAAGACCGTGCGGATCCTCGACGTCGCCGGGCTGCGGGGCTACGGTCGCAACGGCGGCTGAGTTTCACTTGATCCAGATCAGGTCCTGGCCGGCGCTTCGCCCGCTACAGTCGGCTCGGTGGAACTGGTCTGTCCCGCCGGCAGCCTGCCGGCCCTCAAGGCGGCGCTCGACAACGGCGCCGACTGGGTCTACCTTGGCCTGCGCGACGACACCAACGCCCGCAACTTCGCCGGGCTGAACTTCGACCCGCCGGCGCTCGCCGAAGGCCTCGCCTATGCGCACGCGCGCGGCCGCAAGGTGCTGCTCGCGCTCAACACCTACCCGCAGGCCGGGAACTGGGATCGCTGGACGGGCGCGGTGGATCTCGCTGCGGCGCGGGGCGTAGACGCCATCATCGTCGCCGACCTCGGCCTGCTCGAGTATGCGCACCGCGCCCATCCGGCCCTGGAACTGCATCTCTCGGTGCAGGGCTCGGCCACCAGCCACGAGGCGATCAACTTCTACCACCAGCATTTCGGCGTGCGCCGCGCGGTGCTGCCGCGCGTGCTGTCGCTGGCGCAGGTCGAGGCGGTGGTGCGCCAGACGCCGGTGGAGATCGAGGTGTTCGGCTTCGGCGGGCTGTGCGTGATGGTGGAGGGGCGCTGCCAGCTCTCGGCCTGGGCCTGCGGCGACTCGCCCAACACCCGCGGCGCCTGCTCGCCGGCGCACGCCGTGCGCTGGGAGGAGAGCGCCGCCGGGCTGGACAGCCGGCTGAACGGGATCCTGATCGACCGCTACGCGCCGGGGGAGCGCGCCGCCTACCCGACGCTGTGCAAGGGCCGCTTCGAGGTGGAGGGCGCCACCTACTACGCCATCGAGGAGCCCGCGAGCCTGAACACGCTCGAGCTGCTGCCCGCGTTCCTCCGCATGGGCGTGCGCGCGGTGAAGATCGAGGGCAGGCAACGCAGTCCCGCCTACGTCGCGCAGGCGACCCGGATCTGGCGCCAGGCGATCGATGCCGCGCGCGCGCAGGGCGAGCGCTTCGCGCCGCGCGCCGAATGGATGGCGGGGCTGGGCAAGCTCGCCGAAGGCAGCCAGCAGACCCTGGGCGCGTTCTCGCGTCCCTGGAAATGAAGCTTTCGCTGGGGCCCCTGCAGTACTACTGGCCGCGGCGCGACGTGCTGGAGTTCTACGCCGCGATGGCCTTCGCGCCGGTGGACATCGTCTACCTGGGGGAGGTGGTGTGCTCGCGCCGGCGCGAACTCGCCCTGGAGGACTGGATCGAGCTCGCCGACCTGCTCGCCGCGCGCGGCAAGGAGGTGGTGCTCTCCACCCAGGTGCTGGCCGAGGGCGGCGGCGAGCTCAAGCGCATCCGGGCGCTGGCGCGCAACGGCCGCTACCGCGTCGAGGCGAACGACATGGCCGCGGTGCGCCTGCTGGCGGGCCAGCCGGGATGGGTCGCCGGGCCGCACCTGAACCTGTACAACCCGCATTCGCTTCGCCTCCTGCTGGAACTGGGCGCTTCGCGCTGGGTGGCGCCGGTGGAGGTGACGCGCGACATGGCGCGCGGCATGCTCGCCGCGGTGCCGGTCGAGGCCGAGGTGTTCGCCCACGGCCGGCTGCCGCTTGCCTACTCGGCGCGCTGCTTCACGGCGCGGCGCTACAACCTGCAGAAGGAGCAGTGCGCCTACCGCTGCCT
>JALHLN010000297.1 GCA_022844545.1 Burkholderiales bacterium | reverse complement strand
GGCGTCCTTCAGTTCCTTCTCGGAGATGGTTTCCTCCCCGCCGGGCAGGATCCTGTAGAAGTCGAATTTCGGCTTGTCGCCCTTGGCCGCGCCTGGGGCGCCGGATTGCGGCATGCCGGCCACGGCCGGGGACTTGGCGGCCTCGTCCCTGGCGGCGGACTTGGCCTTGCCGCCGAGGAAGGGGATCGGGGTCTTGTTGAGGTAGAAGGCGATGCCCAGCGCGATCGCCAGGCCGACGAACAGGCCGACGAACAGGCCCAGCAGGAAGCCGCCGCGGGAGCGGGAGGGGGAGGGGGCCGGCCTAGCCTGTCGTCCTGCTCTCGCCATCACATTTTCTCCGGCGCGCCCACGCCGAGCAGCGCGAGGCCGTTGGCGAGCACCTGGCGGACCGCGGCGGCGAGCGCGAGGCGCGCCTCGCGCAGGCCGGGATCCTCGACCAGGATGCGCTCGGCATTATAGTAGCCGTGGAATTCCCCGGCGAGCCCGCGCAGGTAGAACGCCACTGCGTGCGGGGCGAACTCGCCTGCGGCCGCGGCCACCGTCTCCGGGAACGCCGCCAGCTGCTGCATCAGCGCGAGCTCGCGCGCGAGGCTGAGTGGCGCGAGCGGCACGTTCGACAGCGAAGCCGGGTCTCCGGACCACTGCCGCAGCATGCTGCAGATGCGGGCATGCGCGTACTGCACGTAGTACACCGGGTTGTCCTCGCTCTGCGAGCGCGCGAGGTCGACGTCGAACACGAAATCGGTGTCCGGCCGGCGCGACACCAGGAAGAACCGCACCGCGTCCCGGCCCACCCATTCGATCAGGTCGCGCACCGTGACGTAGCTGCCGGCGCGCTTGGAGATCTTCACTTCCTCGCCGCCGCGCACCACCTTCACCAGGCTGTGCAGCACGTAGTCCGGGTAGCCCTCGGGGATGCCGGCGCCGAGCGCCTGCAGCCCTGCCCGCACCCGCGTGATGGTGCTGTGGTGGTCGGTGCCCTGCACGTTGATCACGCGCGCGAAGCCGCGCTGCCACTTGGTGACGTGGTAGGCGACGTCCGGGACGAAGTAGGTGTAGCCGCCGTCGGACTTGCGCACGACGCGGTCCTTGTCGTCGCCGTAGTCGGTGGTGCGCAGCCAAAGCGCGCCGTCCTTCTCGTAGGTCCTGCCGCTCGCCACCAGCGCCTTCACCGCGGCCTCGACCTTGCCCTCCGTATAGAGGCTCGATTCGAGGTAGTAGACGTCGAACTTGACGCCGAAGGCCTTCAGGTCCTCGTCCTGCTCGCGGCGCAACGCCGCGACCGCGAACCGGCGGATCGATTCGAGGTCGTCGATTCCCCCGCCGCCCGCCGCGTAGTCCCGCGCGATCTCGACGATGTACTCGCCCTGGTAGCCGTCCTGCGGCCAGCCCGGCTGGCCGGGTTCGATGCCGCGGGCGCGCGCCTGCACCGACAGCGCGAGGTTCTGGATCTGCGCGCCTGCATCGTTGTAGTAGAACTCGCGCGTCACCGCGTGGCCCTGCGATTCCAGCAGCGCGGCGATGGCGTCGCCCAGCGCCGCCTGGCGGCCGTGGCCGACGTGCAGGGGCCCCGTGGGGTTGGCGGAGACGAACTCGACCATCACCTTGCTGCCGGCAGCGGCGCGGGCGCGGCCGAACGCGGCACCCTCGCCAAGGACGCGGCGGATGATGTCCTGCTTGGTGTCCTGCTTCAGCCGGAAATTGATGAACCCGGGGCCGGCGATCTGCGGCGCCTCGACCGTGCCGGCCACCGTCGCCCAGACCGCGGACGCGCACAGCGCCTGCGCCAGCTCGCGCGGGTTCTTCCCCGCTTTTTTCGCGACCTGGAGGGCGAGGTTGGAGGACCAGTCGCCGTGCTCCGGGTTCTTCGGGCGCTCCAGCAGGATCGCGACCTCGCCCGCATCCGGCACCTCGGCGCGCAAGGCCGCGCCAAGTGCTTCAACCAATATGGATTTCGGGTCGCGCATGGGGGCGCGAATTATACCGGGAGGACCTCAGTCGAACTCTATTGGGTCCACATCCAGGTGCCAGCGAACGTTGCGGGGCGAGCCGGCGAACAGCCGCTCGCTCCAGGCCGCGAGCAGGGACTGCAGCGCCGGGCGCGAGCGCGACTGCACCAGCAGCTGCGCGCGCTCGTAGCCGGCGCGCCGCGTGATCACGTGCGGCACCGGGTCGTAGATGCGCACCTCCTCCGGCGGCGTCACCGAGTCCGCGACCTCGCGCAGGAAGTCCATCGATACCTCCAGCTGCTTCGCCTCCGCGCGCAGCGCGGCTTCATGCACGAACGGCGGGAAGCCGGCGCTTTCCCGGTCGGCGAGCTGCGCCTCGGCGAAGCTGGGATAGTCGTGCCGCACGAGCGCCCCGAACAGCGGATGCTTCGGGAACCGGGTCTGCACCAGCACCTCGCCTTCCTGCTCGCGGCGTCCGGAGCGGCCTGCGACCTGGGCGAGGGTGGCAAACAGCCGCTCTGCGGCGCGATAGTCGGTGGAAAAGAGCGAGTTGTCCGCGCCCAGCACGCACACCAGGGTCAGCCCGGGAAAATCGTGGCCCTTGGCGAGCAGTTGCGTCCCCACCAGCAGGTCGGCATCCCCGCGCCGGATGCCCTCCAGCGCCTTCTCCAGCTCGCCGCGGCGGCGCGCGCTGTCGCGATCGATGCGCGCGATGCGGGCATCGGGAAACAGGCTCGCCAGCGTTTCCTCGACGCGCTGCGTGCCGCGGCCCACCGGGCGCAGGTCCGGGTTGCCGCAGGTGGGGCAGGCGCGCGGGATTTTCTCCTCCCAGCCGCAGTGGTGGCAGCGCAGCCGCTTGCCGACCGCGTGCAGCACCAGGTTCGCGGTGCAGCGCTCGCAGCCCGCGGCCCAGCCGCAGGCTTCGCAGGCGAGCACCGGCGAATAGCCGCGGCGGTTGATGAACACCAGGCTCTGCTCGCCGCGCGCGAGGCGGCCGCGGATCGCCTCCACCGTGCCGCGCGCGAAGCCGTGTTGGGCCGGATCAATGCGCAGGTCCACCAGTCGCACGCGCGGCAGCGTGGCGCCCGGGACCGCGCGCTCGGGCAGGTCAATGCGCTCGTAGCGCCCGGCGCGGCAGTTGTGCCAGGTCTCCAGCGCCGGCGTGGCCGTGCCCAGCACCACCGGGCAGTCGGCGACCCTGGCGCGGAACACCGCGGCATCGCGACCGGAGTAGCGCAGGCCCTCCTGCTGCTTGAAGGAGGTGTCGTGCTCTTCGTCCACGACCACCAGGCCCAGGCGCGGCAGCGGCGTCAGCGCCGCCAGCCGCGTGCCGAGCACGATCCCGGCTTCGCCACGCGCCGCGTCCAGCCAGGCATGGGTGCGAGCGCCCGCTTCCAGCGCGCTGTGCAGGATGGCGAT
>JALHLN010000296.1 GCA_022844545.1 Burkholderiales bacterium | reverse complement strand
GGTCATCAAGGCGCGCCTGCACGGCCGCAAGGCCACCGGCGGCAGGCTGGAAGTGTTCGTCGAGCGCATCGAGGGCGACCATGAGGCGCTCGCCCTGGCCCGCACCGGCCACGCCCTGCACCCCGGCTACCGCCTGACCCTCGGCGACGGCGCCGGCGCCGAAGTGCTCGGCCGCGAAGGCGACCTCTACCGCCTGCGCTTCGACGAGGACGTGGCCGCGGTGCTGGCGCGCTGCGGCGAGGTGCCGCTGCCGCCCTACATCCGGCACGCCCCCGGCGCGGAAGACGAGGCGCGCTACCAGACCGTGTACGCCGACAAGCCCGGCGCGGTGGCGGCGCCGACCGCCGGCCTGCATTTCGACCAGGCCATGCTGGACCGGATCAGTGCGCGCGGCGCCGGCATTGCCCGGGTTACCCTGCACGTCGGCGCCGGCACCTTCCAGCCGGTGCGAGGCGACATCGTCGAAGAACACCGCATGCACAGCGAGCGCTACGAAGTGCCCGAGGCCACCCTGGCCGCCCTCTCGGGCCGCCGTGTGCTCGCCGTCGGCACCACCTCGCTGCGCGCGCTCGAGTCCGCCGCGCTGACCGGGAAGCGCGCCGGCGAGACCGACCTGTTCATCACGCCCGGCTTCCGCTTCCGCGTCGCGCGCCGCCTGCTCACCAATTTCCACCTGCCGAGGTCCACCCTGCTGATGCTGGTATCCGCGTTCGCCGGCACGGAAAACATCCGCCGCGCCTACGCCCACGCCATCGAACGGCGCTACCGGTTCTTCTCCTACGGCGACGCGATGCTGATCGAAAGAGCAGTCGGCTGACGACTGCGCGCAACCCGGGACACGCCAAACACACCGCAACATTCGAAGCGCGTGCCGCCCGTGCTATCATTTTGCAATCACCACGGCTGGAGATCCGAATGGCACAGGTTCTGGTTCGCGGTCTTGACAAGCGGGTGCTCAGCGCCTTGAAAAAGCGCGCGCTCGGCAACCGGCGCTCGCTGCAGGGAGAGTTGAAGACCATCATGGAGAACGCGGCGCACGGCGGCCCTTCACGCCGGGTGCTGGCCGAGATCGACCGCATCCGCCGCGCCACGCGCGGCAAGATCAGCGTCGACAGCGTCCGCATCATCCGTGAAGATCGCGACCGTTGAGCCTGCTGGTCATCGACGCGTCGGTGGCCGCGAAGTGGTTTCTGGCCGAAGCGGATTCTGATGCGGCGCGCAGGCTGCTCGACGGCGAACCGCAGTTCGCGGCGCCGGACCTGCTGTTCGCCGAGGTCGGCAATGTCCTGCTGAAGGCGGTCCGCCGCGACGAGCTGCTCATGCGCCGCGCCGCCCGTTGCCTGACCCTGCTGTCTTCCGTCCCGATGGACCTGCATCCTGTCGCCGGGCTCGCGGCCGACGCGCTGCAGCTTGCCGCGCGCTGCAGGCTTGGATTCTACGACGCCGTTTACGCGGCGCTCGCGGCGCGGACGGGCGCGCAACTGGTCACCGCGGATGAATCCCTGGCCCGGGCGCTGCGCGGGCACGGCCTGCACCAGTTGGTGCGCTGGCTGGGAGACCGCGAGACACAGGCTTCATGAGATTTCTGGTCAGCCACCGCGACGGCGCCGCCCGCCGCGGCCGCCTCGAACTCGCCCACGGCGCGGTGGACACCCCGGCCTTCATGCCGGTGGGCACCTACGGCACCGTGAAGGCGATGTCGCCGCTGGAGCTGGAGGGGCTGGGCGCGCAGATCGTGCTTGGCAACACCTTCCACCTCTGGCTGCGGCCCGGGACGGAGGTGATCGAAAAGCACGGCGGCCTGCATCGATTCATGGGCTGGAAGGGGCCGATCCTCACCGATTCGGGCGGCTTCCAGGTCTTCAGCCTGGGCGCGATGCGCAGGATCACCGAGGCCGGCGCCACCTTCGCCTCGCCGATCAACGGCGACAAGCTGCTGCTTACGCCGGAGGAATCGATGCGCATCCAGCGCGCGCTCGATTCCGACGTCGTCATGGCGTTCGACGAGTGCACGCCCTATCCGGCCACCGAGGCCCAGGCCCGCGGCTCCATGGAACTGAGCATGCGCTGGGCAGAGCGCTCCAGGCGCGCCCATGAGGGGAACCCCAACGCGCTGTTCGGCATCGTGCAGGGCAGCGTCTACCCCGCGTTGCGCGACCAGTCGCTGGCGAAGCTGACGAACATCGGCTTCGACGGCTACGCCATCGGCGGGCTGGCCGTCGGCGAGCCCGCCGCCGATCGCTCGCGCATCCTCGCCCATTGCGCGCCGGCGCTGCCCGCGGACCGGCCGCGCTACCTGATGGGCATGGGCACCCCCGAGGACCTGATCGAGGCGGTGCAGGCGGGCATCGACCTGTTCGACTGCGTGCTGCCGACCCGGAACGCGCGCAACGGCTGGCTGTTCACCCGCTCGGGCGACGTCAAGATCCGCAACGCCCGCTGGCGCGACGACCCGCGACCGCTGGACGAGGCCTGCGCCTGCTATGCCTGCGCCAACTTCAGCCGCGCCTACCTGTACCACCTGCAGAAGGCGAACGAGATCCTGGGCGCGCGCCTGAACACCATCCACAACCTGCACTATTACCTGGGGCTGATGCGGGAGTTGCGCGGCGCCATCGAGGCGGGAAACCTGGCCGGAACCGGCGCACGCCTGCTGGCAGGCCGGCGCCGGGACGCAACCGAGGCCGGGAACGAAGCCGGGGAAGCCGCGTCCTAGAGTATAATTCGCCGTTTTTTCAGTCCCTTCCAGGAGTTCCAGTGCTCATCAGTTCCGCATACGCTCAGGCCACCGGCGGCACCGGTGGCGATGCCGGGTTGCTCGGCTTCCTGCCGATCATCCTGATGTTCGTCCTGCTGTGGTTCCTGATGATCCGGCCGCAGATGAAGCGCCAGAAGGAACACAAGGCCATGGTGGAGGCGCTGCAGAAGGGCGACGAAGTGGTGACCGCCGGCGGCGTGGTCGGCAAGATCACCAAGGTGGCCGACAGCTACGTCACGGTGGAGGTCGCCCCGGAGACCGAGATCGTGGTGCAGCGCGCCGCGGTGCAGCTGCCCCTGCCCAAGGGCACCATCAAGAGCCTGCAGTAGGTTCACGCTCCCCGCCTTGAACCGCTACCCGGTCTGGAAGTACGCGCTGATCGCGCTTTGCGTGCTGGTCGCGTTCGTCTACACGGTGCCGAATTTCTTCGGCGAGTCCCCGGCGGTGCAGGTCTCCGCCGGCCGGGCCACCGTCAAGGTGGACGCGGCGCTGGTGTCGCGCCTGGAGCCGGCGCTCAAGGCGGCCGGCGCGCCGCCCACCGGGATGATCCTCGACGCCAGCGGCGTGCGCCTGCGGTTCTCCGACGCCGACGTGCAGCTGAAGGCGCGCGAC
>JALHLN010000295.1 GCA_022844545.1 Burkholderiales bacterium | reverse complement strand
AAGCGCAGGGACGATACCTTCGACGACGTGATCGATGCGCCGGACGCGAGGGAACTGGTGGACTGGCTGCGCGCGCGGCCGATGATGCATGTCGAAGGCCGCTACGCGATGGTCCACGCCGGACTGCTGCCCGAATGGACGGTGGAGCGGGCGCTCGCGCTGGGCAAGGAAGTCGAGGCCGCGCTGCGCGCGGAGGACTACCGCGACTTCCTGGAGAACCTGTACGGCAGCAAGCCCGAGCGCTGGGACGATGACCTGCGCGGCTGGGACCGGCTGCGCGTGATCGTGAACGCGATGACGCGCATGCGCTTTTGCACTGTCGACGGCACGATGGACTTCTACGCAAAGGGCGAGGCGCCGCCGAAGGGCTACGAGGCCTGGTTCGACGTCCGGCCCGAACGCGACGAGCCCGCGATCGTGTTCGGCCACTGGTCGGCCCTGGGCCTCAGGCTTACCGAGCGGACCGTGGGCCTGGACACCGGCTGCGTCTGGGGCGGGAGCCTCACCGCGCTGCGGCTTGAAGACCGGTGGCTGGCGCAGGTACCCTCGCCCGGGTACCAGCCGATAGGAGAGGCCGCATGACCGACTGCGTGTTCTGCAAGATCGTCGCCGGACAGATTCCGTCCACCAAGGTGCACGAGGACGAGCACACCCTCGCCTTCATGGACATCGGCCAGGTCAACCCGGGGCACGTGCTGGTGGCGGTGAAGAAGCACGCCGCGAATCTGTTCGAGCTGGACGCGGAGCAGGCGGCAGCCTCCGCGCGCACCTGCCATCGCGTCGCGCAGGCGATCCGCGACGCGTTCGCGCCCGAGGGCCTGTCGGTGTACCAGGCCAACGGCAAGGCCGCCGGGCAAACCGTGTACCACTACCACGTGCACCTGCTGCCGCGGCACGCCGGCGACGGCATGGAACTCACCTGGCCGGTGAAGAACCCGCCGCGGGAGACGCTCGCCGGCTACGCGGAGCGGATCAAGGCCAGGCTCGGCTAGAAGGGCGAGGTGCCGAAGGCTTTCTTGAACTTTGCCGCGATGTCCTCCCGCGAGGGCTTGTGGTTCTGCCCGCCGCGGTGCGCGATCTTGATCGAGCCCATCACCGAGGCGAGGCGCCCGGTGCGCTCCCAGTCCCAGCCCTTCGCGATGCCGTAGAGCAGGCCGGAGCGGTAGGCGTCGCCGCAGCCGGTGGGATCGAGCAGCGCGTCGGCCGCGACGGCGGGAATCTGGATGCGCTTGCCCGCGGCGTGGATGATGGAGCCCTGCGCGCCCTGCGTGGCGACCAGCGCCTTGAGGTCCCGCGCGATCATTTCCAGCGTGCGGCCGGTCTTCTCCACCAGCAGGCGGCCCTCGTAGTCGTTCACCGCGAGGTAGTCGGCGAGGCGCACCATCTCGTCGAGTTCCTCCTTCGAGAACATCGGCAGCCCCTGCCCCGGGTCGAACAGGAACGGCACCCCGGCGGCGGCGCACTCGCGCGCGTGCTGCAGCATCCCCTCCTTGCCGTCGGGGCCGATGATCGCGAGCTTCGCGCCCAGCGCCCCGGTGACATGGTTCTCGTGCGCGTGGTTCATCGCGCCCGGATGGAAGGCGGTGATCTGGTTGTCGTCCAGGTCGGTGGTGATGAAGGCCTGGGCGGTGAACTGGCCCGGGATCTTCTTCAGGTGCGCGGCGTCGATGCCGAGCGTCTGCAAGCGGTACAGGTAGGGCTGGATGTCCTCGCCCACCGTGGCCATGACCAGCGGCGCCTCGCCCAGCAGCTTCAGGTTGTAGCCGATGTTGCCCGCGGTGCCGCCGAACTCGCGCCGCATCTCCGGCGCGATGAAGCAGACGTTCAGGATGTGCAGCTGGTCGGGCAGCAGGTGGTTCTTGAACCGGTCCTGGAACACCATGATCGTGTCGTAGGCGATGGAACCGGTGACGAGGATGGTCATTGCGTCTTTCTCTCCCGAGGGGGAAGGTTCAGGGGAAGAACAGGTACAGGCGATAGCCGACGGCGCGGATGCGGCTGTTGTCGAAACTCACCCGCAGCACCGCCTCGCCGCCCGGCGCGATGCCCTGCGACGACCGCGCCGCGGCCGTGGCCGGCAGGTAGTCCGCCGGCGCCAGCACCCGCCGCACCACCGGCTGGTCGCGCTCGTCGGTGAGCGTGAGTTCCAGCGCGGGGAACTCCTGAGCGAAGGGCGCGCGGTTGCGGATCACGGCGTTGAGCAGGATCACGTTCTCCCGCCGCGTGTCGGTCTGCAGGTCTGAGGATTCGATCGCCATCAGTTCGGGCCGGTGCGGCAGCCGCAGCTCGCAGCCGAGCATCCCGCAGGCCACGGCAAGCGGCTCGCGCGCCTCGGGCAGCAGCACCGCGATCTCGGTGCGATAGACCAACGCCACCTGCAACACCAGCGCGGCCAATGCGAGCAGCGCGCCGAAGCCCCACAGCAGCCGGCGCGGCGGCGGCAGATCCTCGTCCAGGAACTCGGGTACCACCTCCTCGTTCGCCGCCGGCAGCGCCGGGGCGGGCTTGCGCGCGGCTTCGAACAGGGCGAGCTGCGGCGAGGGCTCGGTCTCGGCCTGGGCGGCCTGCAGTTGTTCCTCGACCAGGCCGGCGACGCCATCGAAAATGGTTGTGCACTTGCCGCAGCGCACCTTGCCGCCGCGCGCCGAGAGCTGGCCCGGCTGGACGCGGAACGCGGTGGCGCAGCTCGGGCAGCGCGTCGTGAGCGTCATGCGGCCGCGCCCCTGCGCCGGCACTCGACCAGCACCCAACCGTCCTCGTTCGCCGCCACCGTGCAGTCGAAATCCGCCGCATAGGCGGCAAGGACCTCGTGCGCCTGCGCGGCGAGGATTCCCGACAGTGCAAGCCGGCCTCCCGGCCGCGTGCGCGCGGCAAGGACAGGTTCCAGTGCGATGAGGGGATTGGCGAGGATGTTGGCCACGACGAAGTCGAAAGTGCCGTCCGGAATCGCATCCGGCGTGGCGACGCGCACCGTGACGCCGTTGGCGCGCGCGTTGGAGACGGCGGCCTCGAGCGCCTGCGGGTCGAGGTCGGTCGCCGCGACCTCGCGCGCGCCGAGCCGCGCCGCGGCGAGCGCCAATATACCGGAACCGCACCCGTAGTCGAGGACGCTCTCCCCTTCCCGCACGCTCCGCTCCAGCCAGCCCAGCACCAGCCGCGTGGTGGGATGGCTGCCGGTGCCGAACGCGAGCCCGGGATCCAGGCGGATGTTGAGCGCGCCGGGATCCGGCGCCGCGTGCCAGCTGGGCACGATCCAGATGCGCTCGCCGCAGCGGATCGGGACGAACTGCGCCTGCGTGCGCCGCACCCAGTCGTCGTCCTCGACGCGGCCGACCTGGAACGCCGGCGCCTCGATGCCGCAGTCGCGCGCCGCGCGGCCGACCA
>JALHLN010000294.1 GCA_022844545.1 Burkholderiales bacterium | reverse complement strand
TGCGCGCCGTCGGCGATGTCCTGGTCGATCTGGTCCACCAGGATCACGGTGTTGCGCATGATCATGCCGCCCAGCGCGATCGCCCCCAGCATGGCGACGAAGCCGAAGGGCTTGGAGAAGACGAGCAGCGCGAGCGCCACCCCGACCACGCCCAGCGGCGCGGTGAGGAACACCATGGCGCTGCGCGAGAAGCTGCGCAACTGCAGCATCAGCAGGCCCAGCACCACCGCGAGCACCATCGGCATGCCCGCCGCGATGGAGGCCTGCGCCTTGGTGTTCTCCTCCCAGGCGCCGCCGGCCTCGATGCGGTAGCCGGGCGGCAGGGCCTTGCGGATGTCCGCCAGAGCGGGCTCGATGGCCATCGTGACATCCGGCGCCTGCACGCCGTCGACGATGTCGGCGCGCGCGGTGAGGGTCAGCTCGCGGCTGCGGCGCCACAGGATGGGCTCCTCCAGCGTCTCCTGCACCCGCGCCACCTGCGCCACGGTCACGCTGCGCCCGGTCGTCGAGGGCACGGCCACCTCGGCCAAAGTGTCCAGCGAGGCGCGCTCGGCGTACGGGGCGCGCAGCACGACGTCGATCAGGCGATCGTGCTCGCGGTACTGGCCGATCTGCACGCCCGAGACCACCGCGGCCACCGAGCGCGACACTGCCTGGGAGGACACGCCCAGCGCCCGCGCGCGATCCTGGTCCACGTCCACCCTGAGCGCCAGCACCCGGTCGCCCCAGTTGAGGTTGGTGTCCACGGTATGCGGGTTGGCGCGCATCCGCGATGCGACCTTCTCCGCGATCACCTTGAGCGTCGCCGGGTCTTCGCCGACAACCCGGAACTGGATCGGGTAGTTGATCGGAGGCCCCAGCGGCACGCGGCTGACGCGGCCGCGCACGCCGGGAAAATCCTCCGCCAGCGCGGTGCGCAGCCTCGCGATCACGCGCTCGCGCGCCGCCACGTCCTTCGTCAGCACGATGGTCTGCGCGAAATTGGCGCGGAACAGCTGCTGGTCCAGCGACAGGAAGAACCGCGGCGAGCCGTTGCCGACGTAGCTCACGTAGGCGGTGACGTCGCCGTCCTGGCGCTCGATCAGCTTCTCCAGTCGCGCCGCCTCGCGCTCGGTGGCGCGGATCGAGGCGCCCTCGGGCAGCCACAGGTCCACCATCAGCTCGACGCGGTTGGAGGACGGGAAGAACTGCTTCTCGGTGAGGCCCATGCCGGCAAAGCCCAGCACCAGCGTGGCCGCGGTGGCGGCGAGCACCGTCTTGCGATGCACGACGCACCACTCGATGGTGGCGCGCAGGCGCCGGTAGAAGGGCTTGTCGTAGACGTCGCGGTGGCCCTCGCCCTCGCCGACCGGGTGTTCCTTCAGCAGGTAGGAGCCGATGAACGGCGTCGCGATCACCGCGGCGAACCAGGAGATCACCAGCGCCATCGTGGTGACGGCGAAGATGCCGAAGGTGTACTCGCCAGTGGTGGACTGGGCGGTGGCGATGGGCAGGAAACCGGCCGCGGTGATCAGCGTGCCGGTGAGCATCGGGAACGCGGTCGAACTGTAGGCAAAGGTGGCGGCGCGCAGCATGTCGTAGCCCTCTTCGAGCTTGCGCGCCATCATCTCGACCGCGATCATGGCGTCGTCCACCAGCAGGCCAAGCGCGATGATCAGCGCGCCGGTCGAGATGCGGTGCAGGTCGATGCCCGCCCAGCGCATGCCGAGGAAGGTCGCCGCGAGCACCAGCGGGATGGTGAGCGCCACGACCAGGCCGGTGCGCGCCCCCAGCGACAGGAACGAGATCGCGAGCACGATCGCCACCGCCTCCAGCAGCGCCAGCATGAACTCGCCCACCGCGTGCTTCACCACCGCCGGCTGGTCGGATACCTGCTCGAACTCGATGCCGATCGGGAACTCGCCCTTCAGCCGCGCCATGGTGGCGCGCAGGTCCTCCCCCAGCTCGAGCACGTCGCCGTTGCCCACCATGGACACCGCGAGGCCGATCGCCTCCCGGCCCTTCAGGCGCATGGTCGCGATCGGCGGGTCGATGGTGCCGCGGGTCACCGTCGCGATATCGCCGAGGCGGAAGCTCTGCCCGCCGGCCCTGAGCACCAGGTCCGAGACCGCCTGTACCGAGTCCAGCTGCCCGGTGACGCGCAGCGCCACCGCGTTCTGGCTGGTCTGCACCGAACCCGGCGGCACGATCGCGTTCTGCGCCGCCAGCGCCTGGCCGATTCCCTGCGGGTCCATGCCCAGCGCGGCGAGGCGCTTGGAGGACACCTCGACGAAGATCCGGTCCTCCTGCACGCCCACCAGCTCGGCCTTGGCGACGTTGGGCAGGCGCAGCACCTCCTGGCGCGCGCGCTCGACATAGGTCCGCAGTTCCGAGTGGGTGAAGCCCTCGGCGGTGAAAGCGTAGATGGAGCCGAAGACGTCGCCGAACTCGTCGTTGAAGAACGGCCCCAGCGCCTCCGGCGGCAGGGTGTGGCGGATGTCGCCCAGCTTCTTCCTCACCTGGTACCAGATCGCGGGCACCTCGCGCGGCGGCGCGGTATCCAGCAGCTCCAGCACGATGAGCGATTCGCCCGGCTTGGAGTGGCTCTGGGTCCACTTGAAGTACGGCGTCTCCTGCAGCTTCTTCTCGATGCGGTCGGTGACCTGCTTGTCCACCTGCTCGGCCGTCGCCCCCGGCCACAGGGTGCGGATCACCATGGCGCGGAAGGTGAAGTCCGGGTCCTCGCGCTGGCCAAGCTTGAAGTAGGAGGCGATGCCCCCGATCGCGATCACGATGAGGAAGAACAGCGTCAGTTCGCGGTAGCGCAACGCCGCGGCCGACAGATTGAAGCGGTCCCCGGTGTCCTCGGCCATGGTCCTACTTGCCGTTGCCGTCGGCCATCACGCGCACCCGCTGGCCGGCGCGCAGCAGTTGCGCCCCGGCGGCGACCACCACGTCGCCGGTCGCGAGGCCGGATTCGATCACCACGCGCTCGCCGGAGATGCCGGCGGTCTTCACCGCGCGCGGCTGCACCACGCCCTGGCGGTCGACCACGAACACCTCGGGCTTGTCGCCCTTGGCCGAGAGCGCCGCAAGCGGCACCTCGATGCGCGTGGCGCCGCCGCTGGCGGACACCGCCACGCGCGCGCTCATGCCCAGTTCCAGCGCTTCGCCCGGGTCGAGGACGCTGACGCGCGCCGCGTAGGTGCGCGCCGCCGGTTCTGCCGCGGGCGACAGTTCGCGCAGCCGGCCCTTCCAGCTCCTGCCGGGCAGCGCGTTCAGCGTGACGGCGAACGAGGTCGCGCGCTCGACGAACTCGCGTTCCGACTCCGGCACCGCCACGGCGACTTCCATCTCTCCCAGCCGCGCCAGGCGCGCCACCGTCTGCCCCGCGGCCACCACCTGCCCCGCCTCGG
>JALHLN010000293.1 GCA_022844545.1 Burkholderiales bacterium | reverse complement strand
ATCGACGCGGGCGAAATCACCGACAAGGGCTACATCAACCAGCGCGCGGTGCTGGAACGGCGCGCGGCGCTGGTGGAGCAGCTGCACCAGGACCCGCCGCCGCCCGAGGTCATCACGGCCTGAACGCCGGTCTGGCAAGACTGGCCGACCTCATGAGCTCTGACCGACGCAGTTATATCCCGTTCAATCCCGGCAGCGCATATCCAACGGGGGAGAATCTGTACTACGAGTGCTGCATTTGCGGCGACGTGTTGCCGTCTCTCCCCAGCGATGGGGTTGGCTGTTCGTGCCGAAACATATTTATTGACGTTGACGCGGGCAGGATGGCGGTAAGAGACGATTCAAAGATCAAATTATTCCGGAGATCGGGGACTGACGTGGAGCGTCGAACTCAATAGCGAGTTGCTTGCGATCATAGCCAGCGCCCGCCCTCGCGCGGGCGTTGTGTTTTCCGGGTGCGGCGCTCAGCCGATGATGGCGGCGATGGCGCGGCGGAGCGAGTCCTGGTCTTCGGGCCTGAGCCGTCCGAGGCGGCGAAGCACAAGGGTTGCGTCGATGGTGGTGATGACGGGCTTGAGAACCGAGGGCTTGAGCAGGCCGGCGGCCTTCCAATCGGCGACCTTGACTTCACCGAACGCGCCACCGGGGCGCGCCTGGCTGGTGACCGCCATGATGATGAGGTCGCGCCGGCCGCGGTGGTAGGCGGCGCTCGAGACGACGGCGGCGGGTCGCTTCTTGGTGGCGGACTGATCGGTGAAGGGAAACGGGACGAGGACGATTTCGCCGAGGCTATAGCCGGTCGTAGGCGGCATCGGCGTCGTTTTCCCAGATCCTGGCGAAAGCGGGCTCGGCGGCGCGGGTTGCGGCGCGCGTGAGCGCCCGGCCGCGGTCGCGACTGCGCAGGAAATCGATGAAGTCCTCCACCTCCGCGACGCGCTGCGGGGGAAGGTCCCTCAGCTTGGCGATGAGGTGCGATTCCCGGGGCTTGTTCATGAAGGGCAGTTTACCGCGTTTCACCAGGCCATACACTGCGAGCTGCAGTCGGCCGTTGAGTATCACTTTAACGCCGTGTCGAAGAATCTTGAACCCACAACGGCGCCCATGAATTTAGCCCGCATCGAGCCGCATCCGCGCCCGAACGGAGGCCAGACATCTCTCTATGTAACCGATCGGTTACATTCGAGCGCTTTCCCCGCCGCGCTGTCCCTCCCGATGCGCGCGGGACCACCCGCGGCGGCGAAACCACACCCGTCGTCTTCCCGCCAGGGCCGCGCGCACGCGACCCAAGGAACCCCGCCCCGCTTCACCAATGCCATCGCGAGTTCAACGCCCGGGCGGCAGTCCCGCCACCTTGACCGGCTCGTACACGAACCTCCAGTCGGAGTACCGGGCCGCCCCCTGCACCTGCCTGATCGGCCGGCCGTCCGAGCGGCTGTGGACGCCGGCGATCCCGCCGCTGGGCGCGAGTACCAGTCCCCAGTCCGGCCTCCCGGTCAGGGGATCGGCATAGATCCGCCTCAGGTGCAGCTGAATGGTGACGAAGCGGTGATCTTCCAGCAGGTCCTCCAGCTTCTCCGGAAAGCGCTTCACCGAGCCGGGGGAGCGAAGGTAGTAGGACTCGATGGCGCGCCTGAACTGGCTTCCGACCCAGACGAGTTCGGCCTCCTTTTCCCTGGCACGGGATTGCGACCAGACTTCGCTGGCGGCGCCGAGGAAAGTGCCCATGCCGGCGACCAGGAACAGAGCCGTCAAGTACGTGAAGCCCCTCGCGCAACTACCATTGCTCATAGGGTCTGCCGTCGCGGCCCGCGCGCTGCCGCAGGAGGCCTGAAGCGCCGCGGAGGTGGGGATGGGTAGAATAGGCGCCCCACCCTGGAGGAGGAACGAATGAAGCGTTATGCAATCGCACTGGCTGTGTCTACCGCCCTCTGCCTGGCCGCCGCCCCTGTTCCCGCCATGGCACAGGAAGTCACCCTGCGCGTGGTCAGCTCCTTCGCCGAGAACACCCAGTACGTGCGCAACTTCGACGGCTTCATGAAGAAGCTCAACGCCGAAGGCAAGGGCAACGTGCAGCTCAACTTCGTCGGCGGGCCGAAGGCGATGCCGCCCTTCGAGGTCGGCAACGCGGTGCGCACCGGCGTGGTCGACATCGGCCTCACCACCGGCGCCTTCTACACCAACATCATGCCCGAGGCCGACGCGCTCAAGCTGACGCAGCTGCCGGCCACCGAACTGCGCAGGAACGGGGGCCACGATCTCATCAACCGGATCTGGAACGAGAAGGCCAACATGGTGTACCTGGCCCGCATCGTCGACTACACGCCGTTCCACGCCTACCTCACCAAGCCGGTCGCGAAGCCCGACTTCACGGGCCTCAAGCTGCGCATCACGCCGGTGTACCGCGATTTCTTCCAGGCGCTGGGCGCCACCGTGGTGCAGACCGCGCCGGGCGAGGTGTACACCGCGCTGGAGCGCGGCGTGGTCGACGGCTACGGCTGGCCGATCCACGGCATCTTCGACTTCAACTGGCACGAGAAGACGCGCCACCGCGTCGAGCCGGGCTTCTACAACGCCGAGGTCTCGCTGGTGATGAACCTGGACAAGTGGAAGGGCCTGACGGCCGCGCAGCGCGATTTCCTCTCGCGCCAGGTGGTCGCGTTCGAGGCGCAGAACGACTTCTGGAAGAAGTACAACGAGGACGAGACCCGGCGCCAGCAGGCCGCGGGCATCCAGGTGATCAGCTTCGATGCGGCGACCGCCAGGCAGTTCACCGACCGGGCCTATGAGGTTGCCTGGGCGGGCATCATCAAGGCAAGCCCGGTCTACGGCCCGCAGATGAGGAAGCTCTTCAGCCGCTGATGGACGGCTTGTCGCGGCTCTACGGCCGCCTGCTGGCGGGGCTCGCCCTCGCCGGCTGCGCGGTGCTGTTCCTGATGATGGTGGTGATCTGCGTCGATGTGCTGCTGCGCAACGTCCGCCTGGTGCCGGGGATGCTGGGGCTGCCCTGGGCGAACGAGGTCACGGAGTACGCGCTCTACCTGATCACCCTGCTCACCGCGCCCTGGCTGCTGCGCCAGGGCATGCACATCCGGGTGGACGTCCTGCTGCGCGTCATGCCGGCGCGCCTGGCCTGGGCCTGCGAGTGGGTGGTGGACCTGATGGCGTTCGCCTGCTGCGCGGCCATTGCCTGGTACGGATTGAAGGCGGTGTTCTCCAGCCAGGCCATCGGCGGCATGGTGGTCAAGGTGATCGCGATCCCGGAGTGGTGGCTGCTCGCACCGCTACCGGCCGCGTTCCTGCTGCTCGCGATCGAGATCCTGTTCCGCATGCACCGCCTCTGGCAGGGCGAACGCGGCCCGCGCGCGGACGCGGTGAGCGCGGCCTAGCACACGGTGTCCTGGGA
>JALHLN010000292.1 GCA_022844545.1 Burkholderiales bacterium | reverse complement strand
CAGCCCGCTTCGGCTACCTGAAGCCGGGGGACGTGGCGCGCCTCACCGAGGCCTACCGGTTTTCGGATGCCGCCCACGCCGGCCAGACCCGGCAGTCGGGCGAACCCTACATCTCGCACCCGCTGGCGGTGGCCGAGATCCTGGCCGGCTGGCACCTGGACGGCCAGGCGCTGCAGGCGGCCCTGCTGCACGACGTGATGGAGGACACCTCGGTCACCAAGGACGAGATCTCCGACACCTTCGGCAAGCCGGTGGCCGAGCTGGTGGACGGCCTCTCGAAGCTGGACAAGATCGAGTTCCAGTCGGCCGAGGACGCGCAGGCGGAGAACTTCCGCAAGATGCTGCTGGCCATGGCGCGGGACGTGCGCGTCATCCTGATCAAGCTCGCGGATCGCCTCCACAACATGCGCACGCTCGACGCGGTGCCGCCAGCCAAGCGCCGGCGCGTGGCGCGCGAGACCATGGAGATCTACGCCCCGATCGCGAACCGCCTGGGGCTGAACGAACTGTTCCACGAGCTGCAGGAACTCGCCTTCTCGCACATGTTCCCGCTGCGCTACCGGGTGCTCGCCAAGGCCACGCGCAACGCGCGCGGCAACCGGCGCGAGCTGGTCGGCAAGATCGAGGCGGCGGTGAAGGCGAAGCTGGCGGAGGCGAGGATCGAGGCCGCGGTGTCAGGGCGCGAGAAGCACATCTATTCCATCTACCGCAAGATGATCGAGAAGCACCTGTCGTTCTCCGAGGTGCACGACATCTACGGCCTGCGCGTGGTGGTGAAGGACGTCCCCACCTGCTACCTGGCGATCGGCGCCCTGCACGGCCTGTACAAGCCGGTGCCGGGCAAGTTCAAGGACTACATCGCGATCCCGAAGGCCAACGGCTACCAGTCCATCCACACCGCGCTCATCGGTCCCTTCGGCGTGCCGGTGGAGGTGCAGGTCCGGACCGAGTCCATGCACCGGCTGGCCGAGGCCGGGGTCGCCTCGCACTGGATGTACAAGGACGACGCGGCGTCGCTCAACGAGCTGCAGAAGAAGACCCACCAGTGGCTGCAGTCGCTGCTGGAGATCCAGAGCCAGTCGGGCGACTCGCAGGAGTTCCTCGAGCACGTCAAGGTGGACCTGTTCCCGGACGAGGTCTACGTCTTCACCCCCAAGGGCCGCATCCTGTCCCTGCCGCGAGGCGCCACCGCGGTGGACTTCGCCTACGCGGTGCACACCGACATCGGCAACCGCTGCGTCGCGGCCAAGGTGAACGGCGAGCTGGTGCCGCTGAGAACGGAGTTAAGGAACGGCGAACGCGTGGAAGTTATTACCACCGGCTACGCCAAGCCCAATCCGGCCTGGCTGCAGTACGTGCGCACCGCCAAGGCGCGCTCCAACATCCGCCACTTCCTGAAGACCATGCAGTACGAGGAGTCCGCGGCGCTGGGCGAGCGGCTGCTGGAGCAGGCGCTCAAGGGCTATGGCGTGGCGCTGGCCGAGATCGACGAGGCGAGCTGGGAGCGGGTGATCCGCGAAACCGTGGGCGTCACCAGGGCCGAACTCATGGCCGACATCGGCCTGGGCAAGCAGCTGCCCGCGGTCGTGGCACGCCGCCTGATGCTGCGCGCCGAGGGCGAGGCCAGGCCCCACGCCAGGGGCGCGAGCGTGGTGATCCGCGGCACCGAGGGCATGGCGGTGCAGCTCGCCAGCTGCTGCCGCCCGATCCCGGGCGACGCCATCGTGGGCTCGATCAAGAAGGGCCAGGGCCTGGTGGTGCACACCGCCGAGTGCCGCCACGTCGCGCGCTCGCGGCGCGCCGAGCCCGAGGCCTGGATCGACGTCGAGTGGGACCGGCAGCCGACGCGCCTGTTCCAGACCGCGATCAAGGTGATGGTGGCCAACCAGCGCGGCGTGCTCGCCAAGGTGGCCTCGGCGATCGCCGAGGCCGGCTCCAACATCGACTCCATCAGCATGGAGGAGGACCGCTCGGTGTACACCACGATGCTGTTCGTGGTGGAAGTGGCCAACCGCGCGCACCTGGCGCGCGTCATGCGCTCCATCCGCCGCCTGTCGGAGGCGACGAAGCTGCTGCGGGTGCGGGAGTAGCCTCCGCTACCAGCCGCTGAGCACCGCCTTTCCGATCATTCCCTTGGATTCCACCTTCGCGTGCGCCGCGCGCAGGTTGGCGGCGTTGATGGGCGTGAGCTTCTGGGTCAGGGTGCACTTCACCTCGCCCGCGTCGATCCAGCCGGCCACGCGCGCGAGCAGGCGGTGCTGCTCGATCATGTCCGCGGTCTGGTAGGTGGAGCGGGAGAACATGCCCTCCCAGGCGAAGCGCAGCGACTTCCTCTGGATCGCCATGATGTCCGCCGGCTTTTCATTGCGCACGATGGAGCAGATCGTGCCCAGCGGGCGGACGATGTCGATGAATTGCGTCCAGTAGAGGTCGATGTCCGAGCAGACCAGCGCGCAGTCCACCTCCGGCACGCCGATGGCCTTCAGGCCGTCTTTCAGGGGTTGGTGGTGGTTGATGACCTGCGCCGCGCCAAGGTCGCGGCACCACTGGATGCTTTCCGGCCGCGACGCGGTGGCGATGACCTCCAGCCCCAGCTTGCGGCCGATCTGGATCGCCATCGAGCCCACGCCGCCGGCGCCGGCGATCACCAGCAGCCGCCGGCCCTTGTCCCTGCCGTCCGGGTCAACCCCCATGTGCGTCACGATGCTTTCATAGGCGGTGATGGTCGTGAGCGGCATGGCCGCGGCCTGCGCGAAATCCAGCTTCGCGGGCTTCTTCGCCACGATGCGCTCGTCCACCAGCTGCAGCTGGGCGTTGCTGCCCGGGCGCTGGTTCGAGCCCGCGTAGTACACCGCATCGCCCGGCTTGAAGAGCGTCACCTGCTCGCCCACCGCCTGGACCACGCCGGCGGCGTCCCAGCCCAGGATCCTGGGGCCGGGCTTCGCGCCCGCTGCGCCGGGGTGGTTCAGCATCCGCGTCTTGGTGTCCACCGGGTTCACGGAGATGGCCTCGACGCGCACCAGGATGTCGCGGCCTTTCGGCGCGGCGGGGTCGGGAACCTCCGCGTCCGCGAGCGAGCGCGGATCGGAGACAGGAAGGGGTTCGTTCGCTAGGATGGCTTTCATGGCATCGAGTTCTACCACAGGGGCGCTGGATCGCGATGCGCTCGTTCGACTGGACGCCGCCGACCCGCTCGCGGCAAAGCGCGATGCGTTCGCGCTGCCCGAGGGCGTGATCTACCTGGACGGCAACTCGCTTGGGGCGCTTCCCAAGCGGGTGGTCGCGCGCATGCGCCGGGCGGTGGAGGAGGAATGGGGCAACGGCCTGATCCGCTCCTGGAACGACGCCGGCTGGTATCCGGCACCGCAGCGTGCCGGCGCGGCGATCGCGCGGCTGGTCGGGGCGAA
>JALHLN010000291.1 GCA_022844545.1 Burkholderiales bacterium | reverse complement strand
GCCGGCGAGCGCTGCAGCCCGCACCCGCACAACTTCACCGACCGCCTGATCCGCCCCGGCGACCAGGCCTACTTCGACATCATCCATTCCTTCATCGGCTATCGCACCTGCTACTACCGCACCTTCTCGGTGGGCAAGGCGACGCCGGCGCAGAAGGACGCCTACAAGCGCGCGCGGCAGTGGATGGACGGGGCCATCAGCATGCTCAAGCCCGGCGTGTCCACCGACAAGGTGGCAAGGATGTTCCCGAAATCCACCGCAATCGGTTTCGAGACCGAGATGGCGGCCTTCGGCCTGAATTTCTGCCACGGCCTGGGTCTCGGCCTGCACGAGCGGCCGCTGATCTCGCGCCTGAATTCATTCATCGAGCCCTACGAGCTGAAGGCCGGCATGGTGTTCGCCGTCGAGACTTTCTGCCCCGCCAAGGATGGCGTCTCCGCCGCGCGCATCGAGGAGGAGGTGGTCCTCACTCCCCAGGGCGCCAAGGTCATTTCCCTATTCCCCGCACAGGAGCTTCCGGTCGCCAATGCCTACTAATCTCTCCGTCGGTTGGATCGGCGCTGGCCGCATGGGCTATGAGATGGCCGCGCGGCTCGCCAAGGGCGGAGCCGACGTCCTCGCCTGGAACCGTACCAAGGCCAAGGCCGAGCCGCTGACGCAATACGGCGCCAAGGTTGCCGACCGCGTCTCGGAGCTTGCCGCGCGCGACATCGTGTTCTGCATGGTCTCCACCTGGGACGACGTCAGGGAGGTGATGTTCCAGCTGCTGGAGAAGTCCACCAGGGTGCCGAAGATGGTGGTGGAGTGCTCCTCCATCTCGCTGGAGGGCTCCGCGGAGTTGCGCGCAATCCTGGAGAAGCGCGGCATCGCCTACCTGGCGGCGCCGGTGTCGGGCAACGCAAAGGTGATCAAGGCGGGCAAGCTCTCGTTCGTCTGCTCGGGCCCCAGGAAATCCTTCGACGACGCGCTGCCCTTGCTGAAGATGATCGCGCCTTCCGCGAGCTGGGTGGGCGAGGGCGAACTGGCGCGCATCGTCAAGATCTGCCACAACGTGTTCCTCGGCGTGGTGACGCAGTCGCTGGCCGAGATCACGGTGCTCGCCGAGAAGGCGGGCGTGCCGCGGCACGCGTTCCTGGAATTCATGAACCAGAGCGTGATGGGCTCGACCTTCTCGCGCTACAAGACGCCGGCCTTCGTCAACCTGGACTTCAAGGTCACCTTCACGCCCTACCTGCTGAGGAAGGACATGGACCTCGGTCTGGACGCCGGCCGGAAGTACGAGGTGCCGATGCCGCTGGCCACCGCGACCCGCGACCTGATCCAGTCCATGATGGGGCGCGGCTGGACTACGGAGGATTTCGCCACGCTGCTGTTGCAGCAGGCGCAGGCCTCCGGTATTACACTGAAGCCTGAAAACAAGGAGGTGGGAGATGGTCTTTCGTAAAGCCGTACTTTTCGCGGCCCTCGCGGGCCTGAGCACCGTCGCCGCGGCGCAGAACTGGCCGACCAAGCCGGTGCGCCTGGTGATCTCGTTCACCCCGGGCAGCTCGACCGACATCATCGGCCGCGCGGTCGCGGCCAAGTTGTCGGAAGTCTGGGGCCAGCCCGTCATCGCCGAGAACCGCGTCGGCGCCGGCGGCACCGTGGGCTCCAAGGTGGTGGTGGATGCCGCGCCGGACGGCTACACGCTGCTCGCCAACTCCTCGGCGCACGTGTCCAACCCGGGCATATACGCCAAGATGCAGTACGACACCCTGCGGGACTTCACCAACCTTGCGCTGCTGGGCGGCGGGCCGAACGTGCTCATGGCCGGCGCCAACAGCGGCTGGAAGGCGCTCAAGGACTACGTCGGCGCCGCCAAGCACGCGCCCGGGACGCTCAATTTCGCCTCCGCCGGCATCGGCAGCGGCACGCACTTCAACCTGGAGAAGCTGAAGATCGCCACCGGAACCGTGGTCACCCACGTGCCGTACAAGGGCACGCCCGAGGCGGTTGCCGACACCATCGCCGGCCGTACCTGCTGCTATTGGGCGCCGCTCAATGCCGCGCTGCCGCACATCAATGGCGGCAAGGCGGTCGCGCTCGCGGTCTCCAGCCTCAAGCGCTCCAGCCTGCTGCCCAACGTGCCGACAGTCGCCGAGCAGGGCTATCCCGGGTTCGACTACACGCTGTGGGTCGGCCTCTGGGGCCCGGCGAAGATGCCCTCGGAGGTGGCCAACAAGATCAACCGCGACGTCAATGCGGCGCTGCAGAGCCCGGACCTCAAGGGCCGGCTGATGAAGCTGGGTACCGAGCCCGGCAACATGAGCCTTTCCGAGTTCAGCGCCTTCATCCGCGCGGAGATCGAGGAGACGCAGCGCATCCTCCAGGCCGCCGGCATCAAGCCGCAGTAAGCGGCCAATAAAACAGGGACAGACCACGATTTCCGCCGCTTTCCGCACGGCTTTGAGAAATCGTGGACTGTCCCTGATTTTCCTGGCGACCCTCGCGCTCGCACCTTCTGCCATGGCATTCGACCTTCAAGGCCACCGGGGGGCGCGCGGCCTCGCGCCGGAGAACACGCTGCCCGCTTTTGCGACCGCCCTGTCGCTTGGCGTCAGCACGCTGGAGCTGGACGTGGGCGTCACCGCCGACGGCGTGGTGGTGATCGCGCACGACCGGCGCCTCAACCCGGACATCACGCGCGACGCCGCCGGCAACTGGCTGGCGCACCCGGCGCCCACCATCCGCTCGCTCACGTTCGCGCAATTGCAGGGCTACGACGTCGGCCGCATCAAGCCAGGCATCGACTACGAGCGCCGCTACCCGCAGCAGAAGGCCATGGACGGGGTGCGCATGCCCAGGCTCGCCGACCTGTTCGCCATGCTGGAGAAGTCCGGCAACAGGACGGTGCGCCTGAACATCGAGACCAAGCTCTCGCCGCTCGCGCCGGAGGAAACGCTCGACCCGGAAGCCTTCGCGAAGGCGCTCATCGAGGTCGTGCGGGCCGCGCGCATGGAAGCGCGCGTCACGGTGCAGTCCTTCGACTGGCGCTCGCTCAAGGCGGTGCAGAAGCTCGCGCCCGCGATCGCCACCTCCTGCCTCACCGCGCAGCAGCGCTGGCTGGACAACATCGGCGCCGGCAATCCGGCCGGGTCGCCCTGGGTGGCGGGCTTCCAATTGAAGGACCACGGCTCCATCCCGCGCATGGTCAAGGCCGCCGGTTGCGGCACCTGGTCGCCGTTCATGGGCGATGTCGACCGCGCGAAAGTGGCCGAGGCGCAGGCGCTGGGCCTGAAGGTGCTGCCCTGGACGGTGAACGAGCCGGCGCACCTGCGCGCGGTGCTGGACTTGGGCGTGGACGGCCTGATCACCGACCGCCCGGACATTGCGCGCCAGGCGCTGGCCGAGCGCGGCATGCCGCTGCCGGCGCCTTCGCCGGTCCAGCCCTAG
>JALHLN010000290.1 GCA_022844545.1 Burkholderiales bacterium | reverse complement strand
GCCGTCCTTGATGACGAAGATGTTCTCGCCCGCGCCCTCGGCGACGAAGCCGTCCACATCCAGCAGCAGGCCCTCGTCGTAGCCGTGCTGCGTGGCCTCCAGCGTGGCCAGCACCGAGTTCGGGTAGGTGCCCGACATCTTGGCGCGCGCCATGGTGACGTTGACGTGGTGGCGCGCCACCGAGGCGGTCTTGACGCGGATGCCCTTGGCGAGCGCTTCCGGCCCGAGGTAGGCGCCCCAGGGCCAGGCGGCGATCGCCACGTGCACGCGCGCGCCCACCGGCGACACGCCCATCTTCTCCGAGCCGTAGAAGGCGATCGGGCGGATGTAGCAGGACTCGTGGCCGTTGGCGGCGACGACGTCGATCTGCGCCTGCATCAGGCGCTCGACGGTGTACGGGACCTTCATCATGTAGATGTGGCCCGAGTTGATCAGGCGCTGGGTGTGCTCGCGCAGGCGGTAGATCTGCGTGCCGCTCACCGTCTTGTAGGCGCGCACGCCTTCGAACACGGCAAGGCCGTAGTGCAGGGAGTGGGTGAGGACGTGGGTGGTGGCCGAGCGCCACGGCACCAGCTTGCCGTCGTACCAGATCCAGCCGTCGCGGTCGGCCATCGAGAGGGCGGGCGTGGCCGCGGCTTTTGCTTTCGCCATGAAGCGGGTTCTCCTGGTTGCCTGGTTGGGGTTCCCGGGCAGTTAACCACAGCGGCCCGGGCTGCGCCATACTATTAACATGGCTGTTAATCATGAACGGGTGTTCCATGCCCTCGCCTCGCTGCCGCGGCGGCAGCTGATCGCCTTCCTGGCGCAGACCGCGGCCTCCACCACCGACCTCGCGGCGCGCTTCGGCCTGTCGGCGCCGGCGGTGTCGCGCCACCTCTCGGTGCTGCAGCACGCCGGGCTGGTGTCCGCCGAGCGCCAGGGGCAGAAGGTGCTGTACCGGCTGGAACGCGAGGCGCTGCTGGGGGCGCTCGCGCGCTTTGCCTCGGAAGTGGACGGCCCCCTGCGGCGCGGGCCGCGGGAGGCGATCTGATGCTACGCTCGCGCCTGAGGGGGGAGGGCATGAAGGCATCGATCCTGATTTTCGCGACGCTGCTGCTGGGCGGCTGCGCGCTGACGCCCACCGAGGAGCTGGTGTCCTCGGGCGCGGTGGTGCGCGAATTGCCGCGCGAGGCGGGCGAGGCGGTGCCGGTGGCGCGTTTCTCGCGCCGCGCCGAGGGCGAGGCGCTGGCGCCGGACTGGGAGCCCATGATCGTGCTGCCCTCCAAGCCGCGCACCCGCTACCAGCTGGTGCGGCGCGACGGCACCGTGGCGCTGCAGGCGGTGGCGGAGAAGTCGGCCTCCGGCAAGGTGCGGCGGATCCGCATCGATCCCTCGCGCCACCCCACGGTGGAGTGGCGCTGGCGCGTCAGTTCCCTCATTCCCGGCGCCGACAAGCGCCGCGCCTCGGGCGAGGATTCGCCGGCGCGCCTGATCCTGTCCTTCCATGGCGACCCGGCGAAACTGGATTTCGAGGCCCGCACCCAGCTGCGCTTCGCCAAGGCCCTGTCCGGGCAGGCGCTGCCCTACGCCACGCTGATGTACGTCTGGTCCAATTCGGTCCCGGTGGGGACGGTGCTGGACAACCCGCACACCAGCCGGGTGAAGATGATCGTGGTGGAGAGCGGCCCGGGCGGCGTGGGCAAGTGGCGCAGCTACCAGCGCAACGTGCGCGAGGACTACCGGCGGGCCTTCGGCGAGGAGCCCTGGGACGTGGTCGCGGTGGGGATGATGACCGATGCGGACAACACCGGGCAGTCGGCGCGCAGCTACTACGGCGACATCACCTTCCTCAGTGACCTCTGAGCGCGCGGGCGCGGGCACCCGGGTGGCGGTGGTCACCGGCGCCGCGCGTGGCATCGGGCTTGCGCTGACGCGCAAGTTCCTCGAAGCGGGCTACCGCGTCGCGATGCTGGACATCGACGGGCCCAACCTCGCGACGTCCGCGAAGGAGGTCGGCCGGGGCGTGCTGCCCATCGCGTGCGACGTCTGCGCTCCGGATCAGGTGAAAGCCGCGGTGGCCAGGGTCGAATCCGAGTTCGGCCGCATCGACGCCCTGGTCAACAACGCCGGCATCGTCGTGTTCAAGAAGCTCCTCGACACCACGTTCGAGGAATGGTCGCGGGTGCTCGAGGTCAATCTCTCCGGCCCGTTCATCTGCACCCAGCTCTGCGCGCCGGTCATGCTCAAGACCGGCGGCGGCGCCGTGGTCAACATCACCTCCATCTCCGGCCTTCGCGCGAGTTCGCTCCGCGTGGCCTACGGCACCAGCAAGGCGGGCCTCGACCACCTCACCAAGCAGCAGGCGGTGGAGTTGGGCAACCTGGGCATCCGCGTCAACGCCGTCGCCCCCGGGCCGGTGGACACCGCCATGGCCAAGCTCGTCCACACACCCGACATCCGCGCCGACTACCACGACGCCATTCCCTTGAACCGCTACGGCACCGAGGACGAGATCGCGCAGGCCGCGGTGTTCCTGTGCAGCGAGCAGGCTTCGTACATCAATGGGCAGACGCTGGCGGTGGATGGGGGGTTCGATGCCGCGGGGATCGGGTTGCCGAGCTTGAGAGGGTGATGTTCCCGGGCCGCGCGAGTATACTGACCGAGCAGTCTTTAGCCGGAGTTCCGCGATGAAGACACAGTTGATCACCGTCGACCCTGAGATCCACAGCGGAACGCCGGTTTTCGCCGGCACGCGCGTCCCGGTCAAGACACTCTTCGATCATCTGGAGGCCGGGGACTCCCTGGAAGTCTTCCTGGATGATTTTCCTTCCGTCAGTCGGGAGTTGGCGGTGGCGGTTCTCGAGGAAGCGCGGGCCGCCCTGATCCCCGATGCGCATCCTGCTTGATGAGGATCTTCCGCGCCGCCTTGCCGCACTGCTGATCGGACACGAGGTCACCACTGTCCAGCGCAGGGGCTGGGCGGGCATCAAGAACGGCAGGCTTCTCGGACTCGCCGCGGCCGAGTTTGACGTGTTCCTGACGATGGATGGGAACCTTGAGTTCCAGCAGAATCTTGCGTCGTTGCCGATTGCCGTTCTCGTCATCGAGGCGGCGAGCAATCGGATGGAGCACCTCACGCCAGTGGTGCCGGACGTCTTGCAGGAACTCACGCGCATTCCACCCAGGTCACTTCGGAAGGTCGGAAGGCCGATTTGAGGGAATGACGGTGCCTGCGGCCTCTCAATGTAACCGATCGGTTACATTTTCCGGTTTATCCGGGTTTTCCATGCTGGCGGAATACAACCGCTGGATGAACGCGCGCCTCTACGACGCCGCCGCCAAGCTTCCCGACCAAGAGCTGTTCAAGGACCGCGGAGCGTTCTTCGGCTCGCTGTTCGACACGCTGAACCACATCGCCGTAGGCGACACGATCTGGCTCAAGCGCTTCGCGCAGCACCCGGAGCTCGACTGGCTCAAGGA
>JALHLN010000289.1 GCA_022844545.1 Burkholderiales bacterium | reverse complement strand
TGGCCGTCGCCGTAGTCGCCGAAGCCGATGCCCGGCGACACCGCGATCTTCGCCTCTTCCAGCAGCCGCTTGGTGAACTCGATCGAGCCCATCTTCTCGTAGAAGGGCGGAATCCTCGCCCAGATGTACATCGAGGCCTTCGGGTTGTCGACCATCCAGCCGATGTCGTGCAGGCCCCGGACCATGACGTCGCGGCGCTTCTGGTAGGTCTGGCGGATCTCCTCGACGCAGTCCTGCGGCCCGTCCAGCGCGACGATGGCGGCCACCTGCACCGGGGTGAAGCTGCCGTAGTCGTGGTAGCTCTTGATGCGCGCGAGCGCGTTCACCAGCTCGGCGTTGCCCACCATGAAGCCGATGCGCCAGCCGGCCATGTTGTAGCTCTTGGACATGGTGAAGAACTCCACCGCGACGTCGCGCGCCCCCGGAACCTGCATGATCGAAGGCGCCTTCCAGCCGTCAAAGGTGATGTCCGCGTAGGCGAGGTCGTGCACCACGAGGATGTCATGCTGCTTCGCCAGCGCGATGACGCGCTCGAAGAATTCCAGCTCGACGCACATCGCGGTCGGGTTGGAGGGGAAGCCCAGGATGAGCATTTTCGGCTTCGGGAACAGCTCGCCGATGGCGCGTTCCAGCTCGGCGAAGAAATCCACGCCCGGGGTCATGCGCACCGAACGGATGTCGGCGCCGGCGATCACCGCGCCGTAGATGTGGATCGGGTACGACGGATTGGGCACCAGCACGGTGTCGCCGCGCTCCAGCGTCGCCAGCATCAGGTGCGCGAGACCCTCCTTGGAGCCGATGGTGACGATCGCCTCGCGGTCCTGGTCCAGGTCCACCGCGTAGCGGCGCTGGTACCAGTCGCAGATGGCGCGGCGCAGACGCGGGATGCCCTTGGACACCGAGTAGCCGTGGGTATCGGGGCGGCGCGAGGCCTCCACCAGCTTGTCCACGACGTGCTGCGGCGTCGGCCCGTCCGGGTTGCCCATGGACAGGTCGATGACGTCCTCGCCGCGGCGACGCGCCGCCATCTTCAGCTCGTTGGTGATGTTGAAGACGTAGGGGGGCAGGCGCTTGATTCTCGCAAACTCTCGCATAACCATGATTTTACGCGAAAAAACTTACTCTCATGCGTCCCAGGGGTTGAGAATGGGCACGCCTGTCGGCTCGAAATCGGTCCTATCCCGCGTCACCACCGTCATGCCATGCACCAACGCCGTTGCGGCGATTAGCGCGTCTCGCTCAGCGCGTGGATCAGGCACATGGAGCCTCGCGCAACGACGCGCGATAGCGGTATCGACATCCAGTACGCGGCCGGCAAATGCCGGAAGGACGTGAACTTCCAACCAGGCCCGCAGTACGGCGCCTTGCGCCGGGTTGCGGCGCTCGACCAGAAGCACGCCGGTTTCCAGTTCCAGAATGGTGATGGCCGACAAGAAAAGCCCTCCGGCCGGTACGCGCGCCGCCCACGCCGTCACGTTCCTGTCAGCCTTGCCCGCCTTCGCCTTGCGCAACTCCGAAACAACGTTGGTATCGAGGACAAACATCAGGACAAGTCCGCTGGCCGGTAAAGCGTGCCTGCGCGCGCCGGCTCAAACTCGATATCCTCGACGCCGGGCAGCGCCAGCATGTCGACGATGCTGGCCGACCCGCCGGTCAGCTTCCGGTAGGCCTCGATGGTGAGCAGCACATGTGCCGGCCGGCCGCGGTCGGTGATGAAAACCGGGCCGCGCTGGGCCGCCTTTTTCGCCTTGCTCGCATCCTGGTTGAACTCGCGGCTGGATAAGGTCTTGATCCGCATGGCAATGTCCCGTGGTTTCAGTGAATGTAGTCACGTTACTACATCAGCAATATGCACGCAACCACGGATGCACGCGCCAGCGTCTGTGAAGGAGGCGGCGCTCCCGCGTTCGCGGGATGGTTCCGCGAGCCCGCCGTTCCTAGCATGGGACTCGAAGGGAAACCCATGCGGATCGCGACTGCAATCGCCCTGGTTTGCTTCACCGCCCTCGCTTCGGCATCGCGCGCCTGGGCGGCGCCGGCGACGAAGCGGCGGGGGCCGGTTCGCTCCGTCCGCTAGAATCCGGGCGCCGTGAAGCTTCACGCCCACGCCCTTTCCGCCCGCAACACCTTCACCGCCTACGGCGAGGGCTGGTTCGCGGTCAATGGCGAGCGCCGCGAGTCGAACCTGATCGTGTTCCCCGACCGCCTGATCGACTGGCCGGTGGCCGGGTTCGACGCGCTGCGCGCCGAGGATTTCACGGTTCTCGCCGACGCCCGGCCGGAGATCGTGCTGCTGGGCACCGGCGCGCGGCAGCGCTTTCCGCACCCGCGCCTGACGCAGGCCCTGATGCAGGCGCGCGTCGGCGTCGAAGTAATGGACACCGCGGCTGCGTGCCGCACCTACAACATTCTGATGGCCGAGGAACGGCTGGTCGCCGCGGCGCTCCTCGTCTCATGACAGCCCTCAGCCTCACCTACATCCTGCTCGCCGTCATCCTTGGCTCTGCGGCGCAGTTGCTGCTGAAGGCGGGCACCAACGCGACGCCGGTCGGCTGGGCGCTTGCCCTCGAGCCGCGGATCATCGGCGGCACCGCCTGCTACGCCGTCAGCCTCGTGGTCTGGATCCTGGCGCTGGCGAAAACGCCGGTCAGCGTCGCCTACCCGATGGTGTCGCTCGGCTTCGCGCTCAACGCGGTGCTGGCGTGGTGGTTGCTGGGCGAGAGCCTGGCGGCGATGAAGCTCGCGGGCATCGGCTTCATCATCGTCGGCGTGGTCCTCGTCGCCCGTTCCTAGGATGCAGATCCCCGTCATCGAACCGGGCGTCATCCCGCCCGACCCGGTCGCGCCCGACGCCCTGGTCGGCATTCCCCGTCAGCAGACCAACCCGGCGCGCTGGCAGGGGGCGAACTGGCGCGAGTTCGCGGATGCGCTCGCGGCGGCCGGCGTCGAGGTGATCGAGGAAGCGCCGGCGCGCGGCACCTTCGCCACCGACGCCGGCGGCACCGCCTACGGCATGCCGCACGGCGTGGTGATCGCGCGCAGCGCGCAGCAGGTCGCCACCTTGCTCAAGGCAGCGCAGGCGCACCGCGTGCCGGTGACCGTGCGCGGCGGCGGCCTGACCACGGAGGGCGAGTCGGTGGCCTTCGGCGGCGTGCTGCTGGACATGACCGGCATGAGCCGCGTGCTCGCCGTGGACAGGGACAAGCGCACGGTGCGCACCGAGGCCGGCATCTTCTGGGCGAGCCTCGCGGAACACCTGCGGCGCCACGGAATGGACTATCTTTCGGCGCCGTTGAACCTCACCTCCTCGGTCGGCGGCACGCTGGGCGTGGGCGGCATCGACGTCAACTCGGCGCATTTCGGCTGCAGCGCGGACCAGGCGCTCGCGCTGCAGGTGGTGACGCCCGCCGGCGACATCGTCGAATGCTCCGACAGCGAGAACGCGGATCTGTTCCAGCGCGTGATCCTGGGCTACGGCCAGTTCGGCGTCATCACCGAGGCGACGCTCGCCATCCGGCCCTACACGCCGCTGAAGATGCGCTACTACTATTACTCGTCGCTGCGCACCGCGATCGAGGACCT
>JALHLN010000288.1 GCA_022844545.1 Burkholderiales bacterium | reverse complement strand
ACCCGAACAAGGGCAGCAAACAGGTTGCGAATTGCCTTCATGCCGCCGTTTCGATACCTCGACGCCGCAATGTGCAATCACGCTCGTCTCTAAACCTGGAAATTCAGAGCTTCCCTAGCGCCGCTTCGGGGCACGGCCTGTAAAATCAGGCCGATGCGCGAACCCACCCCGAAGACCATCCACCTCAAGGACTACACGCCTCCGGCGTTCCTCGTCGCGCGCGTCGAACTGGACGTCGCCATCCGCGACGCGGACGCCCTCGTCGCAGCGAAGCTGCAGCTGCGGCGCAATCCCGGGGCCGCGCGGCCCGACGCCCCGCTGGAACTGGACGGGGATGAGCTCGAGCTGGTGTCGCTGAAGCTGGACGGCCGGGACTTCCCGCACACGGTGACGGTGGAGCGCCTCACGCTGGCGGGCGTGCCCGATGCCTTCGTCCTGGAAACCGTGACGCGCGTCGTGCCGCAGCGGAACACCAAGCTCGAGGGCCTGTACGCGGCGGCGAGTGGCTTCGTCACCCAATGCGAGGCGCAGGGCTTCCGCCGCATCACCTGGTACCCGGACCGGCCCGACGTGCTGGCGACTTTCCGCACCACGGTGCGCGCCGACCAGGCGCAGTACCCGGTGCTGCTGTCCAATGGCAACCGGGTGGCCTCGGGCGAGGGCTGGGCCACTTTCGAGGACCCCTTCCCCAAGCCCTCCTACCTGTTTGCGCTGGTGGCGGCGAAGCTCGAGGTGCTGGAGGAAACGCACAAGGGCAAGAAGCTCGCCATCTACGTAGAGCCCGGCAAGCTGGACCAGGCCGCCTGGTCCATGGACTGCCTGAAGCGCGCCATCGACTGGGACGAGAAGCGCTTCGGCCTCGCGCTCGACCTGGACGAGTACAAGATCGTCGCGGTAGGCGACTTCAACTCCGGGGCGATGGAGAACAAGGGCCTCAACATCTTCAACGCCAAGTACATCCTCGCCCGCCCGGACACCGCCACCGATGTCGACTACGTGAACATCGACCGCGTCGTGGCGCACGAGTACTTCCACAACTGGACCGGCAACCGCGTCACCTGCCGCGACTGGTTCCAGCTCTCGCTGAAGGAAGGCCTGACCGTGTTCCGCGACCAGGAGTACGGCGCCGACACCTACTCGCGGGCGGTGTCGCGCATCCAGGAAGTGCGCAACCTGCGCGCGGCGCAGTTCCCGGAGGACGCCGGCCCCATGGCGCACCCGGTGCGGCCGCAGTCCTACATGGAGATCCGCAACTTCTACACCATGACGGTGTACGAGAAGGGCGCCGAAGTGGTGCGCATGCAGCACACGCTGCTGGGCGAGGAGAAGTTCCAGGCCGGGATGCAGCTGTACTTCCGGCGCCACGACGGCCAGGCGGTGACCTGCGACGACTTCGTTCAGGCCATGGAGGATGCTTCCGGCATCGACCTTTCCCAGTTCCGGCGCTGGTACGACATCGCGGGCACGCCGGTGCTGGATTGCACCGGACAGTGGAAGGACGGGCGCTTCACGCTCCGGGTGAAGCAATCCATGGAAC
Source organism: Burkholderiales bacterium (assembly GCA_022844545.1). GTDB lineage: Bacteria > Pseudomonadota > Gammaproteobacteria > Burkholderiales > SG8-39 > RBG-16-66-20. The sequence goes on along the minus strand of JALHLN010000288.1, from coordinate 2,048 downwards.
CGCCGTTCCACATCCCCTTCGCGGTGAAAGTCGGCAAGGACGAGCGCCTGCATTCGCTGAAGCAGCGTGAGGAAACGCTGGTGTTCGACGCACCGTCCGGATCGGCGCCGTCGCTGCTGCGCGGCTTCTCGGCGCCGGTGATCGTCCGCTACGACTACAGCGACGACGAGCTGCTGCACCTGATGGCGCACGACGACGACCCCTTCAACCGCTGGGAGGCCGGCCAGCGCCTCGCGGCGACCATCATCCTGGAGCGCGACGGCCATCCGCCGGCCGCCTTCATCGACGCCGCGCGCAAGCTGCTGTCCGATCCCGACCCGGCCTTCGCGGCCGAGGCGCTCGCCCTGCCCTCGGAGACCTTCCTCGCAGAGCAGATGGACCCGGTGGACCCGGACGCGCTGCACGCCTCGCGCATCCGCCTGCGCCGCGCGCTCGCGGAAGCGCTCAGGCCGGAACTGCTCGCCGCCTACCGCGCCATGGAATCGAAGGGCCCCTACTCGCCGGATGCGGCCGCCATCGGCCGCCGGGCGCTGCGCAACCTGGCGCTGGGCTACCTGATGGAGCTGGAGACCACGGACCTGGTGGCGCTGTGCTACGAGCAGTTTGGCCAGTCGGACAACATGACCGAGTCCGTGGCGGCCCTGGGCTTTCTCGCCAATTCGAACGCGACACAGCGAACCATCGCGCTCGAGTCTTTCTACGGCCGGTGGAAGCACGAACCACTGGTCGTGGACAAGTGGCTTGCGGTGCAGGCCACGTCGCGCTTGCCCGGGACACTCACACGCGTGCACGAACTGCTGGGCCATGAGGCCTTCGACATCAAGGTGCCGAACAAGGTCTATTCGCTCATCCGCGGCTTCTCGGCCAACCATGTGCGCTTCCACGCCGCCGACGGCGGCGGCTATGCGTTCCTCGCCGACCGGGTGCTGGCGCTGGACAAGCTCAACCCGCAGGTCGCGGCGCGCATGGCGCGCGGCTTCGACCGCTGGAGGAAGTTCGACGCCGGGCGGCAGGCGAAGGCGCGAGCGGCGCTCGAGCGGATTCGCGCCGCCGACGGCCTGTCGCGCGATGTCGCCGAAATCGTGACCCGGGCGCTCGCCTGATGGAGCAACTGGTCCTCGCCTGCGCCGCGTTCCTGGCGACGCATTTCGTCTCCAGCACGCCGCTGCGCGGCGCGCTCGCCGGCGCCATGGGGGAGAAGGCCTACCAGGCCGTCTATTCGCTTGTCGCCTTCGCCACGCTGGGCTGGATGATCTGGGCCTACGGCAAGGCGCCGGTCGAAGTGCTCTGGCCAGGCCTGCGCCTCGTCCCCGCCGTCGTCATGCCCTTCGCCTTCATCCTGATCGCCTGCGGCCTGCTGTCGCGCAACCCGACCCTGGCCGGCGCCGGGCGCCTGCTCAAGCGCGAGGACGCCGCGAGCGGCATCCTGCGCGTCACCCGCCACCCCATGATGTGGGGTTTCGCGCTGTGGGCCGGCGCGCACATCCTCGCGCGCGGTGAACTGAAGGCGACGGTGTTCTTCGGCAGCCTCCTCGTCCTCGCCCTGCTGGGCGCGCTGTCCATCGACCGGCGCCGGGCGGCGAGCGCGGGCGAGGACTGGAAGCGCTTCGCCGCAGCGACCTCCTTCGTTCCCTTCGCCGCCATCGCCTCCGGCCGCAACCGCTTCGTCGCCGCCGAGATCGGCCTGCGCAACCCGGCCATCGGCCTCGCGTTATACGCACTCGTGTTCTGGTTCCATCCGGTGCTGTTCGGCGCGAGGGCCTGGTGAGCGACATCACGCAACTGGGGCGCTACAAGGTGAACGGCGTGCTCGGCCAGGGCGCCATGGGCCTGGTGTACGACGGGCTCGACCCGGGCCTGGACCGCCGCGTCGCGATCAAGACCATCCTGACGAAGAAGCTGGACGCGGAAGCCGCGCGCATGGTCGCGGTGCGCTTCGAGCGCGAGGTGCGCGCGGTGGCGCGGCTCAACCACCCGAACATCATCCAGGTCTACGACTTCGGCGCCGAGGGCGACCTCGCCTACATCGTGATGGAGTTCGTCGAGGG
>JALHLN010000287.1 GCA_022844545.1 Burkholderiales bacterium | reverse complement strand
AGCATCGGGCCGAAGTTCTTGCTGTTGGCGTACCAGCGGGAACTCCAGTTGCGGTTGACCGCAAGCCGGAAGCCGATCGGATGAATCTTCTGTCCCATGGCGTTCTCTCTCAGTCCCCGACGGTCAGGTAGATGTGGCAGGTGTGCTTCAGGATGCGGTTGCCGCGCCCCTTGGCGCGCGCCTGGAAGCGGCGCAGGAAGGTGCCGCGCTCGACGAACACGGTCTTCACCTTAAGGGCGTCGATGTCGGCGCCGTCATTGTGCTCGGCGTTGGCGATCGCCGACTCGAGCAGCTTCTTCATCAGTGCCGCACCGCGCTTGGGCGAGAAGGCAAGGATGCTGATCGCCTTGTCGACCGGCTTGCCGCGGATCATGTCCGCCACCAGCCGGCCCTTCTGCGCCGAGAGCCGCACGCCTCGCAGGATCGCTCGCGTTTCCATGGTCATGCCTCGTCCTTATTTCTTCGCCGCGGCGGGCGCGGCGGCCGGGGCCGGTGTGCCGCCGCCCACCGGGGAATCGGTCTTCTTGCCCGCGGCCGAGTGGCTCTTGAACATGCGCGTCAGCGCGAACTCGCCCAGCTTGTGGCCGACCATGTTCTCGGTGACGTACACCGGGATGTGCTGCTTGCCGTTGTGCACCGCCAGCGTCAGCCCGACGAAGTCGGGCACGATGGTCGAGCGCCGCGACCAGGTCTTGATCGGGCGCTTGTCGCCGCCGCCGCGCGCCTTGTCGGCCTTCGCGAGCAGGTGGTGGTCCACGAAGGGGCCCTTCTTGATTGAACGTGCCATGGCCTAGCCTTCCCTATTTGGTGCGCCGGTCGCGCACGATCATCACTTGCGTGCGCTTGTTGCGCCGGGTCTTGTATCCCTTGGTCTGCACGCCCCATGGCGAAACCGGGGGCTGGCCCGACGCGGTGCGGCCCTCGCCACCGCCGTGCGGGTGGTCGATCGGGTTCATCGCCACGCCCCGGACCGTCGGCTTGATGCCGCGCCAGCGCTTGCGCCCGGCCTTGCCGATGTTCTCGAGGTTGTGCTCGTCGTTGCCCACCTCGCCAATGGTGGCGCGGCATTCCACGTGCACCTTGCGTATCTCGCCCGAACGCAGCCGCAGCTGCGCGTAGGAGCCCTCGCGCGCCAGCAGCTGGGCCGAGGACCCCGCCGAGCGCGCCAGCTGCGCGCCCTTGCCCGGCAGCATCTCGATGCAGTGCACCGTGGTGCCGACCGGGATGCTGCGCAGCGGCAGCGTGTTGCCGGACTTGATCGGCGCCTCCGCGCCCGAGAGCAGCTTGGCGCCCGCGCTCAGTCCCTTGGGGGCGATGATGTAGCGGCGCTCGCCGTCGGCGTACAGCAGCAGCGCCAGGTGCGCGCTGCGGTTCGGGTCGTACTCGAGCTGCTCCACGGTCGCCTGGATGCCGTCCTTGTCGCGCCGGAAGTCCACGATGCGGTAGTGGTGCTTGTGGCCGCCTCCCTTGTGCCGGGTGGTGACGCGGCCGGCGTTGTTGCGCCCGCTGCCGCGCTTCTGCGACTCGACCAGCGGCCAGTGCGGCTCGCCCTTGTGCAGCTCGGGCGTCACCACCTTGACGAACGCGCGGCGGCCCGGGGAAGTCGGTTTTACCTTGATCAGTGCCATGGCGTGCGCCCCTTATTCCGTCGCGCCGAAGTTGATTTCCTGGCCCGCGGCGAGCCGCACGTAGGCCTTCTTCCAGTTGCCGCGGCGGCCCATGAAACGCCCGAAGCGCTTCTTCTTGCCCTTGACGCGGGACACGGTGACCGAGTCCACCTTGGTCTTGAACAGCAGCTCCACCGCGGCCTTGATCTCCGGCTTGGTGGCCGCGTCGGCGACGCGAAACACGTACTGCCGGTCCTTGTCGGCGACGCGGGTGCTCTTCTCGGAGACGACCGGCGCCAGCACCACGTTCATCAGCTGCTCGGCGTTGAATCGCTTGGCCGCGGTCATTTCAGCATCTCCTCGAGCTTGGCCATGGCGCGCTTGGTGATCAGCACGCTCGGGTGGCGCACCAGCGCCACCGGATTGGTCTGCTGCGCGGCGATCACCTCGACGTTGTGCAGGTTGCGCGACGACAGCTTGAGGTTGTCGTCCAGCTCGTCGGTGATCACCAGCACGCCGTCGAAGCCCATCGACTTCACCTTCTGCGCCAGCAGCTTGGTCTTGGGCTGCGCCAGCTTGAATTCCTCCACCACGCGCAGCCGGTCCTCGCGCGCCAGCTGCGACAGGATCGAGGCCATGCCGGCGCGGTACATCTTGCGGTTGACCTTGTGCGAGAAGTTCTCGTCCGGCGTGTTGGGGAAGATCTTGCCGCCGCCGCGCCACAGCGGGCTGGAGGTCATGCCGGCGCGCGCGCGCCCGGTGCCCTTCTGGCGCCAGGGCTTGCGGGTCGAATGGCGCACCTCGCCGCGGTCCTTCTGCTTGCGCGAGCCGATGCGGGCGTTGGCCGCGAAGGCCACCACCAGCTGGTGCACCAGCGCCTCGTTGAATTCGCGGGCGAAGACCTCGTCCTTGCCGGCCACCGTTCCGGCCGCGCCCTGGTCGTTGATCAGTTTCAGTTCCATGGCGCGCCCCTTAGGCCTTCTTCGCCGGCTTGACCGCAGCCTTGACCGCCGGCTGCACCACGATGTCGCGGCCCGCGTAGCCCGGCACCGAACCCCGGACCAGCAGCAGCTGGCGCTCGGCGTCGATTCGCACCACCACCAGGTTCTGGATCGTGCGGCGCACGTTGCCCAGCTGGCCGGCCATGCGCTTGCCGCGGAACACGCGGCCCGGGTCCTGGCGCTGGCCGGTCGAGCCGTGGCTGCGCGTGGTGACCGAGTTGCCGTGGGTCTCGCGGTTGGAGGCGAAGTGGTGGCGCTTGATCACGCCGGCGAAGCCCTTGCCCAGGGTCACGCCCTGGACGTCGACCTTCTGACCCACCGCGAACAACTCGACGCCGATCTTGCCGCCGACCTTGAGGTTGGCGAGGTCCTTGGCGTCGGCGCGGAATTCCTTCAGCACCTGGCCGGCCTCGACGGCGGCCTTGGCGTAGTGGCCCTTGGCGGGCTTGCTGACCCTGCTCGCGCGGCGCTTGCCGAAGGCGACCTGGACCGCCGTGTAGCCGTCCTTCTCGGCGGTCTTGATCTGCGTGACGCGGTTGTCGGAGACGTCCAGCACCGTCACCGGCTGGGCGTCGCCCTCGTCGGAGAAGATGCGCATCATGCCGACCTTGCGGCCGACCAGTCCTATCGTCATACGGTCCTCTTTTCGTTGACCCCGAATGCTCCCGGGGCGCCGGCTCCTGTTGGCCGGCACTTCACTTGTTGAATCGGTGGCGCGGTCTTTTTGCCGCGCTTTGCGCTGCCTTTTACTGCTTACTGAACCTTGATTTCCACGTCCACGCCGGCCGGCAGGTCGAGCTTCATCAGCGCGTCCACCGTCTTGTCCGTCGGGTCGATGATGTCCATCAGCCTGAGGTGGGTCCGGATCTCGAGCTGCTCGCGCGAGGTCTTGTCGGCGTGCGGCGAGCGCAGCAGGTCGAAGCGCTGGCGGCGCGTCGGCAGCGGCACCGGGCCGCGCACGACCGCGCCGGTCCGCTTCGCCGTGTCGAC
>JALHLN010000286.1 GCA_022844545.1 Burkholderiales bacterium | reverse complement strand
GACAGGCCCGTGGGCGCCGCTCTCACCAAGAGCCCGGCCCCGGTCTAAACTCAACGCGACTTCCCAAAAGGAACCCGCCAGATGAATGCGCCGGCCGATCCCGCAACGCTCGCCAAGGTTTCCCTCGACGACAAGTACACGCTCGACAAGGGTCGCGTGTTCCTCACCGGCACGCAGGCGCTGGTGCGCCTGCTGCTGCTGCAGCGCGAGCGCGACCTGCGCGCCGGCCTGAACACCGCCGGCTTCGTCTCGGGCTACCGCGGCTCGCCGCTGGGCGGCCTGGACCAGTCGCTGTGGCGAGCGCAGAAGCACCTCGAGGCGCACCATGTGAAGTTCCAGCCCGGCGTCAACGAGGACCTCGCGGCCACCGCCATCTGGGGCACGCAGCAGGTGGGCATGTTCCCGGGCGCGAAATACGACGGCGTTTACGGGATGTGGTACGGCAAGGGCCCCGGCGTGGACCGCTGCGGTGACGTCTTCAAGCATGCCAACGCCGCCGGCACCTCGAAGAATGGCGGCGTGCTGGTGCTGGCGGGCGACGACCATGCGGCCAAGTCCTCGACGCTCGCGCACCAGAGCGAGCACATCCTCAAGGCCTGCTGCATCCCGGTGCTCAACCCCTCCAACGTGCAGGACTACCTCGACTTCGGCCTGCACGGCTACGCCATGAGCCGCTACACCGGCCTGTGGGTCGCCTTCAAGTGCGTCACCGACGTGGTCGAGTCCGGCGCCTCGGTGATCGCGGATCCGGAGCGCGTGCAGGTGAAGCTGCCGGCGGATTTCACCCTGCCCCCGGGCGGGCTCAACATCCGCTGGCCCGACGGCATCCTGGAGCAGGAAACGCGGCTGCTGGACTGGAAGGTCTACGCCGCCCTCGCGTACGTGCGCGCCAACGGCCTCGATCGCATCGTCTGGGATTCGCCGAATGCGCGGCTGGGAATCGTGACGACGGGCAAGAGTTTTGGCGACACCATGCAGGCGCTCTCCGACCTCGGCATCGACGAGGCCGTGGCGCGCGACATCGGCCTAAGGGTCTACAAGGTGGCGATGTCATGGCCGCTGGAACCGGTGGGCGCGCGGAAATTCGCGCAGGGACTGGAGGAAATCCTCGTCGTTGAGGAGAAGCGCCAGCTCATCGAGTACCAGATCAAGGAGGAGCTCTACACCTGGGAAGAAGGCAAGCGCGCGCCGCGGGTGGTGGGCAAGTTCGACGACAACGGCGAGTGGAGCCAGGCCGCAGGCCAGCCCGCCGGGACGTGGCTGCTGCCGGCGCACTACGAGCACAATCCGGCCATCGTCGCGCGCGCCATTGCCAAGCGGCTGGAGAAGCTGGGCCTCGCGCAGAAACTGGGACCGCGCTTCCGGGAGCGCCTGGCGTTCCTGGATTTCAAGGACAAGGCGCTCGCGAAACCGCGCGTCACCTCCATCCGCCAGCCCTACTTCTGCTCCGGCTGCCCGCACAACACCTCCACGCGCGTGCCCGAAGGCAGCCGCGCCACAGCCGGCATCGGCTGCCACTTCATGGCGGTGTGGATGGACCGCAATACCTCCACCTTCACCCACATGGGCGCCGAGGGCGCGCCCTGGATCGGCCAGGCGCCGTTCACCAGCGAAAAGCACATCTTCGCCAACCTGGGCGACGGCACCTACTTCCATTCCGGGCTGATGGCGATCCGCGCCGCGGTGGCGGCCAAGGTCACCATGACCTACAAGATCCTCTACAACGACGCCGTCGCCATGACCGGCGGCCAGCACCACGACGGGCCGCTGGACCCGGCGATGATTTCGCGCCAGATCGCCGCCGAGGGCGTGACGCCCATCGTCATCGTGACGGATGAGCCGGAGAAGTACCCTGCCGGGACCAACTGGGCGCCCGGGATCACCATCCGCCACCGCGACGAGCTGGACGCGGTGCAGCGCGAACTGCGCGAGCAGCCGGGCGTGTCGGCGCTGATCTACGACCAGACCTGCGCCTCGGAGAAGCGCCGCCGCCGCAAGCGCAACGCCTTCCCTGACCCGGCCAAGCGCGTCGTCATCAACGAAATGGTGTGCGAGGGCTGCGGCGACTGCAGCTCGAAGTCCAACTGCCTGTCGGTGGAGCCGCTGGAGACCGAATACGGCCGCAAGCGCACCATCAACCAGTCCACCTGCAACAAGGACTATTCGTGCGTGAAGGGCTTCTGCCCCAGCTTCGTTACCGTCGAAGGCGGCCAGTTGAAGAAAGGGAGAACCGGCGCCAAGACGGCGGACGACTTCCCCGCCCTGCCCGAGGCCACGCCCGCCTCGCTCGCCGAGCCCTGCGGCATCATCGTCACCGGCATCGGCGGCACCGGGGTCATCACCATCGGCCAGATCCTGGGCGTCGCCGCGCACCTCGAGGGCAAGGGCGTGTCGGTGCTCGACATGTCGGGCCTGGCGCAGAAATACGGCGCCGTGATGTCGCACGTGAAGATCGCGGCGACACCGGAAGAGGTCCGCGTCGCGCGCCTGGGCACCGGCGACGCGCGCCTGCTGCTCGGTTGCGACCTCGTCGTCAGTGCCAGCGCCGACGCGCTGGACAAAATGCAGGCCGGACGCACCATGGCCGTGGTCAACGCGACAACCTCCCCCACCGCGGAGTTCGTCAAAAACCCGAACTGGCAGCTGCCGGGAAGCGACCTCACCCACGACATCGGCGAGGCCTGCGGCAAGGGCAACGCGCAGTTCGTGCCGGCGGCCGAGCTCGCCACCGCGCTGATGGGCGATTCCATCGCCACCAACATGTTCATGCTGGGCTACGCATGGCAGATGGGCTGGGTGCCGCTGGCGCGCGAATCCATCGAGCGCGCGATCGAATTGAACGGCGTCGCGGTCGCCTTCAACCTGCAGTCCTTCGTCTGGGGCCGGCGCGCGGCGGTGGACCTGGAGCGCGTGCGCCGGGTCGCGACGCCGGCCGCGGTGATCCCGATCGAGAAGCACCCGTCGCGCAACCTGGACGAGCTGCTCGAGCGCCGGACCGCCTACCTCACCGACTACCAGGACGCGGCCTATGCGGCCCGCTACCGGGCGCTGGTGGACGAGGTCCGCAAGGCGGAATCGGCGAAGACCGGCTCCTCGAAGCTGGCCGAGGCGGTGGCGCGCTACTACGCCAAGCTGCTCGCCTACAAGGACGAGTACGAGGTGGCGCGGCTGCATTCCGATGGCGCGCTGCGCAGGAAGATCGAGGGCATGTTCGAAGGTGACTACAAGCTGGTGTTCCACCTCGCCCCGCCGCTGCTCGCCAGGCCCGACCCGCGCACCGGCGAACCCGGCAAGATGACATTCGGGCCGTGGATGATGACCGCGTTCGGCGTGCTGGCGAAACTGAAGGGCCTGCGCGGGACCTGGCTGGACATCTTCGGCCGCACCGGGGAGCGGCGCATGGAACGCGCGCTGATCGGGGAGTACGAGCGGACGGTTCGGGACCTGCTGCAGGGACTGACACGCGACAACCTCGCCCTGGCGCTCGAAATCGCCTCGCTGCCGGAGTCCATCCGCGGCTACGGCCACATCAAGGCGAAGAGCATCGAGGCGGCGCGCCGCAAGCGCGAGGAACTGCTGGCCCGCTACCGGGCGGCGCCGGT
>JALHLN010000285.1 GCA_022844545.1 Burkholderiales bacterium | reverse complement strand
CAGATCTTCCTCGGCCAGCTGCGCGCCATCCTGCGCGCCTCGAAGTTCGGCCGCGTCAAGATCCTGCTGCCGATGCTGGCGCACGCGCACGAGATCGCGCAGGCGCTGGCGCTGGTGAAGCAGGCGCGCCAGCAGCTGGACGACAAGGGCCTTGCCTACGAGGCCGAGGTGGAAGTGGGCGGCATGATCGAGATCCCCGCCGCCGCGCTGGCGCTGCCGATGTTCATGAAGAAGCTGGATTTCCTGTCGCTGGGCACCAACGACCTCATCCAGTACACCCTCGCCATCGATCGAACGGATGATGCAGTCGCCCACCTGTACGACCCGCTGCACCCGGCGGTGCTGCACCTGATCGCGCACGTCATCCAGGCCGCCAACCGCGCCGGCACCCCGGTGGCGGTGTGCGGCGAGATGGCGGGCGAGCCGACGCTGACGCGCCTCTTGCTCGGCTTCGGCCTGCGCAACTTCTCCATGCACCCGGCGCAGCTGCTGGCGATCAAGGAGCGCGTGCTGAGGACGAACCTCGCCGAGGCGCAGCCGCTGGCGCAGCGCTTGCTGCGCCAGTCGGATCCGGTCAAGGCGCGCGAGCTGCTGGTCAAATTGAATTCCTAGAGGAGGATGAAATGAGAATCGCCCTGTTGATCGTTGCCACTTTGTTCGCTGCGCAGGCTCATGCGCAGGCCTGGCCGTCCAAGCCGGTGAAGCTGGTGGTGCCCTTCCCCGCCGGCAGCGCCACCGACCAGGTGGCGCGCGCCATCGGCCAGGAGCTGCAGGCCGCCCTCGGCCAGCCCTTCGTGGTGGAGAACAAGGCCGGCGCCCAGGGCACCATCGCCGCCGAGGGCGTCGCGAAGAGCGCGCCCGACGGCTACACCCTGATGGTAAGCACCAACACGCCGCAGGCGGCGGCGCCGGCCCTGTTCAAGCAGCTGCGCTACGACCCGGTGAAGGACTTCCAGCCGGTGGCGCGCCTGGGCACCATCTCCTTCATGCTCATGGTGGCGGCGGATTTCCCCGCGAAGACGTTCAAGGAGTTCCTCGCGCACGCCAGGGCCAATCCCGGCAAGCTCTCGGGCGGCTACGGCTCGGCCGGCTCGCAGGTGTCGCAGGCGATGATCCGGTCCATGGGCAAGGTGGACTTCGTCGACGTGCCCTTCAAGGGCCTGCCCGAGGCGATCACCAACGTGCTGGGCGGCCAGATCACCTTCACCTTCGCCGACCTCGCCAACGCGCTGGCGCAGCAGAAGGGCGGCAAGCTGCGCGGCCTGGCTGTAACGTCGGAGCAGCGCTCGCCGCTGGCGCCCGAGGTCCCCGCGATCGCGGAGGAACTGAAGGGCTACGAGTTGATCGCGTGGTTCGCGCTCATGGCGCCGGCGGGCACGCCCGCCGACATCGTCAGCCGGCTGCACGAGACGACCGCGAAGGCGCTCGCCAAGCCAGAGGTGGTCGCGCGCTTCGCCAATCTCGGGACCGTCGTCGCGCCGATGAACCCGCAGCAACTGGCCGGGTTCATCAAGTCCGAGATCGCCAAGTGGGGCCAGATGGCGAAAGAGGCCGGGATACAACCCCAGTAAAACGTGGACTGTCCCTGTTTTTCATGAGCGGTCCGCTCGACGGCGTCCGGGTCCTCGACCTCACCACGGTGGTGATGGGGCCGTATGCCACGCAGATCCTCGCCGACTTCGGCGCCGACGTGGTCAAGGTGGAGCCCCCCGAGGGCGACGTCATGCGGTACAACGCGCCGTTGCGCACGAAGGGCATGGGGCATATCTTCCTCAACGCCAACCGCAACAAGCGCTCCATCGTCCTCGATCTCAAGCAGCCGGCGGCGCGCGAAGCCTGCCTCGCGTTGGCGAGGAGCGCCGACGTGCTGGTCTACAACATCCGTCCGCAGGCGATGGCGCGGCTCGGGCTGTCCTACGAGGAAGTCCGCGCCGTCAACCCGCGCCTCATCTACGTCGGCGGCTTCGGCTATTCGCAGCGCGGCCCCTACGCCGCCAAGGCCGCCTACGACGACCTCATCCAGGGCGCGGCCGGATTGCCCTGGCTCGCAGAGCGCGCCGGCGCCGAATCCCCGCGCTACACGCCGGTGATCATCGCCGACCGTTCCGTGGGCCTGCACATGGCCAATGCGGTGAGCGCGGCGCTGTACCGGCGCGAAAAGAGCGGCGTCGGCCAGCGTGTGGACGTGCCGATGTTCGAGAGCCTGCTGCAATCGGTCCTTGGCGAGCACCTGGCCGGCCACACCTTCGAGCCGCCGGTCGCGCCGCCGGGCTACGGGCGCATGCTGGCGCCGGAGCGCCGCCCGTACCGCACCCGGGACGGCTACGTCTGCGTGCTGGTCTACAACGACAAGCAGTGGCAGGCGTTCTTCCGCGTCATCGGACGCCCCGAGCTGAAGGGCGACCCGCGCTACGCCACGCAGGAGGCGCGCAGCCGGGACTTCCAGGGCGCCTACGCCCTGGTCGCGGAGGAGATGGCCCGGCGCAGCACGGCGGAGTGGATCGCGGCGCTGGAAGCCGCCGACATCCCGGTGCAGAAGATGAACTCGCTGGAGGACATCCTGGCCGATCCGCACCTCGCCGCGATCGGCTATTTCCAGGAGCGGGAACACCCGACCGAGGGTCGGATCCGGTCCATGGCGGTGCCGAGCGAATGGTCGGAATCGCCGCCGCAGTACCGGCGCCACGCCCCGCGGCTGGGCGAGCACACGCGCGAGGTGCTGCGGGAGGCGGGGCTGGACGAGGCGGCGATCGAGCGCCTGATGGCGTCCGGCGCCGCACTGTGATACAGTTTCCTGTATCTGTAATACGAAGCGCAGCGAACCATGGCCGGGACAATCAACGCGCGCATTCCCCCCGGGGTCGAGCAGAAGCTCGCCGAGTACTGCGCGCGCAGCGGCGCGACTCGCACCGAAGTCCTGGTACGGGCCCTGGACGGCTATCTGGAGGAGGCCGGATCGGGCGGCGACGCCTACGCGCTCGCGGCAGACCTGATTCCGAGCCGGGGAACACGGACGGTGCGGTCCGACCGGGTCCGGGAACTGGCGCGCAAGGCATTCGGTGCCTCGCGCGCTCGTTGACACCGGCGCCATCGTCGCGCTGTTCAACCGCGACGATCCGTTCCACGATTCCGCGGCAAGCTGGTTCAGGGCGTTCCGCGGCCAGATGCTGACCACGGAGGCCGTCATCACCGAGACCGCCTACGTGCTCGCGGCCTCCCCCGCGCATCGCCGCGCGGCGTTGACATGGATCGCGCGCGCCCGGGCAGCGCGCCTGCTGCAGGTGGAACCGGTGGCCGACCATCTCGCGGTCTCCAGGATTCTCGAACGCTACGCGGACCTGCCCTGCGATTATGCGGATGCCACGCTGGTCGCGCTGGGCGAGCGCAGCGGCATCGCTGCAATCGCCACGATCGATCAGCGCGATTTTTCCGTCTACCGGCTGCGCGGCCGCCGGCGATTCCGGATCCTGCTTCGCTGACCGGCGCGCCGCGTGCTAGCCCAACTTGCGCAGAATGCAGGGTCAGGGGACGCGGAATCAATGACTTAGCGAAGAAGTCGGCACTACATTTCTGTGTTCAAGCAGCCGCGCGCTCGGCGGTGTCGGCGGCGATC
>JALHLN010000284.1 GCA_022844545.1 Burkholderiales bacterium | reverse complement strand
CGGCGAGCTGCAGCACCTGCTGTCCATCGAGGGCCTGCCGCGCGAGATCCTGCTGCAGATCCTGGACACCGCCGAGCCCTTCGCGGACGTCACCGAGCGCGAGGTGAAGAAGGTGCCGCTGCTGCGGGGAAAAAGCGTGTTCAACCTGTTCTTCGAGAATTCGACCCGCACCCGCACCACCTTCGAGATCGCCGCCAAGCGCCTCTCGGCCGACGTCATCAACCTCAACGTCTCGGTGTCCTCGGCCTCCAAGGGCGAGTCGCTGCTGGACACCGTGGCCAACCTCTCGGCGATGCAGGCCGACGTGTTCGTGGTGCGCCACGCCTCCTCGGGCGCGCCCTACCTGATCGCGCGCCACGTCAAGCCGCACGAGCACGTCATCAACGCCGGCGACGGCCGCCACGCGCACCCGACGCAGGGCCTGCTCGACCTCTACACCATCCGCCACTACAAGAAGGACTTCACGCAGCTGACGGTGGCCGTGGTGGGCGACGTGCTGCACTCGCGCGTCGCGCGCTCGCTGATCCACGGCCTGACCACGCTCGGGGCGCCCGAGGTGCGCGTGATCGGCCCGCAGACCCTGCTGCCCGCCGGCGTCGAGGCGCTGGGAGTGAAGGTGTTCCACGACATGCGCGCCGGCCTGAAGGATGCGGACGTGGTGGTGATGCTGCGGCTGCAGAACGAGCGCATGAACGGGCCGCTCCTGCCCAGCGCGCAGGAATTCTTCAAGCACTACGGCCTCAACGCGGACAAGCTCTCGCTCGCCAGGCCCGACGCCATCGTCATGCACCCCGGGCCGATGAACCGCGGCGTCGAGATCGACTCCTCGGTGGCCGACGGCCCGCGCTCGGTGATCCTGCCGCAGGTGACCTTCGGCATCGCGGTGCGCATGGCGGTGATGTCCATCGTGGCGGGGAACTGATGAGCCTCCTGGTCAAGGGCGGCCGCGTGATCGACCCGGCGAGCGGGCGCGACGCCGTGGGCGATGTGTTCATCGCGGACGGGAAGATCGCCGCCCCGGACGACAAGCGCGCCGGCAAGGCCGCGCGCATCATCGACGCCAGGGGCCTGGTCGTCGCCCCCGGGTTGATCGACCTTTCCGCGCGCCTGCGGGAGCCGGGCTACGAGTACAAGGCGACGCTCGAATCCGAGATGGACGCCGCGGTCGCTGGCGGCGTGACGAGCCTCGCCTGCCCGCCGGACACCGATCCGCCGCTGGACGAGCCGGGCCTGGTGGACATGCTGCGCCGGCGCGCGAAGACGCTGTCGCGCGCCCGCGTCTACCCGGTGGGCGCGCTCACGGTGAAGCTCGCCGGCGAGCGCCTCACCGAGATGGCGGAACTGGCCGAGGCGGGCTGCGTCGCGTTCTCGCAGGCGAACGCGCCGCTGCGCGACACCCAGGTGTTGTGGCGCGCGCTGCAGTACGCGGCCACCTTCGGCTTCCCGGTCTGGCTGCGCGCGGAGGACGCCTGGCTCGCCGCCGGCGGCGTGGCGCATGACGGCGAGGTGGCGACGCGCATGGGCCTGCCGGGGATTCCGGCCTTCGCCGAGACCGTGGCGCTGGCCACGCTGCTGGAGCTGGTGCGCGCCACGCGCACGCGCGTGCACGTGTGCCGCCTCTCCACGGCGGCTGCGGTGGCGATGGTCGGGGCGGCGAAGAAGGAGGGCCTGCCGGTGACCTGCGACGTCGGCGTCCACCACCTGCACCTGTCGGACATGGACCTGGGCTACTACGATTCGAACTGCCGCCTGCAGCCGCCGCTGCGCTCGCAGCGGGACCGGGATGCGCTGGCCGCGGGCCTGGCCGACGGCACCATCGATTGCGTGGTGTCGGACCACACCCCGGTGGACGAGGACCAGAAGCAGATGCCCTTCGGCGAAGCCGAGCCGGGCGCCACGGGCCTCGAGCTGCTGCTGCCCCTGACCCTGAAATGGGCCGCGGCGCGCAGGATTCCGCTGACGACCGCGCTCGCGCGCGTGACCAGCGATCCGGCGCGGATCCTCGGCGTCCAGACCGGGTGCCTCGCGCCGGGGGCGCCCGCGGACCTGGTGCTGTTCGACCCGTCGGCGCCGTTCCGCGTCGAGGCCGCGTCCCTGAAGAGCCAGGGCCACAACACGCCGTTCATCGGCTACGAACTCGCCGGCCGCGTGCGGGCGACGCTGGTCGCCGGCAACGTGGTGCACGAAGTCCGGGCTGGTGCTAGCGGTAGCGCCTGAAATCCCGCAACGCGGGGCCCAGGTCACGGCGGCAGGCGTCGAAGAAGTAGTTGCGCTTGCGAACCGATTTCGCGGTCTCGATGTCGAACCAGCGGGACAGGTAATCCAGGGTCCGGAAATCCGCCGCCGCGGCCACGCCATCCGAATGCAGCTCGCCATAGATCCACTTCGCGCCGGCGATCACGCGCTCCGGGAACGCCGACAGGATCGAGTACTCGGCACCCTCGGTGTCGATCTTGATGACGTCCACGGCCTCGATGCCCGCCGTGGCGAGGGCGCCCTCCACGCGCCGCACCGGGGCCCGGATCTGCGCGGCGCCGCCGGCGAATGCGGAGTAGCCGCCCTGGTTGAAGCCCGAGGCGTCGGGCAGGCGCAGCGTCAGCTCGCCGTCCTCCCCGCCCAGGGCGAACGCGTGCACCTCGATCCGGTTCGAGTGGGAGGCGTTCTGCCGCAGCAGCTCGACGTTGGCCGGCACCGGCTCGAAGGCGTGCACGCGCGCAGCGGGAAAATGGTGCGCGAGATAGCGGCTGGCAACGCCGATGTTGCCGCCGATGTCGAGGATGGTGCGCGGCTCGAGCGTTGGCGGCAGCCAGTACTCGCCCTTGTCGCCGGGCTTGAGCAGGATGTCGTAGATCAGCCCGAGGTCGCTGGTGCCGCGCCGGAAGGCGATCTTGCCGCCGTCGCCCGCGCGCCAGGCGTAGCGGCCGCGCCCCAGGCCGCGGCCTTCGCCCCGCGCTGCTTCCGCGTATGCGCGCGCGAAGGCGAAAGAGCGGGCGCGCAAGGCCACCTTGAGGAATTTCCCGGGAGTCATCGTCGATGAGGATGGTAGCTGATGCGGCCGTGTCGCTAACCGCGGTACCGACCCTGTTGCGAATCCTGGCGCTCGCCGCTGCGACCAGCCTGTCCGGATGCGGCGGACTGTTCACGCGCTCGGACACCGCCCCCGCGCCGCAGGCGGAATCCCGTCCCGCGCCGAAGGCGCAGGCCGATGCGCCGGCCAGGCGGCCGGGCGCCTACTACAAGGACGACGGCCCCGGCGACCGGCCGCCGGTGGACCTCGCTTCGATTCCGGACGCGACCCCGCGCGCCGAGCCGCTGCACCGCTTCGCCAACCGCCCCTACCAGGTGTTCGGCCGCGACTACGCGCCGATCGCGAGCGCGCAGGGCTTCCGCCAGAAGGGCATCGCCAGCTGGTACGGGCGGCGCTACCACGGCCAGAACACCTCCAGTGGCGAGCCCTACGACATGTACGGCATGACCGCCGCGCACCCCTATCTGCCCATTCCGAGCTACGTGCGCGTCACCAACGTCGCCAACCGCAGGAGCGTGGTGGTGCGGGTGAACGACCGCGGGCCGTTCCACGCCGACCGCGTCATCGACCTGTCCTACACCGCGGCCTGG
>JALHLN010000283.1 GCA_022844545.1 Burkholderiales bacterium | reverse complement strand
CGAGGGATCAGCCTGGTGGGCGTGCAGCGCGGCGAAGAGGCCCGCGCCGCCCGAACCCAGGATCAGGATGTCGGTGTCAAGCCGGCGCATGGTCCTTGTGATGCCGGCGCAGCCACTGCGAAACCAGCACCAGGACCACCAGCGCCAGGCCAAGTCCGTGCGACACCATCCCGGGGTAGATGAGCGCAAAGCCCGCCACCAGCAGCATCACGCGCTCGTAGGCCGGGGAGCGCTTGAACAGCCAGCCCTGGAAGCAGCCCGCGAGCGCCAGGATGCCGACCGAAGTCGTGAACGTGATGAGCGCGATCGAGCCCCAGTCCGCGCCCGCCAGCGTCTTGAACGAGCCCGTGAGCAGCAGTCCGGTGCCCGAGGGATCGAGGACGAAGACGAAGGGCACCAGGAACGCGGGCAGGGTGTACTTCCAGCACTGCAGCGTGGTCTTGTACGGATCGCCGCCGGTGATCGCGGCGGCCGCGAAGGGCGACAGCGCGGTCGGCGGCGAGACCTCCGACAGCACCGCGTAGTAGAAGATGAACATGTGCGCCGCGAAATCCGGCACCTTGAGCGCGATCAGCGCCGGCGCCGCGATCACCGCGCAGATGATGTAGCTCGCGGTCACCGGTACCGCCAGGCCCACGATCCAGACGATGAGCGCGGTGTAGATCGCCGTGAGCAGCAGCGAATTGCCGGCATAGGCGAGCACGATGGAGCTGAATTTCAGCCCGAGGCCCGTCAGCGTCACCACGCCCACGATGAGCCCGGCGCCGGCGCAGGTGGCGGCGACGTTGAGCACCGCGCGCGAGCCGTTGTCCAGCGCCTTGAAGAAGGGCGAGCCGAAGAAGCCCTTGACGAAGGACTCCCGGCCGCGCAGGAAGTCGTAGGAGAACAGCGCGCAGTCGCGGCGCAGCATGCTGGTGGCGAAGGACACCACGGTGGCCCAGAACACCGACAGCTCGGGCGAGAAGCCCATCAGCATGAAGCCGACGATGGAAACGAGCGAAAAGAAATGGAACCAGTACTTCTTCGTCAGGCTCCAGGCCGATTCCACCCTATCGAACACCGCGTCCTTCATGCCCAGCTTGCGGGCGTCGATCTCGACCATGATGAACAGGGTCAGGTAATACAGGCAGGTGGGGATCACCGCCATCAGCAGCACGTCCAGGTACGAGATCTTGAGGAATTCGGCGATCAGGAACGCCGCGGCGCCCAGCACCGGCGGCGAGATGATCGCCCCAAGGCCGCCGGCCGCCAGCAGGCCGCCCGCCTCGTTCTTGCCGTAGCCCACCTTGGCGAGCATGGGCGCGGCCACCGCGCCCAAAGTGACGGTGGTCGCCACCCCCGACCCGGACGGGCCGCCCAGCAGGAAGGAAGCGAGCGTCACCGTGCGCCCGGCGCCGGTGGGCTTGCCGCCCATGGCCGCGAAGGAGAAATCGATGAAGAACTTTCCCGCTCCGGAGAACTGCAGGAAGGCGCCGAAGATGGTGAACAGGATGATCAGCGTGGAGGACACCTGGATGGCGGTGCCGTAGATGCCTTCGAGCGTCATGTACATGTGCCCGACCATGCGCGGCAGCTCGTAGCCCTTGTGCGTCCAGGGCGCCGGCAGGTACTCGCCGAAGAACGCATAGGCGAGGAAGCAGGCGGTCACGAACGGCATGATCCAGCCGGTGGTGCGGCGCATGGCCTCCAGCACCAGCAGGGCCAGGGCGACGCCGAACACGATGTCCCAGTCGTTCGGGACGATGGAGCGGTCGAAGAATTCGTCGCCCCCGGCCATCAGGTAGACCGCGGTGGCGATGCCGGCCGCGGCCAGCACCCAGTCCCACCACATGACGCGGTGCCGGTAGCGCCGCGCCACGGGGAAGATGAGGAAGGTCAGGAACAGCACCAGCGCGACGTGGATCGAGCGCAGGTGCTCCGGCCGGACGATGGCGTAGGCGGTGTAGAGGTGGAACACCGACATGCCCACCGCCACCGTGGCGACGAAGGCGGCGATCCGGCCGCTGAGCTTGTTGTGGACGCCCTCCTCGCGCTCGATCATCTCCTCGGCGCGCGCGAGCGCTTCCTGGCTGACCTCGGCCGCGGGCTGGTGCAGCCGGACGGTTTCCTCGCTCATCTATCCCCCTTGCGTCGCCCCCTGAAAATGAAAAGCCCCGCCAGCGGGCTGGACGGGGCTCCGGTGACCGCGGGCGTCACTTGATCTTGACGCCCCTCTCCGCGAGGTACTTGATCGCGCCGGGGTGCCAGGGAATGGACGAATTCTCCGTCTTCTGGTTCTCGAGCTTGATGTTCACCGCCTCGGCATGCACCCGGACCAGGTCGACGACGTTCTCGAACAGCGCCTTGGTGATGGCGTAGGCGGTCTTGTCGTCCATGTTCTGGTGCACCGCCAGCAGGTTGGTCACGGTGGCCGCCTGGTTGTCGGCGCTCATGCCCCTGTAGATCCGCTGCGGGATGACATCCTTGATGTAGATGTTGCCGTGCTTCTTCGCCATCTCGGGCACCAGGTGCGCGATGTCGATCATCTGGATCTTCACCCCGGGCGAGTTGGCGAGGTCGCTCACCGCGCCGGTGGGCAGGCCGCCGACCCAGAAGAAGGCGTCGATCTTGCGGTCCTTGAGCGCGTTGACCGACTCGGCGACGCCGAGCCGCTCGCGCCGCATGTCCTTGTCCTTGTCCAGGCCGGCGGCCTCGATGACGCGGAAGGCGAACACTTCGGTGGCGCTGCCGCCAGACCCGGTGGAGACGCGCTTGCCCTTCAGGTCCTGGATCTTGGTCACGCCGGTGCCCTCGATCGAGACCACGTGCATGCGGTTCGGGTACAGCACCGCCAGCGCGCGCACCGGAATCGGCTTGCCGGCGAACTTGTCCTGGCCCTTGAGGGCGTCGATGGCCGCATCGGCCTGGGTGAAGGCGATGTACGGCTTGCCGGTGCCGATCAGCTGCATGTTGGCGACCGAGCCGCCGGTGACCTCCGCGGTGGCCGTCATGCCGGGGACCTTCTTCGACAGCAGCGCGGCCAGGCCGCCGCCCATGGGGAAGTAGACCCCGCCGGTGCCGCCGGTGGCGATAGATAGGTTCTGCGCCTGCACTGCGCCCGCGAGCGCAATCAGCGCGAGTCCCGCGATTCGAACGATGCTTTTCATGTCCCCTCCTGTTTGGGTATAGCCGATTCTACTGCGACTTCACGCCCAGGCTCGCCAGCGCAGCCGCGCGCCGGCCCCTCGAGTCCTGCTTGACCTGCGCATACAGGCTGCCCCCGTGGCTGTCCATCGCGACCACCAGCGGGCCAAAACCGTGCACGCGGAACTTCCACAGCGATTCCGGGTTGAGGTCATCGAGGTCCACGTCCTCGATCGCCTCCACCCAGGTGGTCTCCAGCGCCGCCGCGCCGCCGACGATGGCGAGGTAGGCGCCGCCCAGATCGCGGAACGCCGCGGCGGACCCTTCCCGCAGCCCGCCTTTGCCGATGACCAGCCGCACGCCGTTCTGTTCCATCAGCGGCCGCGTGAAGCGCTCCATGCGGTCGCTGGTGGTGGTGCCGATGCAGACGGGTTCGTATCCGGAAGGCGCCGACGCGCTGGCGGCGACCTTGCGCACGTTGGGGGCGGTATGGATCACCGCGTGACCCTTCAGGTCGAAGCGCGTCCGGCGCCCG
>JALHLN010000282.1 GCA_022844545.1 Burkholderiales bacterium | reverse complement strand
GTGCGCTTCGAGCGCGAGGTGCGCGCGGTGGCGCGGCTCAACCACCCGAACATCATCCAGGTCTACGACTTCGGCGCCGAGGGCGACCTCGCCTACATCGTGATGGAGTTCGTCGAGGGCAAGGAGCTGAAGAGCTACTTTGACGAGGGCGAGCGCTTCGACTTGAAGACCATCTTCCGCCTCATGACCGAGCTGCTCGATGCGCTGGAGTGCGCGCACGAGGCAGGCATCGTCCACCGCGACATCAAGCCGGCCAACGTCATGGTCGCCGCCGGCATGCGGGCCAAGCTGGCCGACTTCGGCGTGGCGCGGGTCAACGAGCCCGAAGGCAGCCAGGCCGAGGCGACGCGCGTCGGCGCCATGGTCGGGACGCCGTCCTACATGTCGCCGGAGCAGGTCCAGGGCCAGAAGGTGGACCGGCGCACCGATATTTTCTCCGCCGGCATCCTGTTCTACGAACTCCTGACCGGGAAGAAGCCCTTCACCGGCACCCAGTGGGGCCTCGCCAAGGCCATCATCGAGGACGACCCGGTGTGGCCTTCGCAGATCGTGCAGATCCCGGCCGAGATCGACCGCATCGTGGCGCGGGCGCTCGCCAAGGACCCCGGGGAGCGCTACCAGAGCGCGCGCAAGTTCGCCGAGGCGCTGCAGCGGGTGCTGGAGGGCAAGGCGCCCGAGGCGCCCGGCGAGGACCTCCCGGCGCCATTCGCGGCAAAGCCGGCGGCGGCGGAAAGCGCGACCGACAACGAGGCCGAGGCGGAATTCTGGGAAGGCGTGAAGGACAGCGACGATCCGGACGACCTGGAACTGTACATCGAACAGTTCCCGCGCGGGAAGTTCGCCGCTGAAGCGCGGGCGAAAGTGGCGGAGTTGCGGGGGAAGTCGGGCTAGGCGGGGCGGCTGGGTACCCTATATGTAACCGATCGGTTACATTCAGTCCCGTTTTGCGTCCCCGCTCTCCTGTTTGGCCTTCGCGAATTCCTTGCCGAAGAACCAGCGCACGTAGCCGATCGCCGCCAGCGCGCCGATGAACCAGCTCATCAGCGCGCCGATCACCAGGACCGACAGCAGCGGCTCCGCCGGCTTGAGGAACATCACCGCCTGGATGCAGGCGCCGGCGATGCCCAGGCAGCCGAGCATGGGCAGCCAGCGGCTGCGGTCGGGGGTGACGAGGTTGACGAGGCGTTGGGCGGGGGTCATGAACAGGTCAGCGCCTCGCGATCAAAACCGCTCCGCCCGGTAAGGCGCCGGATCCACGAACGGCTTCTCCCCGGTCACCATCTCCGCGATCAACCGCCCGGTCACCGGCCCCAGCGTCAGCCCGTGGTGCGCATGGCCGAAGGCGAACCACAGGTTCCCGTGCCGCGGCGCGGGCCCGATGATGGGCATCATGTCCGGCGTGCAGGGCCGCGCACCCATCCAGGGTTCGGAATCCACGCGCTCGGCCAGCGGGAACAGGTTGCGCGCGATGGGTTCGGCGCGGCCGAGCTGCACCGGCGTCCGGATCGCATCGCGCAGCGCGAACTCCGCGCCAGTGGTCAGGCGGATGCCGCGCGCCATAGGCGCGAGGCAGTAGCCGGACTCGCTGTCGAGCACGGGACGATTGAGCTTCGCCACGCCCGCGGCGCGGTAGTGCATGTGGTAGCCGCGCTTCACCGCCAGCGGCAAGTCATAGCCCAGCATCCGCGTGACGACATCCGCCCAGGGGCCTAGCGCGATCACCACGGCGCCGGCCTCGACCGGGCCTTCGGCGGTACGCAGGCGCCAACCCTTCCCGGATTCCTCAAGCGTGGCGGCGTTGCCCTGCACGAACCGCCCGCCCAAAGCCTCGAAGCGCCGCAGGTAGGCGAGCGCAAGCGCATTGGGGTCGGTGACAGTGGTGGGCTCGGTCCAGTGCAGCCCGCCGCTGAGCACCGGCGCGAGGTGGGGTTCCATTTCCTGGAGCCCGCGGGCGTCCAGGGTGCGGTAGATGACGCCGAACTCGCGCTTCCACTGCTCCGCCTCGGCGAAGCTGGCGTCGCGCTTGGCCTCGGTGCGGAAGGCGCGGATCCAGCCGTCGCGCTGGATGAGCCCCTGCGCGCCCGCCTCGGACGCGAGCGCGTCGTGCTCGACGACGCAATGCTCGATGAGCTTCGAATACAGCCGCGCGATCTCGGCGTGGCGCTCCTTGCGCGAGTGGGTCCAGTACTTCCACAGGAAGGGCGCGATCTCGGGCAGCGCGGTGAGGTGGTAGTGGGCGTCGATGGTGCGGTTCAGGCCGTAGCGCAGCAGGGCGCCGAAATCGTGCGGGAAGCCGTAGGGCACCACGCCCTCGCGCTGGATCAGGCCGGCGTTGCCGAAGGAGGTCTCCTCTGCCGCGCCGCGACGGTCCAGCAAAATCGTGGTCCGTCCCCGTTTTTGCAGGTGCAGGGCGACGCAGACGCCGACGATGCCGGCGCCGAGGACGGCGATGTCGGCCTTCATGGCTTGAGCTTCCGTTGCACGCGCAGGCTGAATTTCTCGACGTTGACCACGACGCGCTCGTGCAGGCCGTCGCCGATCAGGTCCTTCTCGTCATGCGCCTCGACTTTCAGGAACACGGTGCGCCCTTCGACCCGCAGCACCTCCGCCCGGGCGCGCACCTTCATCCCCACCGGCGTCGCCGCGATGTGGCGCACGTTCAGAACCGTGCCGAGGCTCTGGTAGCCGGCCGGCAGCAGGCGCTCGATCGCCTCCAGCGCCGCGGCCTCGAACAGGTTGATCATCACCGGCGTCGCCAGCACGCGCACCTTGCCGCTGCCCACGCGCGGCGCGGTGTGCTCGTCGCCGACGACGAGGCCGGCATGGCCGGACAGGCCGGGCGTGAGTACGGTCGCGAGTTCCATGTGCGCGATATCATAGCCGCGTGGAACCCCATGTCGTCATATTGGGCTGCGGATTCGGCGGCCTGTTCGCTGCGCGCGCCCTGGCCAAAGCGCCAGTGAGGATCACCGTCGTGGACCGCACCAACCACCACCTGTTCCAGCCGCTGCTGTACCAGGTGGCGACGGCCGGATTGTCCGCGCCCGCGGTGGCGGCGCCGATCCGGCACATCCTCGCCGGCCAGGACAACGTTACGGTCATCTATGGCGACGCTGCGCGCGTCGATACGTCGCGCCGAAGTGTCATCCTTCACGGCGGCGACGAGATCGCCTACGACCGCCTGGTCCTCGCCACCGGCGCCACCAACAGCTATTTCGGCCATGACGACTGGGCGGCGCACGCGCCCAGCCTGAAGACGCTGGAGGACGCCTACGAGATCCGCCGCCGCGTGCTGCTCGCCTACGAGCACGCGGAGCGGGAAACGGACCCGGCGAAGCGCGCCGACTGGCTCACCTTCGTGGTCATCGGCGGCGGCGCCACCGGCGTCGAACTGGCGGGCGCCTTCGCCGAGATCGCGCGCCACACCCTGCACGGCGAGTTCCGGCGTTTCGACCCGCGCAACGCGCGCGTGGTTCTCGTGGAGGGCACCGACCGCGTGCTGCCCGGCTATCCGCCGGACCTCTCTGAGAAGGCGCGCCGGCAGCTGGAGCGCCTGGGCGTCACGGTATGGCTGGGCCGGATGGTGAGCGGGATCGACGCCGGCGGCGTGCAGCTGGGCGCGGACCGGCTGGCTGCGCGCACCGTGGTCTGGGCCGCCGGCGTGGCGGCCTC
>JALHLN010000281.1 GCA_022844545.1 Burkholderiales bacterium | reverse complement strand
AGGGGCGCGCCAGGCGAGCACGGCCAGCGCGGTGACGAGCAGCGCCACGCTCGAGGCCGAGATCCGGTGCGCGGCGCGCAGCGCCTGCACGTCGATGCCTCCCGCGGCGCGGATCTGCGCGCTGGTGGCGACCACTACCAGCATCAGCAGCAGCGCCGCGGCAGCGAGCAGTTCGAGGCGCCGGCCAGGCATGCGCGGATGTTGCTGCACCGCTTCGGAGCTTGCTTGATCCACATCAAACCCCGCGACCGCCGGTTCCGGGACAGTGGCGAAAACCCGCGCAGAGGAGGATGCCATGACCAATGCCAACCAGAACGCCGTCCCGGAAGAGATGCCCGACGAGCCGGTGCCGGCGATGCAGCAGATCCTCGACAACCCCTTCCTGCTGCTGTTCCTCGGGGTGGTGGTGCCCACAGTGTTCTACGTGGTGTGGGGCGTGATGGAAATCGTCTCGCTGCCGATCGCGAAATAGCCCGGAGGCACACATGAGCATCACGCCCGTCACCGACCGTTACTGGTGGAAGGTCCCGATGGACCGGGAGGAGGTGATCTGGGTCGCGATCGCCTTCATCTGGTGCCTGTTCATGTTCTTCATGATGCCGTACTGGCACGTGTTCGGTAAGCAGAACCTGGCCCATGCCGCGGTGCGCACCAGCGCCGGCGAGTACATGAAGAAGGCCGAGGAGGGCGTGGCCAAGTGGAAGGTGCGCGAGGAGACCGAGCAGAAGATCCCGGTCATCGCGCCGCCGCCCGACAGCGACGTCTACCTGGTGGCGCGCCTCTGGTCGTGGTGGCCGATCCTCGAGCTGGAGGCGGGCAAGACCTACAAGGTGCACCTGATGTCCATGGACTGGCTGCACGGCTTCTCGCTGCAGCCGGAGAACATCAACATCATGGTGCATCCGGGCTACGACCACGCGGTGACGATGACCCCGACCCGGAAAGGGGAATTCGCCATCATCTGCAACGAGTACTGCGGCGTGAACCATCACACCATGGTCAGCCGGATCTACGTCAAGTAAGGGGGCGGCCATGGCGACCAACAGAAACTTCCGCACCTGCCCGAGTTCCGGCCTGCTGTTCCACGAACCGGCCGAGAAGCTGATGCGCTGGAACGCGGTGGTCGGCGTGGTCTGCCTGCTGCTCGGCGGCCTGCTCGCCATCGGCGTGGTGCTGACGCGCTGGCAGGCGGTGCACTGGCTGGCGCCGGACCGCTTCTACCAGGTGCTCACCGCGCACGGCATCAACATGCTGGTGTTCTGGATCATCTTCTTCGAGATGGCGGTGCTGTACTTCGCCAGTTCCACGCTGCTGCGCAGCCGGCTCGCCACGCCGAACCTGGCCTGGGCCGGGTTCTGGCTGATGGTGCTGGGGGCGCTGATGAACAACCTCGCCGTGCTGCGCGGCGACTCCAGCGTCATGTTCACCGCCTACGCGCCGATGGGGGCGCACCCGATCTTCTACCTCGGCCTGATCCTGTTCGCGGTCGGCGCCCTGATCGGCTGCTTCGTGTTCCTCGGCACCCTGGTGGTGGCCAAGGCCGAGCGCACCTACGAGGGCTCGATCCCGCTGGTGACCTTCGGCGCGCTCACCGCCTGCATCATCGCCGTCTTCACCATCGCCTCGGGCGCGATCATCCTGATCCCGACCTTCCTCTGGTCGGTGGGGCTGGTGCCGCAGATCGACTCGCTGATGTACAAGACCATCTTCTGGGCCTTCGGCCATTCCTCGCAGCAGGTCAACGTCGCGGCGCACGTCGCGGTCTGGTATGCCATCGCGGCGATCGTGTTCGGCGCCAAGCCGATGTCGGAGAAGGTGAGCCGCACCGCGTTCTTCCTCTACATCCTGTTCCTGCAGCTGGCGAGCGCGCACCACCTGCTCGCCGACCCGGGCCTGACCTCGTACTGGAAGATCTTCAACACCAGCTACGCCATGTACCTGGCGGTGCTGGCCTCGATGGTGCACGGCCTCACCGTGCCGGGCGCGATCGAGGTGGCGCAGCGGAAGAAGGGCTACACCAACGGCCTGTTCGAGTGGCTGCGCAAGGCGCCCTGGGGC
This sequence comes from Burkholderiales bacterium, assembly GCA_022844545.1. GTDB lineage: Bacteria > Pseudomonadota > Gammaproteobacteria > Burkholderiales > SG8-39 > RBG-16-66-20. The sequence goes on along the minus strand of JALHLN010000281.1, from coordinate 1,618 downwards.
AACCCGGTGTTCTCCGGCATGTTCATCTCGCTGCTCGGCTTCGGTTTCCTGGGCGGCATCTCGGGGGTGATCATGGGCGTGGAGCAGATCAACCTGATCATCCACAACACCATCTACGTGCCGGGCCATTTCCACGCCACGGTGGTGATCGGCACCACGCTCGCCTTCATGGCGCTCACCTACTTCCTGATCCCGGTGCTGTTCCGCCGCGAGCTCGCCTTCCCGGGCATCGCCAGGTGGCAGCCCTACGTGTTCGGGCTGGGCATGAGCGGGGTGGCGGTGTTCCTGATGGGCGCGGGCACCCTGGGCGTGCCGCGCCGGCACTGGGACATCAGCTTCGCCGGCACCGCGTTCGCCTACGAGTTCCCGGGCGCGGCCTGGCTGATGATGGCGCTGGGCAGCATCTCGGGCCTGGTGGCGATCGTGGGCGGCGGCATGTACCTGCTGGTGACGGTGTACTCGGTGTTCCTCGGCAGGCGCATCGAGACGCCGGGCTTCGCCCATGTCCGGGCGCGCGACGGGGTCGCCCCGAGCCAGGCGCCGGTGGCCGCCGCGATCACCTCGCACGGCCAGTCGGCGGGGTTCTCCGCGCCCGGCACCTTCGTGCTGGCGATGGTGTTCCTGGTGGCCTTCGCGCTGTACTACTTCGTGAACTGGAAGTACCTGTCCACGGTGTGGCCGCTGAGCTGAAGGCAGGCGCGGACCCATGAGGCTGCTGCTCAACCTGTTCAAGCTGCGCATCGGGTTCGCGATCGCGCTCGCCGCGGTGGCGGGCATCGCGGTCATGCCCGCGGCCGAGCGCCAGGGGCTGCAGGCCTGGCAGCTGGTCGTGCTCACGCTCGCGGTGCTGCTGTCCTCGGCGGCGGCGGGCGCCTTCAACCAGTACGCCGAGCGCGACCTGGACGCCCGCATGGCGCGCACCCGCGAGCGTCCGTTCGTCACCGGCGCGCTGGTGCACGGCCCGCAGTGGCTGTGGGTGATCGGCGCCATGACGCTCGCCTCGGTGCTCGCGGCGGCCTTCGCCACCAACTGGGTGGCCGCGTTCCACGTCTTCATGGGGGCCTTCACCTACGGCGTGGTCTACACCGTGTGGCTGAAGCGGCGCAGCTGGACCAACATCGTCGTCGGCGGCCTCGCTGGCAGCTTCGCGGTGATGGCCGGGGCGGCGGCCGTCAGCCCGGAAATGAGCCCGGCCGCGATCTGGCTGGCGATCGCGCTATTCCTGTGGACGCCGCCGCATTTCTGGAGCCTCGCCATCGTCTGCCGCAAGGACTACGCGGCGGCGGGCGTGCCGATGCTGCCGGTGGTGGTGGGCGAGGCGCGCTGCGCGCGCATCATCCTGGGCAGCGCCGCGCTGCTGGTGGCCGCCACGCTGATGCCGGCCCTGCATGGCATGGGCTGGATCTATCTGGTCAGCGCCGTTGCGGGCGGGGCGTACTTCCTCGCCACCTGCGTCGCCCTGGTGCGCCGGCCGGGACCGGCCGCAGCGCGCGCGAGCTTCCGCGCCTCGCTGGTGCAGCTGAGCCTGGTTCTGCTGGGCGCCATCGCCGACTCGGCGCTGCGGGGCTAGGCCATGGCAGCCGCGCGCCGGGCCATTCGCGGCCTCGCCCTCGCGCTT
>JALHLN010000280.1 GCA_022844545.1 Burkholderiales bacterium | reverse complement strand
CCAATTACCGCAAACGGAGAGTTGAAATGGCGATGACGCCCGATGACGTATTGAAGATGATCAAGGACAAGGAGGTGAAGTTCGTCGACATCCGCTTCACCGACACCCGCGGCAAGGAGCAGCACGTCTCCGTCCCGGCCAAGCAGTTCACCAAGGACAAGTTCACCGACGGCCACGCGTTCGACGGCTCGTCCATCGCCGGCTGGAAGGGCATCCAGGCCTCCGACATGCTGCTGTACCCGGACCCGGTCACCGCGCGCATGGACCCGTTCACCGACGAGCCGGTGCTCAACATCAACTGCGACGTGGTCGAGCCCGCCGACGGCAAGCCCTACAACCGCTGCCCGCGCGGCATCGCCAAGCGCGCCGAGGCCTACCTGAAGTCCTCCGGCATCGGCGACGTGGCGTACTTCGGCCCCGAGCCCGAGTTCTTCATCTTCGACGGCGTGACCTGGAGCGTGGACATGTCCGGGTCCTCGGTGAAGATCAAGTCCGAGGAGGCGCCCTGGTCCACCGGGATTGACTACGAGTCGGGCAACATGGCGCACCGCGCGCCGGTCAAGGGCGGCTACTTCCCGGTGCCCCCGGTCGACACCCTGCAGGACATCCGCAACGCCATGTGCATCGCGCTCGAGGCGCAGGGCGTTGAGGTCGAGGTGCACCACCACGAGGTCGCGGCGCCGGGCCAGTGCGAGATCGGCACCCGCTTCGCGCCGCTGGTGCAGCGCGCCGACTGGCTGCAGATCCTGAAGTACACGGTCTGGAACACCGCGGCCTCGTTCGGCAAGACCGCGACCTTCATGCCCAAGCCGGTGGTCGGCGACAACGGCTCGGGCATGCACGTGCACCAGTCGGTGTGGAAGGGCGGCAACAACCTGTTCGCCGGCAACCTGTACGCCGGGCTGTCGGAATTCGCCCTGCACTACATCGGCGGCATCATCAAGCACGCCAAGGCGCTCAACGCCATCACCAATCCGGGCACCAACTCGTACAAGCGGCTGGTGCCGGGCTTCGAGGCGCCGATCAACCTCGCCTACTCGGCGAAGAACCGCTCGGCCTCGTGCCGCATTCCCTACGTGGCGAGCCCCAAGGCGCGCCGCGTCGAGGTGCGTTTCCCGGATCCGACGGCGAATGCCTACCTCGCGTTCGCCGCGTTGCTGATGGCGGGCCTGGACGGGGTGCAGAACAAGATCCACCCGGGCGACCCGATCGACAAGGACCTGTACCACCTGCCGCCCGAAGAGGCCGGCAAGGTGCCGCAGGTTTGCGCGTCCCTGGAAGAGGCGCTGGACAACCTGAAGAAGGACCACGCCTTCCTCACCAAGGGCGGGGTGTTCGACGAGGACTTCATCGAGTCGTACATCGCGCTCAAGTCGGAGGAGGTGACGCGCTTCCGCATGACGACCCATCCGGTCGAGTTCGACATGTACTACAGCTCCTAGCCGCGCGTAACCGGGTCGCGGCCGGCGCCTCAGGGAAAGGGCGGGGAAACCCGCCCTTTTTCATGGTCTGCGCGGGGCTGGGGTTGTTTGCCTGAAGTGTCAATAAAGGCATAGACTTAGCCCTCCAACTTCAGGCGCCTTCTACCAATGCGCTTCCCGCTCCTGCCTGCTGTGCTCGCCGCCTGCCTGGCCCTGTCCGGCCTGCCGGCGCGCGCCCAGCAGCTGGAGACGTTGTGGAACTGCAAGGACAAGGAAGGCCGCACCACGCTGACCAACCAGCAGGCCGATACCGCCGGCAAGGACTGCCGGGTAGTGCACCAGCAGCGGGTGACCGTCGTGCCGGCCGCCGCGGCGCCCAAGCCCGCCGCGAAATCGCCTTCGCCGGCCGGTTTCCCGAAGGAATCGGCTACCGACCGCGCCTCCGCGAAGACGAAGCAGCTCGCGACGCTTGAGCGCGAACTGGTGCAGGAGCAGGCGATGCTCGCCGAATCGAGGAAGAAGCTGGCCGAACAGGAAGCGATCCGCACCGGCAACGAGAAGAACTACGCCAGGGTGCTGGAGCGGCTGAAGCCGTACCGCGACTCGGTCGAGGTGCACGAGAAGAACGTCGAAGCGCTCAAGCGCGAGATCGCCAACCTCAGCCGCTAGCGGCGAGCGACCCTCCCCGCGCCGCGCCCCGCTTTTCGCCCGCCACCGATCCACGGCCCATGGCCGATCCGTCCTCCGGAACCAGCAGCGGCCTGTCCGGGCTGGAGCTCCTCGCCACCGCGGTCGTCCTGCTCGACGGGGCCTTCGTCCTGCGCTACGCCAACCCGGCTGCCGAGAACCTGCTGGGGGCGGGCGCGAAGTCCATCATCGGCCAACCATTCCAGGCCCTGTTCGCAGAGAGCGAGGCGATCGAAAGCATGCTGCGCGACGCGCGGTCGGCGCACTGGGACTACCACGCGCAGCATGCGAACTACCTTCGCCCCGGGCGCGAACCGCTGCCGTTGTCGTGCCTGGTGACGCGGATCGACCTGCCGCAGCGTCCCCTGCTGGCCGAGCTGCGCCCCATCGAGGAGCAGTTGCGGGTCGAGCGCGAGGAGCGGCGCCTGGACCAGCGCGAGACCAGCCGCCAGCTGATCCGCAACCTGGCGCACGAGATCCGCAATCCGCTGGGCGGCCTGCGCGGCTCGGCCCAGCTGCTCGAGCGCGAACTGGACCGCCCGGAGCTGCGCGAGTACACCCAGGTCATCATCAAGGAAGCCGACCGGCTGCAGGCGCTCATGGACCAGTTGCTCATCCCGCAGCGCACCGTCCGGGTGGCGCCGGTGAACATCCTCGAGGTCCTGGAGCGGGTGCGGAGCCTGGTGCTGGCGGAGTTCCCGGAGTCGGTATCCATCCTGCGCAACTACGATCCCAGCATCCCGGACCTGATCGGCGACCTCGAGCAAATGGTCCAGATAGTCCTTAACCTCGTACGCAACGCGGCACAGGCCCTGTTGTCCGAGGCCAACGCAAAGCGGGGCGGCACCATCGTCCTGCGCACCCGGGTCGCCCGCCAGGTGACCATCGCCCGGCGCCTGTCCAGGCTGGCATTGGAATTGCAGGTAATAGATGACGGACCGGGCATTCCCGGGGACATCCGCGAGCGCGTCTTCAATCCCCTGGTGTCGGGGCGGGAGGGCGGCAGCGGCCTCGGTCTTGCGCTGGTCCACACGTTCGTGCAGAACCATGGCGGCATCGTCGAGTTCGACAGCCGCCCGGGACGCACGGTGTTCACCATACTGCTGCCGCTGCCATGAAACCGGTCTGGATAGTCGACGACGATCGCTCGATACGCTGGGTGTTCGAGAAAGCCCTCAGCCGCGAAGGCATTGCCTTCGAGTCCTTCGCCTCGGCGCGGGAAGCGCTGGATGCGCTCGCCGGCGGCGAGCCGCCTCAGGTGCTGGTGTCCGACATCCGCATGCCCGGGGCGTCGGGCATCGAACTGCTGCAGGTCGTGAAGGAGAAGTACCCGTCGGTGCCAGTGATCGTGATGACGGCCTACTCGGACCTGGAGTCCGCGGTGGCGGCCTTCCAGGGCGGCGCCTACGAGTACCTGCCCAAGCCCTTCGACGTCGATCAGGCGGTGGAACTGATCCGCCGGGCGCTGGAGGAGAGCCAGCGGGAGGAAGCGGCGCTCGAACCCATCGCCGAGGAGCCCGAGATCCTGGGGCAGGCGGCGGCCATGCAGGAGGTGTTCCGCGCCATCGGCCGCCTGTCGCAGTCCAGCGCCACCGTCCTGCT
>JALHLN010000279.1 GCA_022844545.1 Burkholderiales bacterium | reverse complement strand
GCATGCGCGCCTGGCGCGCGGACGGGCACTCGAAGAGGTAAATTAGCGCCATGCCCAGCACCCCCATGACCATCCGCGGCGCCGAGGCGCTGCGCAGCGAGCTGCAGCGCCTGAAATCCATCGAGCGGCCGGCGGTGATCACCGCCATCGCCGAGGCGCGCGCGCACGGCGACCTGTCGGAGAACGCCGAGTACGACGCGGCGCGCGAGCGCCAGGGCTTCATCGAGGGCCGCATCGCGGACATCGAGGGCAAGCTCGCCAACGCGCAGGTGATCGACCCGAAACTGCTGGACGCGGAGGGGCGCTGCGTGTTCGGCGCCACCGTCGACCTTGACGACGGCGCCGGGACCTCGATGACCTACCAGATCGTGGGCGAGGACGAGGCCGACATCAAGACCGGGAAGATCTCGATCAGCTCGCCGATCGCGCGCGCGCTCATCGGGAAGTACGCCGGCGACCCGGTTGCGGTGCAGACCCCCGGCGGGGTGAAGAACTACGAGATCCTGGACGTGCGCTACGAGTAGGCGGCGCGGCCGGCGCCCTGGCGCGCAGCCGCTCGGCCTGCGCCTCCTTCCGGCGCTTCTCCGGGTTTTCCTTCCACAGCACCATGACCTTGCCGATCGCCTGCACCGGCTCGGCGCCGGTGCGCTCGCGGATCTCGGCCATCGCCAGTTCCCGCGCCTCGCGGTCCAGGCTGCCGGCGCGGGCCTTGATCAGTTCGTGGGCCTTGAGGGCGCGCTCGATCTCCGCCACCACGGCGTCGGTGACGCCGCCCTCGCCGATGAGCACCACCGGGTCGAGGGCATGCGCCCGCGCCTTCAGGGCGCGGCGTTCGGCAGGGCTAATCCCTGGCGCCATGTCCGAGGTCGTTCCGGATGTCCTTGAGCAGCAACATCTCGCGTACGATGCCGTCGAACGAAAACTGGACATAGAGGTCATGCTCGACGAACAAGCCGTTGTCCATGCGGTAGCTCCAGACCTCGCGCTGCTGGCGCGCCATGCGCGAGACCTGCCAGGGCGGGCCGAGCAGTTCTCGAACCTGCGCTGCAGTGCTCGTCCCGGGCACCAGCTTCGCAAGGTTGTCTGACGTCAGGCGCTGGTCCACCTCCTGGACGATGCCCTGCGGGTTGAGGCGAACGGCGAAGGTGTGGAGGCCGCCGGGGTTGCGCGGGTAGAACCAGACGCTGTCGCCGCCGGCGAGGGTGATCCGCTCAGCCGGCCGGCCCATCAACCCTTCCACGTCACCGGCATTCGACTTGCCGGGAATCAGGCCGTGCCCGCTGTAGGACATGGACGCGCATCCGGCTGCCATGGCGGCGGCGAGCAGGACGGCAAGAGCGGAAACGGAACGTTTCATGGCGAGTCTCCAGTGTACCCTTGCACTGCAGAACACCTGACGCGATGAGTCATTCCAGCAAGCGCTGGCTGCAGCGGCATGTCTCCGATCCGTTCGTGAAGCGGGCGCGCGAGGAGGGCTACCGCTCGCGCGCCGCCTACAAGCTGCTCGAGATCGACGCCCGGGACCGCCTGCTGCGGTCCGGGGCGACCGTGATCGACCTGGGCGCGGCGCCGGGCGGCTGGTCCCAGGTGGCCGCGGCGAAGGTGGGCGCGAAGGGGCGCGTCATCGCCATCGATCCTCTGGAGATGCCGGCGCCGCCGGGGGTGAGGTTCATCCAGGGCAGTTTCCTCGATCCCGCGGTGCGTGCCGCGGCGCTGGCCGCCGCAGGCGGCAAGGTCGACCTCGTCCTCTCGGACATGATGCCCAATGTCTCCGGCATCGCCGCCGCCGACCAGGCCAGGGCGGCGGAACTGGTTCATGAGGCGATCGCGTTCTGCGGGGAAGTCCTGAAACCGGGAGGGGCATTCCTCGTCAAGGTGTTCCAGGGCGCCGAATTCGCCGGCATCCTGGCCGAATTGCGGCGCTGCTTCGCCAGCGTGCAGACGCGCAAGCCGGCTGCCTCGCGCGGCGAATCCCGGGAGACCTACCTGCTCGCCCGGGGGCCGAAAGTTGCAGATTCACGTTGAACTTGGCCCGCGCGCCGCAATCTACTTGAAACAGCGTAAGATTCCCCTTTCGCCGCACCGCTCAATCTAGGAGCAAGTCCTTGAATAACATGATGAAGAACATGGTCATCTGGCTCGTCATCGGGCTGGTGCTGATGACCGTGTTCAACCAGTTCAACACCCGGCAGGCGACGCGCTCGCCGATGGAGTACTCCCAGTTCCTGGAGGAGGTGAAGGCCGGGCGCATCGCCAAGGTGACCATCGAAGGCCGCCAGCTCAAGGCGACCACGCTCGAGGGCAAGAGCGTCACCAGCTACTCGCCAGGGGACATCTGGCTGGTTTCCGACCTGCTCAAGTACAACGTCAAGGTCGAGGCCAAGCCCGAGGAAGAGCCGTCCCTCCTCATGAACATCTTCGTGTCCTGGTTCCCGATGCTGCTCCTGATCGGGGTCTGGATCTTCTTCATGCGCCAGATGCAGGGCGGCGGGCGGGGCGGCGCGTTCTCGTTCGGCAAGTCCAAGGCGCGCCTGCTGGACGAATCGTCGAACACCGTCACCTTCGCCGACGTCGCCGGGTGCGAGGAGGCCAAGGAAGAGGTCTCCGAGCTGGTCGATTTCCTGCGCGACCCGACCAAGTTCCAGAAGCTGGGCGGACGCATTCCGCGCGGGGTGCTGATGGTGGGCAATCCCGGCACCGGCAAGACGCTGCTCGCGCGCGCCATCGCCGGCGAGGCCAAGGTGCCGTTCTTCTCCATCTCCGGCTCCGACTTCGTCGAGATGTTCGTCGGCGTCGGCGCGGCGCGGGTGCGCGACATGTTCGAGCAGGCGAAGAAGCACGCGCCCTGCATCGTGTTCATCGACGAGATCGACGCGGTCGGCCGCCAGCGCGGCGCCGGCTTGGGCGGCGGCAACGACGAGCGCGAGCAGACGCTCAACCAGCTGCTGGTGGAAATGGACGGTTTCGAGGGCACCATGGGCGTGATCGTCATCGCCGCCACCAACCGGCCGGACGTGCTCGACCCGGCGCTGCTGCGGCCCGGGCGCTTCGACCGCCAGGTGGTGGTGCCGCTGCCGGACATCCGCGGCCGCGAGGAGATCCTCAAGGTGCACATGAGGAAAGTTCCCATATCGCCGGACGTGAAGCCCGACATCATCGCGCGCGGCACCCCGGGGTTCTCGGGCGCGGACCTCGCCAACCTGGTCAACGAGGCGGCGCTGTTCGCCGCGCGCCGCAACAAGCGCCTGGTGGAGATGGACGAGTTCGAGCACGCCAAGGACAAGGTCATGATGGGCGCCGAGCGCCGCTCCATGGTGATGTCGGAAGAGGAGCGCCGCACCACCGCCTACCACGAGTCCGGCCACGCCGTGGTGGGCAAGCTGGTGCCCAGGGCCGACCCGGTGCACAAGGTCACCATCATCCCGCGCGGGCGCGCGCTGGGCGTGACCTTCTTCCTGCCCGAGCGCGATCGCTACGGCTACAGCAAGGAGCAGATGCTGTCGTTCATGGCGGTGTCCTTCGGCGGCCGCATCGCCGAGGAGGTGTTCCTCGAGCAGCAGACCACGGGCGCGCGGCAGGATTTCGAGCACGCCACCAAGCTGGCGCGCGACATGGTGATGCACTACGGCATGACCGACTCGCTCGGGCCGATGGTCTACGGCGAGAACGAGGGCGAGGTGTTCCTCGGCCGCTCGGTGACCACGCACAAGAACGTCTCCGA
>JALHLN010000278.1 GCA_022844545.1 Burkholderiales bacterium | reverse complement strand
CGCCGGCGTGGGCGCGCGCGGCCACCGAGCCCTCGAGCGTGAGGGCGCCCATCACGTCGCGGCCGATGGCCGGGTTGAAGCGCCTCAGGTCCGCGAGCGACAGCTCGGCCAGGCCGCAGCCGCGGCGCTCGGCCTCGCGCACCGCGCGCGCCACCGCCTCGTGCGCATCGCGGAACGCGACCCCCTTGCGCACCAGGTAGTCGGCGAGGTCGGTGGCAGTGGCATGGCCCTCGAGCGCCGCCGCGCGCATCGCCTTCGCCTGCGGTTCCAGCCCCGCGACCATGCCGGCGAACGCGGCGAGGCAGTCCTTCACCGTGTCCGCGGTGTCGAACAGGGGCTCCTTGTCCTCCTGGTTGTCCTTGTTGTAGGCGAGCGGCTGCGCCTTCATCAGCACCAGCAGCGCCTGCAGGTGGCCGAACACGCGCGCGCTCTTGCCGCGCACGAGTTCCGGCACGTCCGGGTTCTTCTTCTGCGGCATGATCGAGCTGCCGGTGCAGAAGCGGTCCGGGATGCGCACGAAGCCGAAGCGCGGGTTCATCCACAGGATCAGCTCCTCGGAGAAGCGCGACAGGTGCAGCATGATGAGGGAGGCGCAGGCGGCGAACTCGACCGCGAAGTCGCGATCGGACACCGCGTCGAGCGAGTTCGCCGCCACCGCCTCGAACCCCAGTTCGCGCGCGACGCGCGCGCGGTCGATCGGAAAGCTGGTGCCGGCGAGCGCCGCGGCGCCCAGGGGCAGCACGTTGACGCGCCCGCGGCAATCGGCCAGGCGCGCGCGGTCGCGCTCGAGCATCTCGAACCAGGCCATGAGGTGGTGCCCGAAGGTCACCGGCTGCGCGACCTGCAGGTGCGTGAACCCGGGCATCACCAGCGCGGCGTGGCGAGCGGCCTGCTCGAGCAGCGCGGACTGCAGCGCCAGGAGCCGGGTCGTGATCGAGTCGATCTCGGCGCGCAGCCACAGGCGCACATCGGTGGCGACCTGGTCGTTGCGCGAACGCGCGGTGTGCAGCCGCTTGCCGGCCTCGCCCACCAGCGCGATCAGGCGGCGCTCGATGTTGGAGTGCACGTCCTCGGCCTCGAGCGACCAGGCGAATTTCCCGCGCTCGATCTCCCGGCCGATCGCGCGCAGGCCGCGCTCGATGGCCGCGGCGTCGGCGCGGCGGATCACGCCGCAGGCGCCGAGCATGCGCGCATGCGCGATCGAGCCGGCGATGTCGTGCCTGGCCAGGCGCCGGTCGAAGGACACCGACGCGGTGAAGCGCTGCACGAACGCGTCCACGGGTTCGCTGAAGCGACCGGACCAGAGCTTCGCTGCGCGCGGCTTGGGTGTCTTGGCGGAAGCCATGTGGAATAGAGGAATAGAATGCGGTTGAACACTGTGTGCCAACCATGTCCAGTATAAGGCAAAACCCTCAGGCAGACGCCCTCCCGGACTTCCGCAACCTGGGCGTGATCGCGCGCATCCTGGTCGCCGTGAACCTGCTCGCGTTCGGCGCGATCCTCGCCGCCGAGCCGACCCTGGCGCAGGCGGCCGAGGCCTTCGTGCGCGCCACCGCGCTGCTGCAGCCGGTGCTGGTGGCGAGCCTGGTGGCGTTCTACCTGCTCGCCCGGCCGCTGCTGCGCCTGGGCTATGCCGCGGGCTGCGTTGTGGTGATCGCGGTGGTGCTGGGGATCGCCGCGGGCGTGCATGCCGCGCTGGGCGTGTTCGCCGGCACCGGCCTCGGTCGCGCGCTCGTCTTCGCCGCGGCCGCCACCGCGCTGGTGCTCGGGTACCTGCGCCTGCACCAGCGCGCCTTCTCGCCGGCGCTGGCCGAGGCGCGCCTGCAGGCGCTGCAGTCGAGGATCCGGCCGCATTTCCTGTTCAACAGCCTGAACGCGGTGCTCTCGCTGATGCGCAAGGACGTGAAGCGCGCCGAGCACGCGCTGGAGGACCTGGCCGAACTGTTCCGCGCGCTGATGTCCGACGGCCGCAGCCTGGTGCGCCTCGCAGACGAGATCGCGCTGCTGGAGCGCTACGCCGCGATCGAGCAGCTGCGCCTGGGAGAGCGGTTGCGGATGTCCTGGGAACTGGACGGCGCACCCTTGGACGCGCTGCTGCCGCCGCTGCTGCTGCAACCGGTCCTCGAGAACGCGATCTACCACGGCGTCGAGCCGGGCATCGGCGTGGGCGATGTGCTGGTGCGCATCGAGCGCCGCGGCAATCGCGTGCTGGCGGTGGTGGACAACGCGCAGTTGGAGGGCGGCGACGCAGCCGATGCCGCTGGCCACAGGGAAGGCAACCACATGGCGCTGGACAACATACGCGAGCGGCTTAACCTGTTCTTCGACGCCGAGGCGCGGCTGGAGACGCGCGTGGAACGCGGCCGGTACCGCGTCGAGATCGAGATTCCCTACCGCTCCGGGGCAACATGAGCCTGCTCCCGGAGGCCGCCGGAGCGCTGCGCGTGTTCATCGCCGACGACGAGGAACTCGCGCGCGAGCGCCTCAAGGCCCTGCTGGCCGATGTCGCCCCGGAGCTGCCCACGCAGATCGCCGGCGAGGCCGCCAACGGCCTCGAGGTGCTCGATCGCCTGCCCGGCACCGGCGCCCGCGTGCTGCTGCTGGACATCCAGATGCCGGGCATGGCCGGGCTGGAGGTGGCGCGGCACCTGGCCAAGCTGCCCGAGGCGCCGGCGGTGATCTTCATCACCGCGCACGAGCGCCACGCGGTCGAGGCTTTCGAGCTCAATGCGCTCGACTACCTCCTCAAGCCGGTGCGCGCGCCGCGCCTCGCCGCCGCGTTGAGGAAGGCGGCCGGCGCGGGCCCGGCGCCGGCGGCCAGCCTCGAGCGCGCATCCGAGCGGGCGCGGGAGTATTTCTCCGTCGCCGAGCGCAACCGCATCTCGCTGGTGCCGGTGCGCGACGTGCTCTACTTCAAGGCCGAGCTGAAGTACGTGACCCTGCGCACGCGCGCCGGCGAACACCTGATCGAGGAACCGCTGGTGCAGCTGGAACGCGAGTTCGCGGACCGCTTCGTCCGCATCCACCGCAACTGCCTGGTATCGCGGGCCGCGATCCGCGGTTTCGAGCGCGCCGGCACGCGGGACGAGGAGCCGCACTGGGAGGTGATGCTGGAGGGCCTGGAAGAGCGCCTGCCGGTGAGCCGGCGCCAGTGGCAGGCGGTGCGGGAGCTGGTGGCGGAGAACAAGGGTGGCTGAGCGCCTGGTCATCGCCACGCGTCGCAGCCGGCTCGCGCTGTGGCAGGCGGAGCATGTGAAGGCGCGGCTGGAGGCGGCGCATCCCGGCGTGCGCGTGGAACTGCTGGCGCTGAGCACGCGCGGCGACGAACTGCTGGAGGTTTCCCTCGCGAAGGAAGGCGGCAAGGGCCTGTTCATCAAGGAGCTGGAGACGGCGCTCGCCGCGGGCCGCGCCGACCTCGCGGTGCACTCGATGAAAGACGTGCCGGCGGAACTGCCGCCGGGGTTCGCGCTGGCGGCGATCTGCGACCGCGAGGACCCGCGCGATGCCTTCGTGTCGACGCGCTATGGCTCGCTCGCCGAGCTGCCCGACGGTGCCGTGCTCGGCACCTCGAGCCTGCGGCGCCAGGCGCAGGTCGCGGCGCGCCGCCCGGACCTCGTCATCCGGCCGCTGCGCGGCAACGTGGAAACGCGCCTGGCCAAGCTCGACCGCGGCGACTACGCGGCGGTGGTGCTCGCCGCCGCGGGCCTTGCGCGCCTCGGCCTGGAGGGCC
>JALHLN010000277.1 GCA_022844545.1 Burkholderiales bacterium | reverse complement strand
AGGACCGGCGCATCCGGCTGCCGATGCGGCCGGGCAACCGCAGCCTCAACCTGTCCAACGCCGTCGCGGTGATGGCGTACGAAGCCTGGCGCCAGCTTCGATTCGAAGGCGCGGGCTAGGCGGCGCCTTCGGCCTTCGCGTCGCGCGCCAGCAGCCGCTCCACGGCCTGCGGCGGTCCAAGCCGCCCGGCCAGCACTTCGACCACGGTCTCGGTGATCGGCATCTCGACGCCGTGCGAGCGCGCGAGCTTGGCGACCTCTGCGGCGGTACGCACGCCCTCGGCGACGTGCCCGAGGCCGGCGAGGACCTCGTCCAGCTTGCGCCCCTGCGCCAGTTCCAGGCCGACGCGCCGGTTGCGCGACAGGTCGCCGGTCGCGGTCAGGATCAGGTCGCCCGCGCCCGCAAGCCCCATCAGCGTCTCCGGCTGCGCCCCCAGCGCCGCGCCCAGGCGCGCGATCTCCGCCAGCCCCCGCGTGATCAGCGCCGCGCGCGCGTTCTGCCCCAGGCCAAGGCCATCGGAGATGCCGACCGCCAGCGCCATCACGTTCTTCACCGCGCCGCCGACCTCCACGCCGACGAGATCCGTGCCGAAGTACACGCGCAGGCGGCCGCCATGGACCAGCGCCGCGGCCTCGCGGGCAAAGCCTGCGTCGCGCGACGCGAGCGTCAGCGCGCAGGGCAGGCCGCGCGCCACTTCCAGCGCGAAGGACGGGCCCGAGAGCGCGCCGAACCGCGCGCCCGCGCCGAGCACCTGCTCCGCGACCTGGTGCGGCATCAGGCCGCTGCCCATCTCGAAGCCCTTGCACAGCCAGACCGCCGGCACCGTCCCCGTGCGCCCGAGCGTCTCGCGCAGGCCGGACACGGTGGTGGCGACCAGCGCCAGTTCCGCGCCTTCGAGCGCGGCGCCCGCGTCTGCGCCGACGACGAGCGCGCTGGGCAACTGGATCTCCGGCAGGTAGCGACGGTTGCGCCGCTCGCGCGTGATCGCCTCTGCCTGGGCGCGGTCGCGCGCCCAGAGGCGGACCTCGTGCCGCGACGAGAGCACCCCCGCAAGCGCGGTGCCCCAGGCGCCGGCGCCGAGGACCGCGATCCGGCTCACGGCGCTAGTGCCCCCAGACCTGCGCCGCCCGCACGTAGCCCGTGGCGCCGTCGGCGTGGCGCACGCGCAGCCAGCCGCCGGGGGCGATCTCGACCAGTTCCAAAGCGACGTTCTGCGCCGCGCCGAAGGCGGCCGGCGCGGTGTCCTCGGCGCGCTGGCGCGCCTCGGCGAGGGTCGCGGTGACCAGAACCATGCGCCGCGCGCCCAGCGACTTGCGCTCCGCCCAGGCGAGCGCGCCGGTGTGGTCGCGCACCTTCACCCAGGCCTCCAGGTTCACGATCACCTCGAGCGGATAGTGCTTCGACACCACGTACAGCGGCGTGGCCGCGCGCGACGGCGCGTCGTAGAGCACCGCGGCATTGTCCTCCACCGACCTGAACTCGGCCGCCGCCGCCGCGGCGCAGGCCGACGCGAGCAGCGCGGCGAACGCGGCGCGCATGCTAGTTCGCGACCTCGATGCGCGGCGCGCCCGCGGCCTGCTGCTGGCGCTGCTGCAGATAGGCCTGCTCGAAGGACACCGCCTGCAGCACCACCGGCGGAAAGCCGGCGCGGGTGACGATGTCGGAGATCACCTCCCGCAGGTACGGGTACAGGATGGTCGGGCAGCCGATGCCGAGCAGCGGCTCGAGGTCCTCCTGCGGCACGTTGCGCACCGAGAAGATCCCGCCCTGCGAGGCCTCGGCCAGGAACACCGTCTTGCCTTCGCTGCGCGCGGTGACGGTGGCCGTGACCACGACTTCGAACAGCCCGTCGGCGAACTGCTTCGCCTCGTTGCGCAGCTGCACCTCGAGTTCCGGGCTGGCCGGCTGGGTGAACACCTGCGGCGCGTTGGGCACCTCCAGCGACAGGTCCTTCACGTACAGCTTCTCGATCTGGAACGCGGGTGCTGCTGCGTTTTCTGCTTCGTCGGCCAATGGCTTCTCCGGTTGGGTGTGGGTTGCGGCGGCGCGCCCGGTCAGGCGGCCCCGAGCAGCGGGTCGAGCTCGCCGGCGTCCTCGAGCGCATGCAGGTCGTCGCAGCCGCCGACGTGGCGGCCGCGGATCCAGATCTGCGGCACCGTGCGCCGGCCGCTCTTTTGCATCATCTCATCGCGGCGCGCCGGATCCAGGTCCACGCGCACCTTCTCGATGTCGCGCACGCCCTTGGCGGCGAGCAGCCGCTCCGCGGCCTGGCAGTAGGGGCACGAGGCGGTGAGGTACATCAGGACGCGGGGCGAAGCGGCCACGTGATCACGTCCGCAGCGTCACTTCTCGACCGGCAGACCGGCCTGCTGCCAGGCGTTGAAGCCGCCGGCGAGGTTGAAGACCTTCTCGAAGCCCAGCTTGCGCAGCTCGGCCATGGCGCCCAGCGACCGGTTGCCGCTCTGGCAGACGACGATCAGGGGCTTCGCCTTGTTCTTCTGCAGCTCGCCCGCGCGCTTGCCCAGTTCGGCGAGCGGGACGTTCTTCGCCCCCAGCACCCGGCCCTTCGCGAACTCCGCCGGGTCGCGCACGTCCAGCACCACCGCATCCTCGCGGTTGATGAGCTGCGTGGCCTGCATCGTGTCCACGCTCGCGCCGCCGGCGCTGGCGCGGCGCACCGTGGGCCAGAGCAGCATCGCGCCGGAAATGAACGCGAGCGCGATCAGGTGCCAGTTGCTGGTGACGAATTCCAAGGGGTTCCTTCCCGGGGGGCGCAGGCGTCCAGTGCGCTCATTATAATTCACCGCATGTCGGCCGCCGCCCATCGCCTCGTCCTCCTGCGCCACGGCGAATCCGACTGGAACCGCGAGAACCGCTTCACCGGCTGGACCGACGTCGATCTCTCGGCCCGGGGGGTGGAGGAAGCGCGCGCCGCCGGGCGCCTGCTGCGCGCCGAGGGCTGGGTGTTCGACCTTGCCTTCACCTCGGTGCTCAAGCGCGCCATCCGGACCCTGAACCTCGCCCTTGAGGAACTCGACCAGCTCTGGATCCCGGTGACCAAGGACTGGCGCCTGAACGAGCGCCACTACGGCGCCCTGCAGGGCCTGAACAAGGCGGAAACGGCGGCGAAGTTCGGCGAGGCGCAGGTGCTCGCGTGGCGGCGCGCCTATGCCACCCCGCCCCCGGCGCTCGAGGCGTCGGACCCGCGCAGTCCGGCGGGCGACCCGCGCTACGCCGGGGTGCCCGCCGCCGCGCTGCCGCTGACCGAGTGTCTCAAGGACACCGTGGCGCGCGTGCTGCCCTACTGGGAGGCCGCGATCGCGCCGCAGGTGCGCGCCGGCCGGCGCGTGCTGGTCGCGGCCCATGGCAACTCGCTGCGGGCGCTGGTCAAGCACCTGGACGGGGTGTCCGATGCCGACATCGTCGGACTCAATATCCCGACCGGGGTGCCGCTCCTGTATGAACTGGGCGCGGACCTGCGCCCGCTGCGCCACCGCTACCTCGGCGATCCGGAGGACGTGGCGCGCCGCATCGCTGCGGTCTCCGCACAGGGCAAGGCCAAGACCTGAGGCGCGCCCTCCTCGTCCCGGCCCTGGCCGCCGCGCTGGCGGCGGGACCGCCTGCGGCGGGGGCAGCGCCCGCGGCGGACGACGACCTCGCCGCCCTGCGCCAGAAGCTGTCCGTGCTGCGCGGCGAGCTGGAGGAGCAGGAGTCCAGCCGGCGCGAGGCGCGCGAGGCATTGCGCGCCTCCGAAACCGCGATTTCCGAGGCCGG
>JALHLN010000276.1 GCA_022844545.1 Burkholderiales bacterium | reverse complement strand
CACCTGGCGCTCGCGCGCCTGGCCGACCGCGACGGCCGCGCGGTGGATGCGCAGAAGCACCACCGCCTCGGGGCCGAACTGCCCTGAGGTGCCAGGTCGCCGGCCCGCCGGGCCGCTAGGTCCAGTCGCGCGGCCGGAGGAAGTCGGTGTAGAGCGCCGCCTCCGGCGAGCCCGGCGCAGGGCGCCAGTCGTAGCGCCAGGCCACCCGCGGCGGCATCGACATCAGGATGGACTCGGTACGCCCGCCCGATTGCAGGCCGAACAGCGTGCCGCGGTCGAACACCAGGTTGAATTCCACGTAGCGCCCGCGCCGGTAGCTCTGGAACTCGCGCTCGCGCTCGCCGTAGGGCATGCCGCGCCGGCGCTCGACGATCGGCGTGTACGCGGTGAGGAAATGGTCGCCCACCGAGCGCGCGAGCGCGAAGGCGCCGTCGAAGTCCGGCGCCGCGAGGTCGTCGAAGAAGATGCCGCCGATGCCGCGCGGCTCGTTGCGGTGCTTCAGGAAGAAGTACTCGTCGCACCAGCGCTTGAAGCGCGGATGCAGGTCCGCGCCGAACGGATCTAGCGCGCGCCTGCAGGTGGCGTGGAAGTGGCGCGCGTCCTCCTCGAAACCGTAGTACGGCGTGAGGTCCATGCCGCCGCCGAACCACCACACCGGCGTCTCGCCCGCCTTCGTGGCCGTGAACAGGCGCACGTTCATGTGCACCGTCGGGCAATAGGGATTCTGCGGGTGCAGCACCAGCGACACGCCCGTCGCCTCGAAGCCGCGCCCCGCGAGCTGCGGACGCGAGGCGCTCGCCGAGGGTGGCAGCTGCGATCCCGAGACATGGGAGAAGGCGACGCCCGCGCGCTCGAAAAGCGCCCCGCCTTCCAGCACCCGCGTGGTGCCGCCGCCGCCTTCCGGGCGCTCCCAGGAATCGGCCTGGAAGCGGCCGCCGTCCAGGGTCTCCAGCGCGTGCACGATGCGCTGCTGCAGGCCGGAGAAGTAGTCGCGGACGGCCCGGAGATCCAAGGTCTTCAGCTCTTCTTCAACCCGCGGTGGCCGATATCCCTGCGGTACTGCATGCCGTCGAAACGGATCCTGTCCACGGCCTCGTAGGCAAGCGTGCGCGCCATCTTCAGCGAATCGCCGAGCGCGGTGACGCCCAGCACCCGCCCGCCGTTGGTCACGACCTGCTTTCCGTCCAGCTTCGTGCCGGCGTGGAACACGCGGCACGCCTCGGTCCCCCGGGGCAGGCCCTCGATCCGGTCGCCCCTGCGGGGCTCGTCGGGGTAGTTCGCCGCGGCGAGCACGACGCAAAGGGCCGAGCGCCGGTCCCAGTCGGCGGCCGCGCCATCGAGCGTGCCGTCGACGGCGTGCTCGAGCAGCTCGACCAGGTCGGATTTCAGCCGCATCATGATCGGCTGCGTCTCCGGATCGCCGAGCCGGCAATTGAACTCCAGCGTCTTCGGCACGCCGGCCTTGTCGATCATCAGGCCGGCGTAGAGGAAGCCGACGTAGGGCGTGCCGTCCTTCGCCATGCCGGCGATCGCCGGCTGGATGATCTCGCGCATCACGCGGGCGTGCAGCTGCGGGGTCACCACCGGCGCCGGGGAGTAGGCACCCATGCCGCCGGTGTTGGGACCGAGGTCGCCGTCCCGCAGGCGCTTGTGGTCCTGGCTGGTGGCCATAGACAGCGCCCGTGCGCCGTCGGCCATGACGATGAAGCTGGCTTCCTCGCCCTCGAGGAACTCTTCGATCACGACGCGGCCGCCGGCCTCGCCCAGCCTGCCGCCGGTCAGCATGTCGTCGATCGCGGCGTTCGCCTCCTCGACCGTGGCGGCCACCACCACGCCCTTGCCGGCGGCGAGACCATCGGCCTTGACCACGATGGGTGCGCCGTTCCGCGCCACGTATGCCCTTGCTTGAGCGGCATCGGTGAACGCGGCGTAGCGCGCCGTCGGGATGCCTTGGCGGGCCATGAACCGCTTCGCGAAGTCCTTGGACGCCTCCAACTGCGCCGCGGCGCGCACCGGACCGAAAATCCGCAGTCCCGCGTCCTGGAACGCGTCCACGACCCCGGCCGCGAGCGGCGCCTCCGGCCCGACGACGGTCAGGTGGACCTGCTCCTTCCTGGCGAAGGCGATCAGCTCCGGGATGCCGGTGATGGCGACGTTCTCCAGGCCGCTCTCGGTCGCCGTGCCGCCGTTGCCGGGGGCGACGTACACCTTCTGCACCTTCGGGCTCTGCGCCAGCTTCCAGCCAAGCGCATGCTCGCGGCCGCCCGAACCGATGACCAGGAGCTTCATCGCCGCGCCTGCCGCCGCCGCTCAGTGCCGGAAATGGCGCACGCCGGTGAACACCATCGCCACGCCGCGCTCGTCGGCGGCGGCGATCACCTCGTCGTCGCGCACGCTGCCGCCGGGCTGGATCACCGCGCCGGCGCCCGCGTCCACCACCGCGTCCAGGCCGTCGCGGAACGGGAAGAAGGCGTCCGATGCCACCGCCGCGCCGGCCAGCGACAGCTTCGCGTTCGCCGCCTTGATGGCGGCGATGCGGGCGCTGTCGATGCGGCTCATCTGCCCGGCGCCGACGCCCAGCGTGGCGCCGCCGCGGCAGAACACGATGGCGTTCGACTTCACGAACTTCGCCACTTTCCAGGCGAACAGCAGGTCGTTCCACTGCGCCTCGTCGGGCTGCTTCTTCGTCGCCACCTTCAGCGCCTTGCGCTCCAGGGTCGCCGCGTCGCTCGACTGCACCAGCAGGCCGCCGCCGACGCGCTTGAAGTCGTGGGCCTGGACTTCGTGCGCGAGCGGCACCTCGAGCAGCCGCAGGTTCTGCTTGGCGGCGAGGAACTCGCGCGCCGCGGGTTCGACGCGCGGGGCGATGATGACCTCGGCGAACTGCCTGCCGATCTCCTCCGCGGCGGCGCGGTCCAGCGCCCGGTTCAACGCGATGATGCCGCCGAACGCCGAAGTGGGGTCGGTGGCGAAGGCCTTGCGGTAGGCCGCGAGCGGGCTGTCGCCGACCGCCACGCCGCAGGGATTGGCGTGCTTGACGATGACGCAGGCGGGTTCGGCGAAGCTCTTGACGCATTCCCAGGCGGCGTCCGAGTCCGCGATGTTGTTGTACGACAGTTCCTTGCCCTGCAGGATGGAGAAAGCGGCGATGCCGCCGGGCACCGGGTGGGCGTCGCGGTAGAACGCGGCCGACTGGTGCGGGTTCTCGCCGTAGCGCATGTCCTGGCGCTTGATCAGCTGCAGGTTGAGCACCTCGGGAAAGGCGCGGCGCCGGTTGTCGCCGTCCAGCGAGGTAAGGTAGTTGGCGATGGCGCCGTCGTAGGCCGAGGTGTGCGCGTACACCTTCTTCGCGAGCATGAAGCGCGTCGCCTCGGCCACGCCCCCGGTGGCGCGGATCTCATCAAGGACACGGCCGTAGTCGGCCGGGTCCACGACCACCGCGACGCCGCCGTAGTTCTTCGCCGCCGCGCGCAGCATCGCCGGGCCGCCGATGTCGATGTTCTCGATCGCTTCCTCCAGCGGGCAGTCCGGGTTGGCCACGGTGGCCTGGAACGGATACAGGTTCACCACCAGCAGGTCGATGGGCGGGATGCCGGCCCGGTCCAGCTGCGCCATGTGCTCGCGCGAGTCGCGCCGCGCGAGCAGCCCGCCATGGATCTTCGGGTGCAGGGTCTTGACCCGGCCGTCGAGCATCTCGGGAAAGCCGGTGTGGGCGGAGACCTCGGTGGCCGGGACGCCTTCCTTGTCCAGCAGCTTCGCGGTGCCGCCGGTGGACAGGATGGC
>JALHLN010000275.1 GCA_022844545.1 Burkholderiales bacterium | reverse complement strand
GCGTCGCCGACGAAGATCACCTTGTAGTCGTGGCCGTACTTGTGCAGCAGGTCCCAGGTGCGGGTGCGCTCGGAGTGGCGCCGCCGGTTGTCCTTCCACACGAAGTCGTACATGCAGTTGTGGAAGTAGTAGAACTCCAGGTGCTTGAACTCGGTCTTGGAGGCGGAGAACAGTTCCTCGGCCAGCTTGATGTGGTCGTCCATGGTGCCGCCGATGTCCATCAGCATCAGCACCTTGATGGCGTTGCGGCGCTCGGGCCGCATGTGGATGTCCAGGTAGGCCTTGCGGGCGGTCGACTGGATGGTGTTGTCGAGGTCGAATTCCTCGGGCACACCCTCGCGCGCGAACTTGCGCAGGCGGCGCAGCGCCACCTTGATGTTGCGCGTGCCCAGCTCCACCGCGTCGTCCAGGTTGCGGTATTCGCGCTGGTCCCAGACCTTGACCGCGCTGCGGTTGCGCGACTTGTCCTGGCCGATGCGGATGCCCTCGGGGTTGTAGCCATAGGCGCCGAAGGGCGAGGTGCCGCCGGTGCCGATCCACTTCGAGCCGCCCTGGTGGCGCGCCTTCTGCTCCTCCAGGCGCTGCTTCAGGGTCTCCATCAGTTTTTCCCAGCCACCCATGGCCGCGATCTGCTTCTTCTCCTCCTCGGACAGGGTGAGCTCCACCTGCTTCAGCAGCCACTCGAGCGGGATCTCGGCCTCGATGCCCGGGATGGTCTCGACGCCGTCCCAGAACTCGGAGAAGGCGCGGTCGAACTTGTCGAAGTTGGCCTCGTCCTTGACCAGCGCGATGCGCGACAGGTAGTAGAAGTCGTTGATGGACGGGCCGATGACGTTCTTCTGCATCGCCTCGAGCAGCGTCAGGTACTCCTTGATGGAGACCGGCAGCTTGTGGCTCTTCAGCTTGAGGAAGAAGTCGATCAGCATGGGCCGGCGGGTATTTTATCGTGATAATCAGCGCCCATGACCCCGGCCCGGCACCGCGCGCTCGCGATCGTCCTGCTCGGCAGCGTGATCGCGCCGCTGGACAGCGCGGTGAACGCCGCGTTTCCCGCGATCAACGCGGCGTTCGCGCTCGACGTGGCCTCGATCCGCTGGGTGGTCATCAGCTACCTGGTCGCCTTCAGCAGCTGCGTGATCGTGAGCGGGCGCCTGGGCGACCTGTTCGGCTACCGCAGGGTGTTCGGCGCCGGGCTGCTGGTCTCGGCAGCGGCGTTCCTTGCCTGCGGCTTCGCGCCGGACTACGGCTGGCTGCTGGTCGCCCGCGTGGTGCAGGGCATCGGCATCGCGCTGGTGATCGGTGCCGCGCCCGCGCTGGCCTTGTCCATCTACCCGGAATCGGAGCGCACCCGCGTGCTGGCGCGATTCGGGGCGGCGTTCGCGATCGGGCTCACGGTGGGACCGGCCGCCGGCGGCGCGCTGGTGGACGCGTTCGGGTGGCAGTCGGTGTACTTCGCCCGCGTGCCCCTGGCGCTGGGCGCATGGCTGCTGCTTGGGCGCGTGCCGATTGCGCCGCGGGCGTCGGACAGCCGTTTCGATATCTCCGGATCCGTGCTGCTGGCGACCTGGACGGGCAGCCTGCTGCTGGGCGTCGCCCTGCCCGGATTCGCCGGAATCGTCTCCGGCATCCTGGCCGCCGCGACCTTTGCATGGTTCGTGGTGCGCGAGTCGCGGTCACGCCACCCCATGATCCGGCTGGCGCTGTTCCGGACCGCCGCGTTCAGCGTACCCAACCTCGCCGCGGTCTCGGTGCATTTCACCGGCTTCATCGTGTTCCTGCTCGGACCGTACCTGTTCGTCAATACGCTCGGCCTCACGGCGCAGGCGGCCGGATTCCTGCTCGCGCTCGGTCCAGCCGGGGCGGTGCTCGGCTCGGCGCTGGCAAGCCGGCTGGTGGCGCGCTTCGGCGCGCGGCCGGCCGCGTTCGCCGGGATGCTGCTCAATCTCGCCACCGTCGCGGTGGCCTCGGGCTGGAGTGGCGACACCGACATTGCCGCCATCGGCTGCTGGCTCGCGATCGGTGGCCTGGGCATCGGCCTGTTCCAGGTGGCGTACTCTGACCTGGTGATCGCGGCGCTGCCGCCCGAGGAACGCGGCGTCGCCTCCAGCCTGACCAACTTCACCCGCACGCTGGGCGTCGTCGCCTGCGCGGTGATCGGTTCGGCGCTGTTTCGCAGCGCGGAATCACAGGCGCTCGCCGAGGGGGCGGCGGCCGGCGCCGCGTTCCTGGAGGGCTACGCGTTCGCGTTCGGCAGCGTGGCGGCGGGCGTCGGATTGTTCATCGCCCTGACCCTGCTGCGGCCGCGGGTCTGGTTCCCGCGCTAGACTTCCGGGCATGAACGCGAAACACGACGCTGAACTGTTCCGCGCCCAGCCCGTCGTCCACGCCATGACGCGCGAATCCCTGGGCGAGGGCGGGCGACTGGCCTGGGATTTCCTCCACCTGTTCGCCGAGCGTCGCTATGCCGAGGCCAACGCCTACCTCGCGCCGGGCTGCGTCATGCTGTTTCCCGGCAACATCGCCTTCACCGACTGCACCGAGCTGCCCAGGCGCGCATCCACCATCTACCAGTGGGTGAAGAAGGTGTTCGAGCGCGTGGATGAGTTCCAGGCCGCCGACGGCACGGTGGTCTACAACTACGGCACCCTGCGCGGGCAGTGGGCCGATGGCGAGCCGTTCGAGGGCATCCGCTACATCGACCGCTTCCTCATCAAGGGCGGCAGGATCGTCGACCAGAAGGTCTGGAACGACCTCGCCGTCATCGCGGCGGCAAGGGCCAAGGGGTAGAGCGCATGGCGAACCCGTACATCCGCAGGGATTTCGAGCGCGTCTCGCCGCAGCTGGTGGCGAAGGCGAAGGGGTTTCCGGCCGCGATCCTGGCCGATGTCGGCGGCCGGCGCGGCACGCTGGGCGGGCGCATCCAGGGCCTGTCCAAAGCGATGAAGGTCGCGGGGCCCGCGTTCACCGTCGAGGTCCGCCCGGGCGACAACCTCATGATCCATGCCGCGCTGATGCTGGCGAAGCCGGGCGACGTCATCGTCGTCGACGGCAAGGGGGATCTCTCCTGCGCCCTGACCGGCGGCCTGATGGCGGCGCACGCGAAGGCGGCCGGCATCGCCGGCTTCGTCATCGACGGCGCGGTGCGCGACACGGACGAATGCGCCGTGGGCGATTTCCCGATATTCGCCGCCGGCTGCAACCCGAACGGCCCGACCAAGGGCGTGGCCGGCTGGATCGGCATCCCGGTGTCGCTGGCCGGCACGCCGGTTAATCCCGGGGACCTGATCGTGGGCGATGCCGACGGCGTCGTCGTGGTGCCGCGCGAGCAGGCTGCGGAAATCGTCGGCGGGGCCCAGGCCAAGATCGACAGCGAGAAGGCCCGCATCGAGGAAATCCGCCAGGGCAGGCTGCTGCCCGGCTGGCTCCCCGGCGTGCTGCGCACCGCCGGCGTGCTGGGGGCGAAGGAAGAGCTGTAGCGGCGCTGTAGTGGCTAGGCGCCCTTGGCCCTCGTCATGAAGACGAGGCGCTCGAACAGATGCACGTCCTGCTCGTTCTTGAGCAGGGCGCCGTGCAGGGGCGGGATGATGGTCTTCCTGTCCTTGGCGCGCAGCGCATCCGGCGGGATGTCCTCCGCCAGCAGCAGCTTCAGCCAGTCCAGCAGTTCGGAAGTGGAGGGTTTCTTCTTCAGGCCAGGGACCTCCCGCACCTCGAAGAACACCTCCATCGCCTCCTTGAGGAGCGATTTCTTCAGCGCCGGGTAGTGCACCTGCACGATCTTCTCCATCGTCTCCTTGTCCGGGAAACGGATGTAGTGGAA
>JALHLN010000274.1 GCA_022844545.1 Burkholderiales bacterium | reverse complement strand
TCGGCGGCCACCAGCTGCTTGATCAGGGCGCGGATCGCGGTCGAGGAGGCCGCGCCCCCGCTGTCGGTGGCGACGTGGCTGCCGAAGAAGTACTTCAGCTCGAAGGTGCCGCGCGGCGTCGCCATGTACTTCTGCGTGGTGACGCGCGAGATGGTGCTCTCGTGCACGCCGAGGACCTCGGCGATCTCGCGCAGCACCATGGGGCGCATCGCGACCTCGCCGTGCTCGAGGAAGCTGCGCTGGCGGTCGACGATCGCCTGCGACACGCGCAGGATGGTGTCGAAGCGCTGGCGCACGTTCTTGATCAGCCAGCGCGCCTCCTGCAGCTGGGTGGCCAGCGAGCCGCCCGAATTCCTCTGCCCGGCGGTCAGCTCGGCATAGAAGCGGTTGATGCGCAGGCGCGGCATCGCCTCCTGGTTGAGGCTCGCCTTCCAGACGTTGCGCTGCTTGCGCACGACGACGTCCGGGATCACGTACGGCGAGTCGATGCGGGAGAACGCGGCGCCCGGGCGCGGGTTGAGGCCGCGGATCAGCTGCTGCGCCGCGCGCAGTTCCTCGTCGCTGGCGCCGGTGGCGGCCTTGAGCCGGGCGTAGTCGCGCGCCGCGAGCAGCTCCAGGTGCCGGTCGGCGATCGCGAGCGCGATGGCGTGGCAGCGCGCCCCGTGGCCCTCCGGTCCCATGGCGCGCAGCTGCAGCACCAGGCATTCCGAGGGCGAGCGCGCGCCGACGCCGGCCGGTTCCAGGTTCTGCAGGTGGCGCAGCGCGATCGCGAGTTCCTCGGCGGCGCCCTCCGCGGCGCCTTCAGCGCCGCCCTCGCCCATGCCCTCGCCGCCCCGGGGCACGAGGGCGGCGATCTCCTCCAGGGGCTGGGTCAGGTAGCCGTCGTCGTCCAGCGCGTCGATCAGCATCGACACCAGGGCGCGGTCGCGCGCGTCGATGTGCACCAGCGTGAGCTGGCTGTTGAGGTGCTCGCGCAGCGTCGGGGTGTCCGGCGCCGCCTGGTTGCGGTCGCCGTCGTCGTCCTCGCCCTCCTGCGCGCCGCGCCAGGGCGAGGCGAAATCGGCCGGCAACTCCTCGCCGCGCTCCACGGGTTGCGGCGCCTCGGCAGGGGCCGGTTCGGACTCGCGCGGAGCCTCGTCCGCGGCGCGCGCAGCCGGCTCGGCGTCGCTCTCCTCGCGCTCGAGGATCGGGTTCTCCATCAGCAGCCGCTCGATCTCCTGGTTGAGCTCGACCGTCGAGAGCTGCAGCAGGCGGATGGACTGCTGCAGCTGCGGCGTCAGCGTCAGGTGCTGCGAGAGCCGGAACTGCAGGGTGGGTTTCATCGCGGCGCCGCTACATGCGGAAGTGTTCGCCCAGGTAGACCCGGCGGACGCTGTCGTTGCCGACGATCTCCTCGGGCCGGCCCGAGGCGAGCACCGCACCCTCGTTGATGATGTAGGCGCGATCGCAGATGCCCAGCGTCTCGCGCACGTTGTGGTCGGTGATCAGCACGCCGATGCCGCGCTCCTTGAGGAAGCGGATGATGCGCTGGATGTCGAGCACCGCGATCGGGTCGACGCCGGCGAAGGGCTCGTCGAGCAGGATGAAGGCCGGGCGCGTGCCCAGGGCGCGCGCGATCTCCAGGCGCCGCCGCTCGCCGCCCGAGAGCGACAGCGCGGTGTGCTTGCGCAGGTGCGCGATGTTCAGCTCGGCCAGCAGTTCGCCCAGGCGCGGCTCGATCTCGCCGGGGGCGAGGCCCTGCAGCTCCAGCACCGCCTGCACGTTCTCCTCCACCGACAGGCGGCGGAACACCGAGTTCTCCTGCGGCAGGTAGGAGATGCCCAGGCGCGCGCGGCGATGGATCGGCAGGCGCGTGAGCGCGCCGCCGTCGAGGTAGATGTCGCCGGCGTCGGCCGGGATCAGGCCGACGATCATGTAGAAGCAGGTGGTCTTGCCCGCGCCGTTGGGGCCCAGCAGCCCCACCACCTCGCCGCTGGCGACTTCCAGGGAAACTTCCTGCACCACCACGCGCGACTTGAAGCGCTTGCGCAGCTTCTCCGCGCGCAGCGTGCTCATCGCGACCCGGTCGGCGCGGCCGGGGAAGCCGGGGCTGCGGGCGCGGGCGCCTCGGGCTTGATCCTGGGCTGGATGACCGCGCGCACGCGGGTCTCGGCGGCCGGCGCGCCCGCGGCGCCCTTGGGCGCGTCCTTGCCGGAACTGACCGAGAAGTACTCGGTGCGCTGGTCGAGGAAGATGTACTCGCCGTTCACCACGTCCTGGTCGCGCTTGACGCGCGCGCGCTCGAACAGCTCGATCTTCTCGTTGCGGTCATCGATCTCGAGGCGCAGCGCTTCGCCCTCGGTCCACACCGCGGGCCGGTCGCCCTTGGGGTCGCCGCGCTGGCGGAAGCGCACCGGGTTGCCGGTGGCGGTGGCAAACTGGTAGCCGTCGGCGTCCTGGCGCACCACGATGCGCTCTGCGAGCACCCGGACCGTGCCCTTGGTGAGCACCACGCTGCCCTCGAAGATGCTCATCCTCTTGGCGTCGTCGGAACTCATGCGGTTGGACTCGATGTGCGTCGGCTTCTCCCGGTCGGCCTTCTCCGCGAGCGCGCCCGCAGCCGGCAGCGCCAGCAGCGAGGCCGCGAGGACGCCGCGCAGGAGGCGCGGCAGGCGGGCATCGATGGTTCGCGTCACTTGGTCGCCAGGTCCTTCTTCCTCGGTTCGAAGCGTCCCCGGACCCTGTCGCGCAGGAACACCTGCCGGGAATCGTTGTAGTACTCCATGCCGCGGCCCGAGAGCATGCGGCCTTCCTCCGAGATCACGACGTCCCGGTCGGTGCGCACCAGGGAGCGGGCGCGCACCACGTGCAGGAAGCTGGTGCGCATCCGGGCCTCGGGGCTGCCGGCCGCGCCGTCCCGCACCAGCAGCACGTCGTCATAGAGGAAGACTTCCTCGCCGTCCTGCGACAGCGTGCCGCGCTGCGCGGTGACCGTGACGCGCGGCTCGTTCGGCCTGGTCTGCACCATGCGCGGCGCGATCAGTTCGGTCGAGTCGTCGTCCGGATAATGTATCATTTTCGCTGCGGCGAGCGTGGATTCGACGCCGCCATCCGCGCCGTAGCGGACCAGGCTCATCCGGTCCACGATGTAGTCGGGATCGTGCCGCCGCAGAGACGGATGCGGTCCGGCATCCTCCCGCACCATCTGCTCGAGCCAGAACGTGAGCAGCGCAAGAGCGAGCATCAGCAGCAGCGGGAACAGCCGCGTGGTCGGCAGTTTCATCTCCGCCGCCTCACGCCAGCCAGGTCGCCAGCGCCGCCTCCAGCGTGCCTTGCGCCCGCATCACGTACTCGCATACCTCGCGCGCCGCGCCGGCGCCCGCGGCGGCGGCGGCGACGTAGTGCGCGTGGCGCAGCACCAGCGCGTGCGCCCCGCCGGGAGCGCAGGCGAAGGCGCAGCGGCGCAGCACCGGCAGGTCGACCAGTTCGTCGCCCATAAAGCCTGCCTGGTCCGCGGCGAGGCCCAGGCCCGCGAGCAGGGCGGCGAAGGCCGCGCCCTTGTCCTCGATGCCTTGCAGCGCGTGGCGGATGCCGAGTTCTGCCGCCCGTATCGTCACCGCGGGCGAGCTGCGCCCCGAGAGCAGCGCCACCTCGACGCCGCTTTGCATCAGCATCTTCATGCCGTGGCCGTCGAGCACGCTGAAGGCCTTGAGGGCTTCGCCCTGGGGCCCGTACCAGAGGCGGCCGTCGGTGAGCACGCCGTCGACGTCGAAGATCATGACGCGGACGCGTCCCGCTCTCTCCGGCGCGTCTGGTGCCGTGAAGGCCATCGGCGCTAGAGGA
>JALHLN010000273.1 GCA_022844545.1 Burkholderiales bacterium | reverse complement strand
CGGAAGCGCCGCGGCGGCGGCGGCGAAACCGCGCGACCGGGGAAAACCGCCGCCGCTGCGCGCCGGGCGCGCCTCCAGCATGCGCCCCGCTTCCTCGATCGCGGCGGCCGCGGCCGCCGCGGTCTTCGCCCGCACCGCGATCACCAGGTCGTCGGGCTTGGCGCCCTCGCCCGCCTTCGCGAGCAGCCCGGACTCGCGCAGCAGCGACTTGTTGGACGGCGTCCCGATCATGAGCGAAGCCGCTTCCACCCCCGCCAGCTCCGCCACGCCCCGCGAGACGCGCATCAGCGCGACCGAGTCCGCGTAATAGCCCCGGCGGACCAGGTTCACGACGGCGCTCATTTGCGCACCCCCAGCGTCGCGGCGAAGGCCTCCAGCCCCTGCTCGAAGCAGGCGAGCGGCGCGCGCGCGATGCCCGCGCCCACCTGCCCGACGCCGGGCTTGCGATGCGCGATGCCGGTATTGATCGCCGGCTGCACCCCGCTTTCCACCACCAGGCGCACGTCGATTCCGGCCGGCACGCCTTCCATGTCCAGGGCCGGGATCGCCCACTTGGCGTTGCGCGCGATGGTGATCCCGGCCATGGCGCGGGTGTAGGCCACCGCATCGCTCGCCGAACCGGCGCCCACGAATCCGGCCACCGCCGGCGCCGCCGCCATGGCGAACGCGCCCAGGCCGACGGTTTCCATGATCGTCGAGTCGCCCATGTCCGGATTGGCGTCCTTCTCCGAATAGCCGGGGAAGTACATCCCCTGCGGCATCTCCACCGGCGCGATGAACCACCGGTCGCCGGTGCCCGAGACCCGGACGCCGAAATCGGTGCCGTTGCGGCACATCGCCGCCACCAGGCTGCAGCCTTCGATGTCCCGCACCGGATCCATGACGCTCTTGCCCATCGCCATGCCGATGTTGAGGAAGAACTGCTCGTTGCCGCCGATGAAGGCAAAGGCGCGCGCCGCCGCCTCCGGCGAGCGGCAGGACTTCGCCAGGTGCGGCGCCAGAGCCCGCAGCACCAGTGCGGAGCAGGCGACATTGCGCTGGTGCATCTCGTCGCCCATGGCCAGGCCGCGCGCGACGAGGGGCGAGAGCTCCAGCCCGCCCATGGCGCGCAATGCGGCGCCCAGTGCCGGGCCGAACTCGTCGCGCAGCCAGCCGATGCGCTCCAGCACCGAGGCATCGTTGGCGCCGAAGCGCATCACCTTGCCCAGGCCTTCGTTGATCATGCAGTAGCTGCGATTGCCGGCTCCCTTGGCACGGTTCTCCACCACCATCACCGGCATCGAGCGCGTGGTGATCCCGGTCATCGGCCCCACCGCGCCGAAATGATGGTTGGGATGGAACTTCACCCCGCCGGAGGCGGCGAGCCTGGTCGCCTGCGCGAGGTCCGGCGCCCAGCCCTCGAACACGATCGCGCCCGCGACCGCGCCCTGCATCGGCCCGCACATGCGCTTCCACGCGATCGGCGGGCCGGCATGCAGCAGCACCCGGTCCTTCAATCCCGGCATCGCCTTCCCGGCCGGAACCACGTCCAGCAACACCGGCTCGGCGGCGAGCATCCGGCGCAGTCCTTCGGCGTTCGCCTTCGCGATGCGCTTGTCGTGCGCCGCCAGGCGCGCGAGCAGGTCCGCCAGGTCCGGGCGGCCGCCGGCGGGCGGGCGCCAGTCCAGCTGCGACACCGCGACGCCGCGTGCCGCCAGTTCGGCGGCGAAGCCTTCGAGGCCGATATTGAGCACGCGGGGCGCGCCCTCGAACAGGGTGGACTTGGTCATGGGAGCGCTATTATCGCAAGATGAGCCAGCGCCTCGTCGTCGCGATCGGCGGCAACGCCACGCACCCGGAGAACATCCGCGGCACCACCGAGGAACAGGAACAGGTCGCCGCCCGCGGCGCCCGCGCCCTGCGCCACCTGGTCGAGCGCGGCGGGGAACTCGTCATCACCCACGGCAACGGCCCGGTGGTGGGCAAGATCCTGCTGCGGCAGTACTACGCCCGGGAGCACATCGCGCCGATGCGCCTGGATGTCTGCGTCGCCCACAGCCAGGGCGGCATCGGGCACCTGCTGATGCAGGGGCTGGAGGACGAGCTGGCGCGCGCCGAAGTGGACCGGCAGGTCGCCTGCCTCATCACCCGGGTGGAGGTGTCCGAGGACGACCCCGCCTTCCACAATCCCACCAAGCCCATCGGCCCGTTCTTCTCCGCCGAGGAGGCCGGGAACCTGCACCGGACGCTGGGCTGGAACATGATGGAAGACGCCGGCCGCGGCTGGCGCTACGTCGTGCCCTCGCCGCGGCCGAAGGCGATCCTCGAGCTCGGCCTCATCGCCTCGCTCGCCGCACAGGGCGTGGTCGTCATCGCCGCCGGCGGCGGCGGCATCCCCATGGTCCATCGTGCCGACGGTTCGTATTCGGGGATTCCGGCGGTGGTGGACAAGGACCTGACTTCGGCCCTGCTCGCCACCGAGCTCGGCGCAGACACCCTGCTCATCCTCACCGCCGTGTCCAAGGTCGCCATCCGCTTCGGCAAGCCCGACGTGAAGTGGCTGGACACCGTCACCGCCTCCGAGCTGCTCGGGTACGAGAAGGAAGGCCATTTCGCCACCGGCAGCATGGCGCCCAAGATCGAGGCGGCGCTGAAATTCATCGAGCACGGCGGCCAGCGCGCCATCATCGCCCACCTCGACGAGGCGCTCGCCGCCCTCGATGGCAAGACCGGCACCCAGGTCGTCCCGGGTTGAGTGGGGCTTCGCCGCGCGCCGGGCGCTGGCGCCCGGGCGGCGCGGCAAGGTCATCGCGCGCTTCGAGCGCAGCTTCTATGTCGCGACCGGGGGCGGGCTGGCGTGCATTGGCGGGCCAGGGCTCGGGCGTGGGCCTCTCAATGTGCTCGTACACGAGCTGCACGCATTGCCGGGGCTGAACGAGCGCCTTTCCTGCACAAGGAATGAAGTTCGCTTCTCCTCGGGTTTGACCTTCCCGATACAGGGCGCCGTTTTGTGGCGCCCTGTACCCGCGCCGGCCTTTCGGCGCGGAGCCCTTCCCCGGATCGAGCGCATATTCCCGCACCAATCAATAGCGCTGGCGACATGGATCGCGCACGGCGCGAGAGGAAATGCTCCGGAGGAAGCGGCAACCCTTGTGGGAATGGGAAGCGGCCTGACCCCCGCCGGCGATGACCTCATCGGCGGCGCGCTGATCGCGTTGCGCGCTGTGGGACGCAAGGCAACGGCGGAGCGATTGGGAAAATGGGCGCTGCGCCTGGCAAGAACCCGCACCAACCGCATCAGCTTCGCCCACCTCTCTTGCGCCGCCTCCGGCCAGGGCCACGAAGCCCTGCATCACGCGCTGAGCGCAATCCTTTCCGGACGGCGAAACCTGCGGAAAGAACTGCAAGCCCTAAAGCGCATCGGCCACACTTCGGGCATGGACGCCTTCAGCGGCGCGCTGCTGGCCCTCGATGTAACCGATCGGTTACATTTCACCCGGCCTGGCGCCCCGCCTGCTTCTCCCGCCAGGCCCTGAACTCCGACAAGCGCAGCCGGTAGCGCGCGATGCTCCCTTCGTGCAGATGCCGCAGTTCGTCGGACACCATGCTCGCGAAGCGTTGACGG
Organism: Burkholderiales bacterium; assembly: GCA_022844545.1. Classification (GTDB taxonomy): domain Bacteria; phylum Pseudomonadota; class Gammaproteobacteria; order Burkholderiales; family SG8-39; genus RBG-16-66-20. The sequence goes on along the minus strand of JALHLN010000273.1, from coordinate 242 downwards.
TCTTCTTCGGGAACCATGGTGGCGGCGACTTTGCGGACATCGCCGAAGGAGTTCTGTTTCCCGGCGCGCACGATCTCCGCCACCGCCTCGGCGAGCTCGGCGCGGTACTTCAGTCGAAAAGGGTCGGGTTCCGGCAGCGCGCCCGCGATCGCCTTGAACTGCTGGCAGGAGCGCTCGTAGGCCCAGGTGAACACGTCGCGCAGCAGGTCCACGCGGGTGTGCTCGTACACCGCTAGCGTGCC
>JALHLN010000272.1 GCA_022844545.1 Burkholderiales bacterium | reverse complement strand
CGAGACCCTCAGCCATGCGCTGGACGAGTTGCGCGACGCCTACGAGCGCTGCAAGCGCGACCCGGCCTTCATGGCCGAATTCCACTACGAGCTGAAGCACTACGTCGGCCGTCCGAGCCCGGTCTACCACGCCAAGCGCTGGTCCGGCCTGCTGGGCGGGGCGCAGATTTATCTCAAGCGCGAGGACCTGAACCACACCGGCGCGCACAAGATCAACAACACCATCGGCCAGGCCCTGCTCGCCCGCCACATGGGCAAGAAGCGGGTCATCGCCGAGACCGGCGCCGGCATGCACGGCGTGGCTTCCGCCACGGTCGCCGCGCGCTTCGGCATGCAGTGCGTGGTGTACATGGGTTCGGAGGACGTCAAGCGCCAGGCGCAGAACGTCTACCGCATGAAGCTGCTGGGCGCCGAGGTGGTGCCGGTGGAGTCGGGCTCGAAGACGCTGAAGGACGCGCTCAACGAAGCCATGCGCGACTGGGTCACCAACGTCGAGGACACCTACTACATCATCGGCACGGTGGCCGGCCCGCACCCGTACCCGATGATGGTGCGCGACTTCCAGTCGGTGATCGGCGAGGAGTGCAGGGTGCAGATGCCGGAGATGATCGGGCGCCAGCCGGACGCCGTGATCGCCTGCGTCGGCGGCGGCTCCAACGCCATGGGCATCTTCTACCCCTACATCAAGGACGAGAAGGTGCGCCTGATCGGCGTCGAGGCGGCGGGCGAGGGCCTTGCCTCCGGCCGCCACGCGGCCTCGCTCAGCGCCGGCACGCCGGGCGTGCTGCACGGCAACCGGACCTACCTGCTTCAGGACGCCAATGGCCAGATCACCGAGACGCATTCGGTGTCCGCGGGCCTGGACTACCCGGGCGTGGGCCCGGAGCACGCCTGGCTGAAGGACCAGCACCGCGCCGAGTACGTCAGCATCACCGACGACGAGGCGCTCAAGGGCTTCAGCGACCTGTGCCGGCTGGAGGGCATCATCCCGGCGCTCGAATCGGCGCATGCGGTGGCCTACGCCGCGAAGATCGCGCCCTCGATGGCGCAGGACCAGGCCTTGTTGGTGAATTTGTCCGGGCGCGGCGACAAGGACATGCAGACCGTCGCTGACCGGATGGGCATCAAGCTCTGATGTCGCGCATCGCCGGGCGCTTCGCCGAGTTGAAGGCCGCCGGGCGCAAGGCGCTCGTTCCGTTCCTCACCGCCGGCGATCCGCTGCCCTCGAGCACGGTGCCGCTGCTGCACGCCATGGTGGAGGCGGGCAGCGACATCCTGGAGATCGGCGTGCCGTTCTCCGATCCCATGGCCGACGGCCCGGCGATCCAGCGCTCCTCGGAGCGCGCGCTGAAGAACGGCGTCGGCCTCGCCGACGTGCTGGGAATGGTGGCGCAGTTCCGCCGGAAGGACGCGAAGACGCCCGTGGTGCTGATGGGATACGCCAACCCGATCGAGGCGATGGGCGTCGAGAAGTTCGTCGCCGCGGCGAAGGCGGCCGGCGTGGACGGCGTCATCGTGGTGGACTACCCGCCGGAGGAGTGCGGGCCCTTCGCCGACCTGTGCGGCCGCTCGGGCATCGATTGCATCTTCCTGCTCGCGCCGACTTCCACCGACGCGCGCATCCGCGAAGTGGCGCGTGCCGGCACCGGCTACCTGTACTACGTCTCCTTGAAGGGCGTCACCGGCGTCAAGTCGGCGGATGTCGCGGACATCGCGGCGCAGTTGCCGCGCCTTCGCGCCGCCTCCGACCTGCCCATCGGCGTGGGCTTCGGCATCAAGGATGCGGAGTCCGCGCGCGCCATCGCGCGGTTCGCCGACGCCGTGATCATCGGCACCCGGATCGTGCAGGAGATCGAGAGCGCCGGGCCGGAGCACGCCGCGGCGCGCGTCAAGGCGCTGCTCTCGCCGATCCGCGCCGCCCTCGACCAGCCCCCGGCCAAGGCCGCCTGAGGCCCTGAGCGCATGAGCTGGCTCCAGAAGCTGCTGCCGCCCAAGATCCAGCGCGGCACCGGGCCGAAGAAGACGGTCCCGGAGGGCCTCTGGACCAAGTGCCCCGCCTGCAGCGCGGTGCTCTACAGCACCGACCTGGAGAAGAACCAGAACGTCTGCCCGAAGTGCGGCGAGCACCAGCGCATCGACGCGCGCGCGCGGCTGGACGCGCTGCTCGACGCGGAAGGCCGCTTCGAGATCGGCGCCGAGGTGCTGCCGGTGGACAGCCTGAAGTTCCGCGACTCCAAGAAGTACCCCGACCGGCTGGAGGAGGCCCAGCTGGCCACCGGCGAGACCGACGCGCTGGTGGTGATGCAGGGTTCCATCAAGTCGCTCGGCGTCGTGGTGGCGGTGTTCGAGTTCGAGTTCATGGGCGGCTCCATGGGCTCGGTGGTGGGCGAGCGCTTCGTGCGCGGGGTGCGCCTCGCCATCGAGCAGAAGCTGCCGTTCCTGTGCTTCACCGCCACCGGCGGCGCGCGCATGCAGGAAGGCCTGCTGTCGCTCGCCCAGATGGCGAAGACCACGGCCTCGCTCACCGAGCTGGGCGCGCGGCGCCTGCCGTTCATCACCGTGCTCACAGACCCCACCATGGGCGGGGTCTCGGCCAGCTTCGCCATGCTGGGCGACGTCGTCATCGCCGAGCCCAAGGCGCTGATCGGCTTCGCAGGCCCGCGGGTCATCGAGCAGACGGTGCGCCAGAAGCTGCCCGAGGGTTTCCAGCGCGCCGAGTTCCTGCTGGAGAAGGGCGCCATCGACCTCATCGTGGACCGCCGGCAGATGCGCGAGCGGCTGCACACGCTGCTGTCGATGCTGTTGCGGCGGGCGCCCGACCTGTCTTCCTGAGGTGTCCCCGGTCCCTCGCTCGCTCGACGACTGGCTGCAGTACGTCGAGCGCCAGCACCCGCAGGCCATCGCCCTTGGGCTGGAGCGCGTCGAGGCGGTCCGCGCCCGGATGGGCCTCGCCTTCGACTGCCCGGTCATCACTGTCGGCGGCACCAACGGCAAGGGCTCGACCTGCGCCATGCTGGAAGCGATCCTGCGCGCCGCGGGGTACAGAACCGGCCTCTACACGTCTCCGCACCTGCTGCGCTACAACGAGCGGGTGCGCATCGCGGGCGCGGAGGCCTCCGACGAGGCGCTGGCCGAAGGGTTCGCCGCCGTGGAGAACGCGCGCGGCGACGTGCCGCTGACCTACTTTGAATTCGGCACGCTCGCAGCAGCCTGGCTGTTCGCGCGCGAAATGCCTGACGCCCTGGTGCTGGAGGTGGGCCTGGGCGGCCGCCTGGACGCGGTGAACGTGTTCGACGCCGACTGCGCGGTGCTCGCCAGCATCGGCATCGACCATGTGGATTACCTCGGCGGCACGCGCGAGGCCATCGGGCGCGAGAAGGCGGGCATTTTCCGCGCCGGACGGCCGGCCGTCGTGGCCGACCTGAAGCCGCCGCAAAGCGTGCTCGAGGCCGCGTCCGCGCTGGGTGCGCGCCTGCTGCTCATCGGGCGAGACTTCCATTGCCGCGCCGACGGCACCCAGTGGGTGTTCGAGTCCCCAGAGGGTCGGCGCATGACGCTGGCGCACCCGGCGCTGCGCGGCGCGATGCAGCTGCGCAACGCGGGTGCCGCGCTTGCTGCGCTGGAGACCCTGCGCGAGCGGCTCCCGGTGGCGATGCAGGACGTGCGCCGCGGCCTCGCGGAAGTCACGCTGCCCGGGCGCTTCCAGGTGCTGCCGGGCCGGCCGCAGGTGGTGCTGGACGTCGCGCACAATCCGGAGGCCGCCGGCGTGCTGGCGTCGAACCTGGGCGCGAGCGGCTTTTCTCCGGAGACCATCGCGGTGCTGGGCATGCTGCGCGACAAGGACATCGAAGGCGTGCTGCGCGCGATGGCCGGACGGAT
>JALHLN010000271.1 GCA_022844545.1 Burkholderiales bacterium | reverse complement strand
TTGCCCGGCGTGTGCACGTGCGTGATGCGCTCCACCTGCGGGTAGCGCTGGATCGCGACCGCGTCGTAGCCCATCTCGCCCATCTTGTCGAAGGAGGTCTTGAGCGCGGCGAGGCCCTCCAGCGTGGTCTGCGGCCGGATGAACTCGTCGTGGTCCAGGATCATGTCGCCGATGGCGTCCTGCACCGGCACCACCGAGCGCTTGAACAGGCCCGCGTCGCGCGCGGCGCCGGCGCGCTGCTGCGAGCGCAGCGCGTAGGCGTCCACGTCCTCGCGGCTGAAGCCTTCGAGCGTGGCGATGAGGTCGGCGCTGATGCCCTGCGGGATGAACGCGGTGTCGAACGCGGTTTCCGGGTCGCAGGCCCAGGCGCCGCGATCGGAGCCCAGCGGCACGCGCGACATGGATTCCACGCCGCCGGCGACCACCAGGTCTTCCCACCCGGAGCGCACCTTCTGCGCCGCCATGTTCACCGCCTCGAGCCCCGAGGCGCAGAATCGGTTGAGCTGCACACCGGACGCCCTGAAATCCCAGCCCGCGGCCAGCGCCGCGGTCTTGGCGATGCAGCTGCCCTGCTCGCCCACCGGCGTCACGCAGCCCATGACCACGTCGTCGACCTGGGAGGTGTCCAGGTCGTGGCGGTGCTGCAGTTCCTTCAGCACGCCCGTGAGCAGCGTGATGGGCTTCACTTCATGCAGCGAGCCGCTCGACTTGCCCCGGCCACGCGGGGTGCGGATTGCGTCGAAAACCATCGCTTCAGCCATGCCATCCTCCTGAAAATAGGGACAGTCCACGTTTTCCCTGGCGGAAAACGTGGACTGTCCCTGATTAGTCCTTGCCTCCGAGTCCGAGTGATCTGGAAATGACTTCCTTCATGATTTCGTTGGTGCCGCCGTAGATGCGCTGCACGCGCGCGTCCACGTAGGCCTGCGAGATCGGGAATTCCCACATGAAGCCGTAGCCGCCGTGCAGCTGCAAACACTCATCTAACACCTGGCCTTCCATGTCCGTGGCCCATAGCTTGCACATCGAGGCGGTCGCGGTGTCCAGCTTCTTCTCCAGCAGCAGCGCCATGCAGCGGTCCACGAACACCCGCATCACCTGCACCTCGGTGGCGATCTCGGCCAGCTTGAAGCGCGTGTTCTGGAAGCTCGCCACCGGCTTGCCGAAGGCCTTCCTCTCATTCACGTAGGCGATGGTCCAGCCCAGCGCCGCCTCGCACTTCGCCGTGGCGCCGATCGCGATCTGCATCCGCTCCCAGGGCAGTTCCTGCATCAGGTAGATGAAGCCGTTGTTCTCCTGGCCGAGCAGGTTCTCGGCGGGCACCTCGACGTTGTCGAAGAACAGTTCCGCGGTGTCCTGGCCTTTCAGGCCCATCTTCTTCAGGCGCTTGCCCTTGGAGAAGCCCTTCATCGAGGTATCGACGACGATCAGGCTGGTGCCCTTGGCGCCCTTGGCCGGGTCGGTCTTCGCCACCACGATCACGAGGTCGCAGTTCCAGCCATTGGTGATGAAGGTCTTGGAGCCGTTGAGGATGTACTTGTCGCCTTTGCGGATTGCAGTGGTCTTTACCGACTGCAGGTCCGAGCCGGCGCCCGGCTCGCTCATCGCGATCGCCCCGACCATCTCGCCGGAGGCCATCTTCGGCAGGTACTTCTTCTTCAGCACGTCGCTGCCGTAGTTGAGCAGGTAGGGCGCGACGATCTCGGAGTGCAGGCCCCAGCCGAGCGACGAATTGTTGATCCGCGCCTGCTCCTCCATGAGCACCATGCTGAACAGCCTGTCGGCGCCCGAGCCGCCGTATTCCTCGGGCATGCTCATGCAGAGGAGCCCGTGCTCGCCGGCTTTCTTCCACACCGACTTGTCGGCGTAGCCCTGCTCCTGCCACTTTTCGTCGTGCGGCTTGACCTCGGCCTCCATGAAGCGGCGGACGCTGTCGCGGAAGGTTTCGTGCTCGGGCGTGAACAGGGTGCGGGGGATCAAGGCATCTGTCCTTCGTGGGCGATGCGCGATTTTAGTCCCATAACCCTATAATTCCCGAGGGAGGTTCATGAACGCCGATATGGCATTGCGGTCCGTCAGGCTCGTTTGCGGCCTGGTGCTGATGGCGTTCGTCGCCGGGCATCTGAGCAACCTCATCCTGGGTATCCATTCGCTCGCCGCGATGGAGGCCGCCCGGCCTTACCTCATGGGACCCTGGCGCAGCGGACCCGGCATCGTCCTGCTCGGGGGCGCCGCCCTGATTCACATCGCGCTGGGCCTGTACGCCATAGCCTCCCGGCGGTCCCTGGCCATGTCCCGGACCGACGTGGTGCAGCTCATGCTCGGCCTTGTGACGCCACCGCTGCTCCTCAACCACGCCGTGGTGATGCACATGGCGGGCGAGGTCTCGCCGGGCTTCGATTCGACCTTCGGCCAGATGCTGGCGGTGTACTGGAGCTTCTCGCCGCACTACGCGTTCCAGCAGGTGTCGGTGGTGATGGTGGTGTGGATGCACGCGGCGATCGGCCTGCACTCCTGGCTGGTGCTGCGCCCCATCTGGAAACGCATCGGCGGGCTGGTGGCGCCGCTCCTGTTCGCCATTCCGGTCCTTGCCCTGCTCGGATTCGCGGAGGCAGGCCGGGAGGTCCTGGAACGGCTGAACGCCGATCCGGCCTGGCGCCAGCACATCATCGACAACCTGAACAAGGTGGTCGCGGTCACCAAGCCGCTGGAATCCATGCAGGCGCGCATCCTGATGGGCTACGGCGCGCTGTTGCTGGGGGCTTTCGGCATCCTCGGCTGGCGGATGCTGCGCGACCGGTTCAAGCAGGTGGAGCTTGCCTACGACGAGGGCCTGCGCGCGCGGGGTCGCGCCGGATTGTCGATCCTGGAGATCAGCCGCCTGGGTGAAGTGCCGCACGCCAGCGTGTGCTCCGGCCGCGGCCGCTGCGGCACCTGCCGGGTGCGCGTGGTGACCGGGGCCGACCGGCTCTCGCCGATGGCGGAGGGTGAGCGCGGCACGCTGCAACGTGTCGGGGCGGCGGACGACGAACGCCTCGGCTGCCAGGCCAGGGTCCTCGGGGCCGGCGTCGAGGTCGTCCGCGTCCTGCCGCCGTATGCGGACGCCTCGGCCGCGCGCGCGCCGGAGGACTGGGCGGAGGACGCGGCATGACGCGGCTGATCGGTTTGCTCGTTGCGCTTGCGCTGCTGTTGCCTGGCGCATCGGCGGCGCAGGGCGAAGCCGGCCCCGGCCTCGCGGGCTGGTCGGTGGATGCGCTCGCGGGCGCCAAGGAGCGGATCGCGTCGCTGCGCACGGACATCACGCGTGCGCCCGAAGACCTGGCGAAGACCGCCACGGCGACACGCGGCGCCCTCATGAGCGGCCCGGGCGTGCGCGGCTTCACCTATTTCGCGATCCTGCTGTTCACGGCGATCGCGATGGAATGGCTGTTCTGGACCTACGCGTACTCGCCATTGCGCGCGCTGCGCGCCGCCCGGGCCGACTCGCCGACGGCGGCGCTGCGCATCGGCCTGCGCCGCCTGATCCTGTCGGCCTCCGCGCTGGTCCTGTTCATGGTCGCCGCGATGGGCGCCTCCACCGCGCTCGCCTGGCCGCCGGGGGCGCAGGAGATCGCGCTCTCGGTGTTCCTGCTCGTGTTCGCGCTGCGCCTGGCCTGGATGCTGGTCTCGGTCACCCTGTCCCCGGGGCGGCCGGACCTGATACTGGTGCCGGTCGAACCGGCCCGGGCGCGCTGGCTCGCGGCGGCGGTGATGGCGGCGCTGGCGCTGCTCGCCTTCGGCCGCATCGTGCCCGGAACCCTGGAGCATGCGGCCGGCGCGGCGCACGCGGCCGGCGCGGTGCGCTTTGCCCTCTACACCGCCGCGGCGGGCGTTCTCGTGG
>JALHLN010000270.1 GCA_022844545.1 Burkholderiales bacterium | reverse complement strand
CGGCCAGGCCGCCGATTTCGTGGAAAGTCCCCGGATCGAGCAGCCGGTCCACCCGCTCGCGCACCGTCAGCTTGCCGCCGTCGTGCTGGCGCTGCACCTTGTCCGGGCCGCCCATGCGCTTCGCCAGTTCCTCGCGGCGGCGCAGTTCCTCGACTTCCTTTTCCCAGCTCATGCGGGAAGTTTAAGCGCGAAGCCGCCGCCGCGGGCATGCCTGGCGTCGCCAGCGGGCCCCAATGTAACCGATCGGTTACATTTCAGAAGCGCAGCGCGACCAGGCCGGCGAACACGATCACGGCGCCGGCCACGCGCGCCTTCAGGTGGCCCTCGCCCAGGAACCAGGCGCCGATCAGCGCGGCGAAGATCACGGAGGTCTCGCGCAGCGCCGCCACCACGGCGACCGGCGCGCGCGTCATCGCCCACAGCGCGATGCCGTAGGACAGGCCGGACAGGACCGCGCCCGCGAGCCCGCGCCCCCAGTGCCGCGCCGCGTGCCTCACGAACTCGCCGCGCCTGATCGCCAGCACCGCGAGGCCGAAAGGCAGTCCCATGAGCAGGACCATCCAGACCACGTAGCGTTCGGCGCCGCCCGCCAGCCGCACCCCGGTGCCATCGACGATGGTGTAGACGGCGATCACCAGCGCGTTGAGCAGCGCCCAGCCGGTGGCCCGCCGGCTTGCGCCGCCGCCGGCCATGCCCAGCGACAGCACGCCGGCGCAGATCAGCAGCACGCCGGCCCACGCCGAGAGGGATAGCGCCTCGCCGAACCAGAACGCGCTCGCTGCCGCCACCAGCAGCGGTGCCGTGCCGCGCATGATCGGATAGCCGTGCGACAGGTCGCCCGCCTTGTAGGCGCCGGCGAGCGCGGTGTAGTAGGCGAGGTGCACCGCGACCGAGGCGGCGAGGTAGGGCCAGGCGGCCGGATCCGGCGGCCGGACCAGGGCGAGCAGCGGCAATGCGACCACCGACCCGGCGAGCGCGATCAGCGCCGTGTCCAGCAGCGGCTCGCGGCCGGACTTGAGGATGGCATTCCATGCCGCGTGCAGCAGCGCCGCACCGAGCACGGCAAGCGCGACGCCGGCGGTCAGTTCCACTGCAGTATTCGCTTCCCGGGTTGCCGAATCGGACTATTATCGCCACATGCGCCTCCCCGGGTGACTCAGGGTGCAACGCACACCGCTCCATGCCGCGCACGCCGCGGCCGGCGCCCGGCTGGTGGCGTTCGCCGGCTGGGAGATGCCGCTGCACTACGGCTCGCAGATCGAGGAGCACCACGCGGTGCGCCGCGACACCGGGCTGTTCGACACCTCGCACATGCTCGCGCTCGACATCGAGGGCGCCGGCGCCACCGCATTCCTTCGCTACGCGCTCGCCAACGACGTCGCACGCCTCGCGGTCCCCGGCAAGGCGCTCTATTCCTGCCTGCTCGCCGAGGACGGCGGCGTGCTGGACGACCTGATCGTCTACTTCCTCGGCGAGAACCGCTATCGCGCGGTGCTCAACGCCGCCACGGCCCAGGCCGACGTCGACTGGCTTGCTCCCCTGGCCGCCGCGAGGGCGAACCTGCGCCCGCGGCGCGACCTGGCGATGCTCGCGGTGCAGGGGCCGCGCGCGGCCGAGCGCCTCGGGGCCGCGCTTGCCGAACTGCGCCCTGCGATCGAGGCACTGCGGCCGTTCTCCTGCGCCGAGGCAGGCGGAACCTTTGTCGCGCGAACCGGCTACACCGGCGAGGACGGCTTCGAGCTGCTGCTGCCCGCGGGCGAGGCGGTACCGGCCTGGGAGCGCCTGCTCGCGGCCGGGGCCCGCCCCTGCGGGCTGGGCGCGCGCGACACGCTGCGGCTCGAAGCCGGGATGAACCTCAACGGCCAGGACATGGATCCGTCGCTGGTGCCGGCCGAGTGCGCCCTCGCGTGGACCGTGGCGCTCGACGGTGAGCGCGATTTCGTCGGCCGCGCGGCGCTGGAGCGGCGCACCGCGTCCCGCCGCCTGCTTGGCCTGGTGCTGGAGGAGCGCGGCGGCGTGCTGCGCCCGCACCTCGCGGTGCGCGGCGCGCACGGCGAGGGCGTGATCACCAGCGGCAGCTTCTCCCCGACCCTGAACGCCTCGATCGCGCTGGCGCGCCTGCCGGCGGCGAGCGTTCCGGGCGAGCGGGTGCAGGTCGAACTGCGCGGCAAGCCGCTTGCCGCGCGCGTCGTGAAGCCGCCCTTCGTGCGCAATGGCAAGATTCTCATCTGAACGGAGCCCCTCCATGAACATTCCCGATGGCCTGCGCTACGCCGCCACCCATGAATGGGTGCGCGCCGAAGCCGACGGCACGCTTTCGGTCGGCATCTCCGACCACGCGCAGGACGCCTTGGGCGAGCTGGTCTACGTCGAAGCGCCCGCGCCAGGACGCAAGGTCGCCGCCGGCGAGGCCTGCGCGGTGGTGGAATCGGTGAAGGCAGCCTCCGACGTCTACGCGCCGGTGGCCGGGGAGATCACCGAGCGCAACGCGGCGCTCGCCGACGCACCGGGCGCAGTCAACCAGGATCCCTACGGCGCCTGGGTGTTCCGCATCCGGCCCGCGCCCGGCGCCGACCTCGGCGCGCTGATGGACGCGGCCGCCTACCGCAAGAGCTTCGGCCAGGGCTGAGGCGAGCGCCGTGACCCTGGACGAACTGCTCGGCGACGGCGATTTCGCATCCCGGCACATCGGGCCTGACGCGCGCGACCAGCGCGCGATGCTCGACTTCCTCGGCCTGCCGACCATGGAAGCGCTGATGGCGCAGGCGCTGCCGGTGGCGCTGCAGGCCGGCCGGCCGCCCGCGCTCGAGCTGCCGCCGCCCTGCGGCGAGGCGCAGGCGCTTGCCGAACTGCGCGCGCACGCGGCGCGCAACCAGCTGTGGCGCAGCTACATCGGCATGGGCTATTGCGCCACCCATGTCCCGCCGGTGATCCAGCGCAACGTGCTCGAGAATCCGGGCTGGTATACGCCCTACACGCCCTACCAGCCCGAAATCTCGCAGGGCCGGCTGGAGGCGCTGCTCGCGTTCCAGCAGATGCTGATCGACCTCACCGGCCTGCCGGTGGCCAACGCCTCGCTGCTGGACGAGGCCACGGCCGCGGCCGAGGCCATGGCGCTGATGCAGCGCGCCACCGCAAGCGACGGCAAGGCGTTCTTCGTCGATGCCGCCTGCCATCCGCAGGTCATCGCGGTGGTGCGCACGCGGGCCCGCTGGCTGGATATCCCGATCGTGGTCGGCGACGCCGCGAGCGAACTCGAGCCGACGCGCGTGTTCGGCGCCCATCTCCAGTACCCGGACACGCTGGGCCGCATCACCGACCGCTCGGAGTTGATCTCTCGCCTGCATGCGGCCGGCGCCATGGCCTCGCTCGGCGTCGACCCGCTCGCGCTGGTGCTGCTGAAGCCCCCCGGAGAGATGGGCGCGGACATCGCCATCGGCTCGGCGCAGCGCTTCGGCGTACCCCTCGGCTACGGCGGTCCGCACCCGGGTTTCCTCGCCGCGCGCGAAGCGCTGCTGCGGCAGATGCCCGGGCGCATCGTCGGGGTCACGCGCGACGCCTCCGGGCGCCTCGCCTACCGCATGGCGCTGCAGACGCGCGAGCAGCATATCCGCCGCGAGAAGGCGACCAGCAACATCTGCACCTCGCAGGCGCTGCTCGCCAACATGTCCGCCTTCTACGCCATCTGGCACGGGCCCGACGGTCTGCGGCGCATCGCGCTGCGCGTGCACCTGATGGCACGGCTGCTGGCGGCCGCGGCGACGCCGGAGTCGGCCGCGTTCTTCGACACCCTGACCTGGCGCGCCGATGCGGCAGCGGTGCGCAGGCGCGCCGCGGAGCGGCGCGTCAACCTGCGCTACCTGGACGATGGCCGCGTCGGCG
>JALHLN010000269.1 GCA_022844545.1 Burkholderiales bacterium | reverse complement strand
GTTCGCGGCCGAGCGCGCCCGGCGCTGGCTTGGCTAGAATCGGGCATGGACAAATTCAAAGCTTTCCTCATCACGCAGCAGGACAAGGGCGTCAAAGCCGAGTTCACGCAACTTTCCCTGGAGGACCTCGACCCGGGCGAAGTCGTGGTCCGGGTCGCCTACTCGGACGTAAATTACAAGGACGCGCTCGCCGCCACCGGCAAGGGCCGCATCCTGCTCAGGCCCAGCTGCGTCGGCGGCATCGACCTGGCCGGCACGGTGGTTTCATCCACCGACCCCGCCTTCGTGAAGGGCGACGCGGTGCTCGCGGTCGGCCACGAAATCGGCGTCAAGCACCACGGCGGCTATGCGGAGTACGCGCGCATCCCGGCGCGCTGGGCGGTGAAGCTGCCCAAGGGCATGACGCTATGGGAGGCGATGGCCTTCGGCACCGCCGGCTACACCGCGGGCCTGGCGATCGTGAAAATGGAGCATAACGGCCTGCATCCGGCGGGTGGCCCGGTGATCGTCAACGGCGCCACCGGCGGCGTGGGCTCCATCGCCATCGCGGCGCTCTCGAAGCTGGGCTACCACGTGGTCGCGTTGACGGGGAAGGCGGAGCAGGGCGACTACCTGAGGGCGCTGGGCGCGAAGGAGATCAAGCTGCGCAGCGAGCTGGACCTGGCGAAGATCCGGCCGCTGGACAAGGCGACCTGGCAGGGCGCGGTGGACAACCTGGGCGGCGAGGTGCTGGCGTGGATGGCGAGCACCATGAAGTTCAACGGCGTCATCGCCTCCATCGGGCTTGCCGCCAGCCACAAGCTGGACACCACCGTGATGCCCTTCATCCTGCGCGGCGCCATGCTGCTGGGGATCAATTCCACGGACGCGCCGAGCCCGGAGCTGGAGCGCAAGGTGTGGGAGCGCCTCGGTTCGGACATGAAGCCGGCGGGGCTCAAGAGCCTGGCGAGGACCATCGCCTTCGCCGAACTGCCGACGGTATTCGACGACTACATCAACGCCAAAGTGACCGGCCGCATCGTGGTCGACCTGAACGCATGACCACCTACAAGGAATTCCACGCCCGGTCGCTGAAGGACCGCGACGCCTTCTGGACCGAAGAGGCGAAGCGCATCGACTGGCACAAGCCGTTCGCGAAGGTGCTGGACTATTCCCGGCCGCCGTTCGCGAAATGGTTCGTCGGCGGCGAGACCAACCTGTGCCACAACGCGGTGGACCGGCATCTGGCGCCGCGCGGGGAGCAGAAGGCGCTGGTGTGGATTTCCACGGAAGTGGACCAGGAGCAATCCTTCACCTACCGCCAGCTGCATGCCGAGGTGAACCGCGTCGCGGCGATGATGCAGGCGCTGGGCGTGGGCCGTGGCGACCGCGTCATCATCTACATGCCGAACATGCCCGAGGCGGTGTTCGCCATCCTCGCCTGCGCGAGGATCGGCGCCATCCACTCGGTGGTGTTCGGCGGCTTCGCAGCCGCCAGCCTCGCCGCGCGCATCGACGACGCGAAGCCCAGTCTCATGGTCACCGCCGACGGCGGCAGCAGAATGGGGAAAGTCGTACCCTACAAACCGCTGGTGGATGAATCCATCCGGCTGTCGAAATTCCCGCCGGCGAAGGTGCTGATCCTCAAGCGCGGCCTGGACCCGTCCATGCCGTCGGTGCCGGAGCGCGACGTGGACTGGGCGACGCTGGCGAAGCAGCACGAGGGCGCCAAGGTGCCCTGCGCCTGGCTGGAATCGAGCGAGCCCTCCTACATCCTCTACACCTCGGGCACGACCGGCAAGCCCAAGGGCGTGCAACGCGACGTGGGCGGCCACGCGGTGGCGATGGCCGCCTCGATGCAGCACATCTACTGCGGCGGGCCGGGCGAGTCCATCTTCACCACCTCGGACATCGGCTGGGCGGTGGGGCACTCGTACATCATCTACGGCCCGCTGATCGCCGGGATGACCACCATCATCTACGAGGGCGTGCCGGTGCGGCCCGACGCCGGGGTGTGGTGGAAGATCGTGCAGGACCACAAGGTGGCGGTGATGTTCTCGGCGCCCACCGCGATCCGCGTACTGAAGAAGCACGACATCGCCTGGCTGAAGAAGTACGACTTGTCCACGCTCAAGCACCTGTTCCTCGCCGGCGAGCCGCTGGACGAGCCCACCCACGCCTGGATCTCGCAGGGGCTGGGCAAGCCCGTGATCGACCACTACTGGCAGACCGAGACCGGCTGGCCGGTGCTGACCTCGGCCCCCGGGGTGGAGAAGACGCCGATCAAGTTCGGCAGCCCGTCCTTCCCCGCCTACGGCTACGACCTCAAGCTGCTGCGCGAGTCGGATGCCACCGTAGCCGGACCCGACGAGAAGGCCGTGGTGGTGGTCGAGCCGCCGCTGCCGCCGGGCTGCATGAGCACGCTGTGGGGCGACGACGAGCGCTTCGTCAAGACCTACTTCTCCATGTTCCCCGGCAAGCTGCTGTATGCGACCTTCGATTGGGGCATTCGGGACAAGGACGGCTACTACTTCATCCTCGGCCGCACCGACGACGTCATCAACGTCGCCGGGCACCGGCTCGGCACGCGCGAGATCGAGGAGGCGGTGAACATGCACCCGGGCATCGCCGAGTGCGCGGTCGTGGGGGTCGCCGACCAGCTGAAGGGGCAGATGCCGATGGCCTTCGCGGTGCTGAAGGACCCGGCGCAGGTCGCAACGCCCGAAGGCCGCATGAAGATGGAGGGCGAGGTGATGCAGACGGTGAACCAGCAGCTGGGCGCCATCGGCCGGCCCGGGCGCGTGTTCTTCGTCACCCTGCTGCCCAAGACCCGCTCGGGAAAGGTGCTGCGGCGGTCGATTGCCGCGCTCGCCGAGGGTCGCGACCCGGGGGACCTCACCACCATCGAGGACCCGGGCGCGCTGCAGCAGATCAAGGACTGCCTGGGCGTGAAATGAGGACCGCTTGCGGGCATCGCGCCTCGCAAACGCGTCGATGTAACCGATCGGTTACATTGGAGAAGCCGCGGGAGGCATGGGCGGCAATCGCGTCGGCGGTCAAAGCGTCCCCGGATACAGCCCGCCGTCGAGCAGCACGTTCTGCCCGGTGAAATAGCCCGCCTGCGCGCTGCACAGCCACGCGCAGAAGTGCCCGAACTCCGCCGGATCGCCCATCCGCTGCGCCGGTATGGACAGCACCTTGCGTCGTCGCATCTCGGCCATGTCTATGCCGCTCTTCCTGGCAACTGCCGACACAGTGGCCTGCTGCCGCTCGGTGTCGAAGACACCGGGCAGGAGATTGTTGATGGTCACGTTGTGGCGCGCGACCTGCCTTGCCAGCCCGGAGACGAAGCCGGTGAGGCCGGCCCGTGCCCCGTTGGAGAGGGCCAGCACGTCAATCGGCATCTTGACTGAATAGGACGTGACGTTGACGATGCGCCCAAAGCCGCGCGCGATCATGCCATCCACGGTGAGGCGCATCATCTCGATCGGCGCGAGCATCGAGGCGTCGAGCGCGCGCAACCAATCTTCGCGCTCAAAGTCGCGGAAGTCGCCGGGAGGCGGTCCGCCCGCGTTGTTCACCACGATGTCCGGATCGGGGAACTCCCGGAGTACGCGCATCCTGCCTTCGGCGTTCGCAATATCCGCCACGATGGGCAATACGCTCCCGCCCATGGACTTCGCGGCCTGGAGAAGCGTTGCTTCGGTGCGCGCTACGATCGCTACTGAAACGCCTTCCGCGACGAGCGACGCGGCGCAGGCACGGCCGAGTCCCTTGCTCGCGCCGGAGACGATCGCTCGCCGGCCGCGAATGCCAAGATCCACCGTCTAGGGAAACTCTGAATTACCGGTCATTTCTGTCATCCCGAAACTCGATCATGCGTTGAATAGTAATGGGACGACGGAGCGATAACCAAATGAAGCAACAGGCGCTTTCGATGACGGGC
>JALHLN010000268.1 GCA_022844545.1 Burkholderiales bacterium | reverse complement strand
TAGCGGACCACCAGCAGGAACTCCGGCGCCGTCCGGCCGTCCGGCCGCAGGTCCATCCGGACATACGGCAGCAGCAGGTAGTCCGCGTCGCCGTCGGTCTCCAGGATGCGGAACCCGACCTGGCGCGTCTCGGCCCGCGCATGGCGCTTGAGCGCATCCTCCAGCTCCCGGTCGAACTTCAGCGCGAGCGCGGCGCCGTGGTTGCCGATGGCGTCGGCCACGCGCGTGCGCTCGATCAGGATGCCGAGCAGCCCGGGATCCGGCCCGGTGACCGGCGGCAGGGCGACGAACACCTGGCTGTCCTTGACGTGGTAGTCGCCCACCTGGATCTCGTTCCAGGTCGAGATCGTGCCGCGCGAGGCGGCAATGACCGCGGTCTCCTTCGGCTCGGGCGTGGCACAACCCGCGGCCGCGAGGACGAGGAGGACGCGGAGGACGTGGATCACGTTTCGGGCGGCGCGGGTGAACGGCATTGGCTGGACCTGCGCTGCATCCTATAAGATCGCCCCATGAAAACCAAACCTCTTGGCGGTACCGGCGTCCAGGTCTCGGAACTGTGCTTCGGCACCATGTCCTTCGGCGGGGACGCCGACGAGGCGGCCTCGGCCGCGATGTACAAGGCGACGCGGGACGCGGGCATCAATTTCTACGACTGCGCCGACCAGTACAACAAGGGCGCCGCCGAGCAGATCCTCGGCCGCCTCATGAAGGGCCACCGCGACGACCTGGTCATCACCACCAAGTGCTACAACCCGTCGTCGGAGGACATCAACGCGCGCGGCACCTCGCGGCGCCATGTCACGCGCGCCGTCGAGGCGAGCCTGAAGCGCCTGGGCACCGACCGCATCGACGTCCTGTTCCTGCACCAGTTCGATGCGCGCACGCCGATCGAGGAGTCCATGCGCGCGCTGGAGGACATGGTGCGCTCGGGCAAGGTGCTCTACCCCGCGGTGAGCAACTGGTCGGCTTGGCAGACGCAGCTCGCGCTCGGTGTGCAGGCGCGCCACGGCTGGGCGCGGCTGCAGGTGCACCAGCCGATGTACAACCTGGTCAAGCGCCAGGCCGAGGTCGAGATCCTGCCGATGTGCGCGGCCAACGGCGTCGCCGTCATCCCCTACAGCCCCGGCGCCGCCGGCCTGCTCTCGGGCAAGTACACCGGCGCCGGCGCCGCCGGGCGCCTGAAGTCGAACAAGATGTACGAGGCGCGCTACGGCGAGGCGTGGATGTTCGAGGTCGCCGACCGCTACGTCGGCTTCTGCAAGGCGAAGGGCCTGCATCCGGTCAGCACCGCCGTGGCCTGGGTCGGGGCGCACCCCGCGGTCACCGCACCCATCATCGGCGCGCGCAACCTCGAGCAGCTGCAGGCCTCGCTGGACGCGGTCAAGGTGGACATGACCCCGGCGCTGCGCGCGGAGATCGCGGCGCTGTCGCGCACCCCGCCGCCGGCGACCGACCGGCTGGAAGAGCAGAAGAAGGCCTGACGCCGGCCCCGATGTAACCGATCGGTTACATCAGGGCGCCCGGCTCAGGGCGCGCGCCCAGCGCTCCGCGCTCGCCGGGTCGTTCAGGCACACCGCCCGCTCGCCGACCACGCGCGCCGCCCGCTCCAGCAGCTGGATGTCGGCCTCATGTTCCCGCGCCACCAGCGGGTCCTCGAAGAAGATCACGCGGTCGCAGGCACCCTCGAGCAGCATGCGCGCGATCTGCGCGTCGCCGCCCATCGGCCCGGAGCGCATCGGCGCGATCCAGTCGCGCGCGCCGCGCTTGCGCGCCATGGCCTGCAGCAGGCCTCCGGTGGTGCCGGTCGCGACCCGCGCCTTGAAGCGCGACAGCAACGCGAAATGCCGGCGCGCGAACGCCACCATGTCGGGCTTGAGGCGGTCATGCGCCACGAGCGCCAGCGTCTGCGCCGCGAGTAGCCGCGGCGGCAGGCTGCGGCCCGCGACCAGCCGCAGCCACTCGTCGGCGCCGGCGAAGGTCGAGGCAAACGGCTTGCCATGGACGACGCATTGGCGCTTCAGGGCCTGCGCCTCGGGAAACACTGAGGTCGGGTCGTTCGGATCCAAAAGGTAGATCACCAGATCGAGCGCGTCCTCCGGACGCGCCTCCACCACCTGCGCCACCAAGCGCATCAGGCCGCCTTCGAACCCTCGCGGCAGGCGGACCAGGGCCTCGCGCATGCCCGGCAACCGGGCACGCCGGATCGCGTCGCAGGTTCCGCCCACCGCGAACACCGTGGCCTGCCGCAGCAGGGGCGCATGCCGCCGGACCAGCCGGATGAGCTGCGAGCGCGCGCCCTGCCGTAGCGACCGGCTGGCGGCGAGACCGACCTTCACACCGGATGCTTCCGGCGCAGGTCGGCCACCTGTTCCGGCGTCAGGCAGCGGACTTTCTCGTGGCGCAGGAGCAGAAACAGCTTCGCGGTCGCCTCCAGTTCCTCGACCGCGTCCGCCGCCGCGGACAGCGACGATCCGGCGACCACGGGACCATGGTTGGCGAGCAGTACCGCATGGTGCCTGCCGGCGAACCCGCGCACCGCCTGCGCGAGCGCCATGTCGCCGGGGGCGTAGTAGGGCACCAGCGGCAGGCTGCCGATGCGCATCACGTAATAGGCGGTGAGTGGCGGCAGGACGTCGGCCGGGTCGACGCCTTCCAGCACCGAGACCGCCACCGAGTGCGTCGAATGCAGGTGCACCACCGCCGCGTTCTTCGCCCGTTCCTCGTACATCGCCAGGTGCAGGAAGGCTTCCTTGGACGGGGCGTCGCCCGATACCAGGTTTCCCTTCCAATCAAGCTTGGACAGCCGCGCCGGATCGAGCCGGCCCAGATTGGAGCCCGTCGGCGTGAGCAGCCAGCCGTCATCGCACTTCGCGCTGACGTTTCCGGTCGATCCGTGCGTCAGGCCGCGCTCATAGATGGATGCGCCCAGCCGGCAGATGTCGTCGCGCAGCCTTGCTTCGCTCATGTTTGCATTCCCAGCGCCTTGTCGAAGAAATCCACGGCGCCGAAGTTACCCGACTTGAGCGCGAGCGCGAGAGGCGGCTCGCCCAGCGACTGGGTCCAGGGCACGCCAGGGTCGATCTGCGGACCGATGCGCAGCGCCGGCACGCCAAGCGCGTTCACCACGGCCCCCGAGGTTTCTCCGCCGGCCACGACCAGGCGCCGCACGCCCTGCGCGACCAGGCCCTTTGCGATGCGGGCAAGGCAATGCTCGACGAGCTCGCCCGCGCGCTGCGCGCCAAGACGCGCCTGCGCGGCTCGCACATCGTCAGGCGCCGCGGTGGCATAGACCAGCACCGGACCTGCCGCGAGCTTCGGCGTCGCCCAGTCGATCGCGGCGGTCGCGAGATCCGCTCCCTCGGCGAGCTGGAGCGGATCGATGCGAAACCCCGGACGTGATTTCAGCCATTGCGCCACTTGCGCATTGGACTGCGCCGAACAGCTCCCCGACAGCACCGCGGCATGGCCGCCTACCGCCGGCAGCGCCTCGCCCGCTCCCTTGCGTATGCCGAAGTTCGCCGGCAAGCCCATGGCGATGCCCGATCCTCCGGTGAGGAGCGGCAAATCCGCGCATGCGGCGCCCAGCGCCAGCAGGTCTTCGTCCGATACGGCATCGACGATCGCGTGGGCGTGGCCTGAAGCCTTCAGTCCTTCGAACGACGCGCGCATCGCCGCGGCGCCCTGGCGCACCGTCGGCAGCGCAACGAGGCCGACCTTGCGCCTGGTCTGGCGGCCGAGCACGCGAACGAGATTCGCGTCGCGCATCGGCGTCAGCGGATGGTCCTTCATCGGCGAATCCGACAGCAGCTGCTCGCCGACGAACAGGTGCCCGAGGTAGACGGTGCGCTTGTTGGTCGGGAAGGCCGGGCAGGCGACCGTGAACGGCGCGCCCATCGCGTCGAGCAGCGCGTCCGCGACCGGGCCGATGTTG
>JALHLN010000267.1 GCA_022844545.1 Burkholderiales bacterium | reverse complement strand
TTCCTGTTCGTCGGCTCGGGGTTCGCGCGCAAAGGGCTGGATGCGGCCATCGCCGCGCTGGCGCAGTGCCACGAGGAGCGTTTCCGGCTGGTGGTGGCCGGGCGCGACCGACAGGCGGCTCGATTCGCCGGACAGGCGAAGGCGGCTGGACTCGCCGGCAAGGTACAGTTCCTCGGCGGCCGCGAGGATGTCCGGCCCCTGTATGCGGCGGCCGATTGCTTTATCCTTCCAACGCGCTACGACCCCTTTCCCAACACCGTTCTGGAAGCGCTGGCGATGGGAGTACCGGTGATCGTCGGCAGACGCAGCGGCGCGGCCGAAGTGGTCCGGCCCGGCCAATCGGGATGGGTCTGCGATCCGGCCGACGTCGCGGAACTGGCGAGCTTGATGCGCGGCGCGGCAGTGGCCGGTCCGGGCATGGGGACGGCGGCACGGGCGTGCGCGGAGAACTTCGGGATCGACAAGATGGCGGACGAACTGGTGGCACTGTATTCAAGGCTGGCGCCTTCGGCTGGGAGGGGCTGATGCGCGTCCTCGCGCTGCTGCTCATGCTCGTCGTCGCTCCGGTCTTCGGCGCAACGAACGAGGAACTCGCCGACCTCGCGAAGCGCGCCGCCGGCGGCCAGCAGGAGGCGCGCGAGGCGCTGGAGAAGCTCTCGCGCGATGGCGACGCCGGCGCCGCGCTCCTTTTGGGGATGCTCTACGTCAGCGGGCGCGGCGTGCCTCGGAGCGAGGCTCGCGCCATCGAGCAGTTCTCCATCGGCGCGCTCAAGGGGCGCGTGGACGCAGCACACAATCTTGCGGTCGTCTACCAGCGCGCGCCGGACAAGCTGCGCAACCTCGAGGCGGCGCGCACCTGGTATCGCAGCGCAGCGGAGCGGGGCTACGCGCGCTCGCAGTCGAACCTGGGCGAGATGCTGCTCGAAGGCAGCGGCGGTCCCGCGGACATCGATGCGGCGCGCAGCTGGATCGAGAAGGCCGTGGCGCAGGACGAGCCGCGCGGCCTGTACCTGCTTGGAATGCTGCAGCTGGAGGGCCGCGCCGGGCTGCAGAAGGACCCCGAGGCCGCCGCCAAGCTGCTGCAGCGCGCGGCGGCAGGCAAGGACCGCGACGCCCAGTACCGCCTTGCGCTGCTCTACGGCACCGGTCAGGGCGTGGAGAAGGACGAGCAGGTGGCGTTGCGCCTGCTCGTCGAGGCGGCCGCCCAGCGCCTGCCGGAGGCGGAGTACCGGATGGCGACCATCTACGCCCGCGGCGCGTTCGGCGTGCAGAAGGACGAGGCCGCAGCGGCCAAATGGCTGCGGCTGGCCGCGCGGCAAGGTCACCTCGAGGCGACCTACTCCCTGGGCTTGATGTACGCCGAGGGCCGCGGCGTGAAGGCGGATGCGAGCGAGGCCTACGGCTGGATGCTGGATGCGGCGCGCAAGGGCCATCCGCGCGCGATCGAGTTTGTTAAACGATTACAGGCAAAACCCGCGCCATCCCGGTCCGCGCCGCCCAAGGCAGAGGCGGAGAAGTGACCCCGGCGCCGTCCTCGGGCGCGTTGTACCTGCGCCTGCTGTCCTACGTGCGGCCGTACCTGAAGGTGTTCGCGCTGGCGGTCCTGGGCATGGTGGGCGCCGCCGCGACCGAGCCGCTGTTTCCCGCGATGATGAAACCGCTGCTGGACGGCGGCTTCGGCGCCGGGGCGCAGCCGGCGTGGCCGCCGCTCGTGTTCGCCGCGGCGCTGGTCGGCATCTTCGTCCTGCGCGGGATCCTGAGCTTCGCCTCGTCGTACTGCCTCGCCTGGGTCGCGCACCGCGTCGTGCTCGACCTGCGCGCCGAGATGTTCTCGCGCCTGGTGCGCTTCCCCGCCAGGTACTTCGACGACCACAGCTCGGGCGCGGTGCTCTCGAAGGTCGCCTACGACGTCACCGGCGTCGCGGCCGCCGCCACCGGCGTGCTCACGGTGGTGGTGAAGGATTCCATCGCCGTGATCGGCCTGCTCGCCTGGCTGCTGTGGCTGGACTGGAAGCTCACGCTGATCGCGCTCGCGGTGGGGCCGCCGATCGCGCTCTTCGTGCGCCTGCTGTCCTCGCGCCTGCGCAGCATGACGCGCGAGGCGCAGAACGCCACCGGCGAGCTGGTGCACGTGCTGGAGGAGACCATCGAGTGCCACAAGGTCGTCAAGGTATTCGGCGGCCAGGACTACGAGGCGCGGCGCTTCGAGCGCGCCAACCAGCGCCTGCGCGGCTTTCACATGCGCTACACGGTGCCGGCCTCGCTCACCACGCCGGTCACCCACATCCTGGCCGCTACCGCGCTCGCCGTCATCGTCTACATCGCGCTGGGCGAGGCCGCCTCCTCGCGCGTCAGCGTGGGCGAGTTCGCCTCCTTCATCACCGCGATGCTGATGCTGCTGTCGCCGCTCAAGCGCCTCACCGAGGTCAACGCCCCGCTGCAGCGCGGCCTCGCCGCCGCCGAGAGCGTGTTCGGCCTGATCGACACGCCGGTGGAGAAGGACGAGGGCAGGGTGACGCTCGAGCGCGCGAAGGGCGAAGTGGTGTTCGAAGACGTGCGCTTCACCTACGCCACCCGCACCCAGCCGGCGCTGGACGGGGTCAGCCTGGCGGTCATGCCGGGCGAAACCGTGGCGCTGGTGGGCGGCTCCGGCGGCGGCAAGACCACGCTCGTCAACCTGCTGCCGCGCTTCTACGCGCCGGACGGCGGGCGCATCCTGCTCGATGGCCACGACCTGCAGGACCTGACCCTCGAGAGCCTGCGGGCGAACCTCGCGCTGGTGTCGCAGGACGTGGTGCTGTTCAACGACACGATCCGCGCCAACATCGCCTATGGGCGCATGGGCGGGGTGCGCGACGCCGAGGTCGAGGCCGCCGCGGTCGCGGCGCATGCCATGGAATTCATCCGCGACACGCCGCTGGGAATGCAGACGCTGATCGGCGAGAACGGCATGCGCCTCTCGGGCGGGCAGCGCCAGCGCCTCGCGATCGCGCGCGCGCTGCTGAAGAACGCGCCGCTGCTGATCCTGGACGAGGCCACCTCGGCGCTGGACTCGGAATCCGAGCGCCTGGTGCAGGCGGCGCTGGAGACGCTGATGAAAGGCCGCACCACCATCGTCATCGCGCATCGCCTCTCCACCATCGAGCGCGCGAACCGGATCGTGGTGCTGGAGCGCGGCCGGGTCGCCGAGACCGGCACGCACGCGGAACTGCTCGCGCGCGAGGGCGCCTACGCGAGGCTCTACCGCATGCAATTCCTCGAGCCGCAGGCGAAGTGAGCGGCGAAGCGGTTCCGGCCCGGCTGCGCATCGTCCACACCGAATCGTCCCTCGGCTGGGGCGGGCAGGAGATCCGCATCCTCGCCGAGTCTCAAGGCCTGATGCGGCGCGGGCACCAGGTGACGCTGCTTTGCCCCCCGGAGGCGCGCATCCACCTCGAGGCGGCCAACTGGGGCGTGCCGGTGGTGGCGCTGCCCATCGGCCGCAAGCGCCCGGTGGGCGTCGGCGCGCTGATGTCCTGGTTCGGCGCCAACCCCTGCGACGTCGTCAACACGCACAGCTCCACCGACTCCTGGCTGACGGCGCTCGCGCGCCTGGCGCTCAAGTCGCGAACGCCGATCGTGCGCACGCGGCACATCTCGGCCGCGGTGCCGCGCGATCCGCTCACCCGCTGGCTCTACACCCGCGCCGCGTCGCGCATCGTCACCACCGGCGAGGCGCTGCGGCGCCAGCTGGTGGAGCGCAACGGCTTCCCCGCGGCCAGGATCGAGTCGGTGCCCACCGGCATCGACGCCGGGCGCTTCCGGCCCGGCGGCGAGGGCGAGCGGGCGGCCGCGCGCGCGCGCCTCGGCCTGCCGGAGGACCGCGTGCTGGTGGGCATCGTCGCCACCCTGCGCAGCTGGAAAGGCCATCGCCACCTGGTCCAGGCCATGGCGGCGGTGCC
>JALHLN010000266.1 GCA_022844545.1 Burkholderiales bacterium | reverse complement strand
GAGGCGGGCGTTACAGCGCAAGCGTCCCGATCTAGAATTCCGCATGGCCTACGGCGCCTTCGACCTCAGGGGCAAGTCCGTCCTCATCACCGGCGGCAACAGCGGCATCGGTCTGGGCATGGCCGAAGCGCTGGCGCAGGCGGGCGCCGCGGTGTGCATCTGGGGCACCAACCTGGAGAAGAACGCCGCCGCGCTGGCGAAGCTGAAGGGCCACGGCGCGAAGGCGCTGGCGCTGCATTGCGACGTCGGCAACGAGGCGGAAGTGACGGAACGCTTCTCCGAGACCGTGGCGCAGCTCGGCCCGTTGCACGCCTGCTTCGCCAACGCCGGGGTCAGCGGCCGCGCGGGGGTCGAGTCCTTCACCTCGCTCACCGCGGAGGAATGGCATCGCGTCACGCGCGTGAACCTGGACGGCGCCTTCTACACCCTGCGCGCCGCGGCCAAGCACATGGTCGGGCACGGGCAGGGCGGCGCGCTGGTGGGCACGGCGAGCCTCGCGGCCATCTCCGGCCAGCCGCGCGGCGAGCACTACGCCGCCACCAAGGGCGGCCTGATTTCCATGATGCGCGCGCTGGCGGTCGAGTTCGCGCGCCACGGCATCCGGGCGAATGCCATCCTGCCGGGCTGGATCGACACCGCGATGACCGAGAAGGCGCTCAACTGGGACAAGTTCCGCGACAAGGTGCTGCCCCGGGTGCCGGCGAGGCGCTGGGGCAAGCCCGAGGACTTCGGCGCCATCGCGATCTACCTGGTCAGCGACGCCAGTTCGTACCACACCGGCGACACCTTCCTCATCGACGGCGGCTACTCGCTGTTCTGACCATGGCCGCGCCGCGTTCTCCAATGTGCACGATCGTGCACATTTGCCGCCAAATAGGGCGCCGCGGTGACGGTTCCGTGACAGCTGCGAACTGTCAGGAAATGTCAGATAGTTCCTCGCCAAGCCCCTAGTGCGGTGCGGTAGCGTGTGTCGCATGGACACGACGCGCGATGGTTCCACGCTGTTCGCACGGGTCATTGGCGGCCCAGACGCGTTCACGCCGGGGGCCGTCGCCCTCTACGAAGAGGCCCTTGGCTGGTGCCTGGGCAAGCTGGAGCTTGCGGCGAAGGCCAAGGGCGGCCGGGTAGTCAAGAGACTGCGCGACAAACTCATGCTGCTGGCGGAGACTGCGGACGGCGCGGCGGATGTCGCTGCGGCCATGCACGAGGCGATGGACAAACTGACGCCGGTGGCCGGGGCCCCGTTCGCGCTCGCGGTCGGGTTCCACCACGGGCCGCTGGTGCGCGTCGAGCAGGATCTTTTCGGCACCACGGTCAACCTTGCCGCGCGGCTCGCCGACCAGGCGATCGGCGGCACCATCCTGACCTCGGATGAAACGGCGCGCCGGCTCGGTGCGCCTTATCGCAGCGCGATGCGCCGCGTCAACGGCGTTCGCGTCCGCGGGATCTCCGCGGACCTGGACCTGTGCGAGCTGCTGTGGCGTGTCGACGGCGAATCAACCATCGTGCCCCTGCCACGCCCGTCCCGGTCGCAGCGCGAAGTCCTGAAGCTGAGCTACGAGGGCGAGGTGCGCGAGCTGGCCGATCCGGCGCAGGCCATCGTCGTCGGGCGCGACACCGCCTGCGACCTGGTGGTGCTCGACCAGCTCGCCTCCCGCCAGCATTGCACCATCGAACGGCGGCGGGACCGGTTCGTGCTGTCCGATCACAGCACGAACGGCACCTATGTGACCATCGATGGCCGGGAAACCCGGTTGCATCGCGAGGAGATGGTCCTTTCGCGCCGTGGCTGGGTCTCATTCGGCCATCCGCGCGCCGAGGGCGACGAGAGCCTGGCTTTCGGCGGCGAGGTGGAGTAGTTCCGGGTGCGCCGGCGGCGGGTGGATGTGTACGATCGTGCACATTTTCAGCCCTGCACGGAGTAGCCGCCGTCCACCGGGATCGCGGTGCCGGTGAGGAAGTCCGAGGCGCGGCTGGCGAGGAACACCGCGATGCCCGCGAAGTCGGCCGGGTCGCCCCAGCGCCCGGCCGGCGTGCGCGCCAGCACCCGCTCGTGCAGTCCCTCGACCTGCTGGCGTGCGCCCTTGGTGAGATCGGTGTCGATCCAGCCCGGCAGCACGCAGTTCACCTGGATGTTGTCCTTCGCCCAGGCGCAGGCCATGGCGCGGCTCATCTGCACGATGCCGCCCTTGGAGGCGGCGTAGGGGGTGGTGAAGGAGGCGCCGAAGATGGACATCATGGAGCCGATGTTGATGATCTTGCCGCCGCCCGAGTTCTTCAACTCCGGGTAGGCGAGCTGCGAGCAGCGGAAGGCGCTGGTCAAGTTGGTGTTCATGACCTCGTGGAACTCGGCAAGGGTGTACTCCTGCGGCTGCTTGCGGATGTTGATGCCGGCGTTGTTCACCAGGATGTCCAGGCGCCCGTGGCGCTTCACGGTCCCGCTTACCAGGGCCTGCAAAGACGCTTCGCTCGTCACGTCCACCTCGATGGCGTCGCCGCCGATGTCCTTCGCCGCTGCGGCGCTCTTGGCCGCGTTGCGGCCGGCGACCACCACCTTCGCGCCCGCCGTCGCCAGGCCGCGCGCGAGCCCCAAGCCGATGCCGCCGTTGCCGCCGGTGACGATGGCTACTTTCCCATTCAGGTCAAAGAGTTGCATATGTACCTCGCAAAGGTGGAGAGCGGATTGTAAGGAATGACGCGAAACGCGGGTCTCCTTTATCGGGCACCCACAACAACAGCCAGCGAGGCCGGGCGATGGACCAAGCGGACGCCGCAGTTGTCACCGCCGAGGAAATCGGGCGCTGCAGGGAACAGCTGCTGCGCTACGCAAGAAGCCGCCTGCGCAATCCGGTGCACGCGGAAGACGCGGTGCAGGAGGCGCTGCTGGCGGCGCTCGCGGCCGGCGGCAGCTTCCACGGCCGGGCCGCGCTGGGGACCTGGCTCACCGGGATCCTGAAGCACAAGATCGTCGATTGCGTGCGGCGCACCGTGCGCGATCAATACGAGCCGCTTTTCGAGGACACTGTCGCCTGCACGGCCCGCAACCCGGAACAGTCGCTGGCCGAGCGCCAGGCGCTGGGTGAAATGGATCGCTGCCTGGCCGCGCTTCCGCCGCGGGCGGGAGAGGTGTTCCTGATGCGGGATGTCCTGGGCATGAGCACCGAGGAAGCCTGTCGCGCGCTGTCGATCTCCGCCAACTACTGCGCGGTCCTGCTGCATCGGGCCCGGCGCCGGTTGCGCGCGGGCCTGGCCGAGGCCACGGCGTGACCTTCGATGAGGCCGTCCGCACCCATGCGCGCGACCTGTATCGCTTCGCCTTCTGGCTGGCGCGCGACCGCCATCTCGCGGAGGACGTGGTCCAGGAAGCGCTGTTGCGCGGCCTGCGGGCCTTCCCCGCGCTCAAGGACGGCGCCGCGGTGAAGCCCTGGCTGTTCACGATCGTGCGCAACGAGTTCTATCGCGCGCGCGGCGGCGTGCCGGGACTGGAGAGCCTCGAGGACGCGCACACGGAAATCGCCGACCCGCGCGCGAACCTGTTCGGCCTCGAGATGCGCGACGCGCTGGGCGCGCTGCCCCCCGGGCTGCGCGAACCGCTCGCGCTGCAGGTGCTGGGCGGTTTCAGCTGCGGCGAGATCGCCGCCATGCTGGAGACGACCGAGGGTGCGGTGATGACCCGGCTGACGCGGGCGCGCCAGGCGCTGCGGCGCCTGGTCGAGCCCTCGCGCGCGCGCGATCGCAAGGGAGCACAGCCATGAACTGCCTCGACTACCGCCGGGTCCTGCTCGCGGGCGAGGGCGAGACCGAAGCGATGCGCACGCATCGCCTGACCTGCCCCGCATGCGCCGAGACGCACCGCGATCATTTCGCGTTCGAGGCCGAACTGCGCGCGGCGATGGAGGTCCCGGTACCCGAGGGACTGGAGGCGCGCCTGGCGCGTCGCGGCGCGGCGCCGGCGGACC
>JALHLN010000265.1 GCA_022844545.1 Burkholderiales bacterium | reverse complement strand
CCGCGGTGCGCGCGCTGGTCACCACGCGCGCCATGGGCGACATGAAGCAGGCGGCGGCGCGGGCGAAACTGCGCGCGCTCGTCCCGGCCGAGCCGCGCTGGATGCGGCAGGTGCACGGCACCACCGTCCTCGAGGCGCCCTTTGAAGAGGGTGCGGCG
Organism: Burkholderiales bacterium; assembly: GCA_022844545.1. GTDB lineage: Bacteria > Pseudomonadota > Gammaproteobacteria > Burkholderiales > SG8-39 > RBG-16-66-20. Next base: position 3,802 of record JALHLN010000265.1, on the reverse strand, counting down.
GCGGACGCGAGCGTCACGCGGCGGCGCGGCGAAGTGTGCGTCGTCATGGCGGCGGACTGCATGCCGGTGCTGTTTGCCGCGGCGGATGCCAGCGCCGTCGGCGCCGCGCACGCCGGCTGGCGCGGGCTGTGCGCCGGCGTGCTCGAGGAAACGGTGGCGCGCATGGGCGTGCCGCCCGGTTCGCTGCTTGCCTGGCTGGGGCCTGCGATCGGGCCTCGCGCCTACGAGGTGGGCGAGGAAGTGCGCGCGGCATTCATCGCGCGCGACCCGAATGCTTCGAGCGCTTTCACCGCGACGCGACCCGGCCATTGGCTGCTCGACCTCTACGCGGTCGCCCGGCAGCGCCTCGCGGCGCTCGGAGTCGAGCGGGTGTCCGGCGGCGCGCATTGCACGCACGCCGATTCGGCGCGGTTCTTCTCCTACCGGCGCGACCGCGCCACCGAGCGCATGGCGGCACTGGTATGGATCGCCTAGCGTAGAATCGGCGCCCGCTATTGCCCATCGGGTGCCAAGCGGATAGATTGCACGGTTTTTTCTGGTCATGGCCCGCGAGGCGACACAAGCACCGTTGCGCGACGGTGCGCCGGAACCACGTCACAGGAAAAAGGGGGGGATTCTCATGCAAAGTCACGCGGGCAGCGCCGGATTGACCTTGCCGCCGGCCGGCAATACGCGCGCGCCCGAGGCGCCTGCCTTGGTCCCCGATCGATGACACTCGCCTACATCGTCCTGGCCAACCTGCTGTCCAATGCGATATCGGTCGGGCTCGCGGGGCTGTTGAGCTTCCGTTATCTGGGCTCGCTGATCGAATTGCTGGTACCGGTGTCGGCCGGATTGCTGCTGGCGACCGCCGTCACGCACCTGGTGCCCGAGGCATACAACAGCGAGGCCGCCCCTCACGCGATCGGATGGACGATGATGGCCGGCTTCCTGGGGCTGTTCATGCTGGAGAAGCTGTCGCTGTTTCCGCATTCGCATCATCACGAGGGTGATGCGCATCATCACGAAGCGGGGCATGACGCGCGCCAGGCGGGGCGCGGCGGCACGGCGATCCTGATCGGCGACGCGTTTCACGGCATCGCCGACGGCGTCACGATCGCGGGCGCGTTTCTGGTCGACACGCAGCTCGGAATCATCGCCACCATGGCCGTGCTGGCGCACGAAATTCCGCACGAGCTCGGCGAATTCATGGTTCTGCTGAACGCCGGCTTTACCCGGCGCCGCGCGTTCGCCTTCAATCTGATCTCGGGAATGTCGGCAGTGGTGGCCGGTGTCGTCGGTTACTTCGTGCTCGACGAAGCGCGCGGCCTGCTGCCGTATGTGCTGGCACTGGCCGCCTCGAGCCTGATCTACGTCGCGCTATCGGATCTGCTGCCCGAGATGATGCGGCGCTCATCGCTCGCCCAGTCCCTGCCGCAGGTGGCGCTGGTGCTGCTGGGGGTGCTGATCGCGGGCATCGCTTCGACGGCATTGCACGCGCACTAGGTGCTGGATTGGCGCGTGATCCGGCCGATCGATCGCCACCGCGCATCGCTGCTGCAGGAATGGCTGCGGCGATGCAGTACAGACTTTCGACTCCGTGCGCCGGAGTAACCAGGCACTTGCGCTCGCCGACGCGCCCGGGCAGCGAAGGTTGGGCCAGCCGACTTGGTACTGAAATGTCATTTTAATCAATAGGTTAAATTGGATTTCCGCGACCTGCGGCAGGCCGATTGACGGGCCCCGATTGTGCGGCGCAAAATCCGGCGGTTATTCTGGCATTCCACGGAACCCGCGCCTGCTTAACGCCACGCCCAATACGACTCCCGCGACCTTCATTCCCGAGGCCTTGATGAAGGCCATCGCGGGCGGGGGCAACCAGGTCACGCAGGGCTGGATGCCGCTGCTGCAGCCTGACGCCGGCCTGGTCGCGGCCCTGGCGCGCAGTTCGGCCAGGCTCGCGGCGCTGCAGTCGAAGTACCTGCAGGAGCAGAAGCAGTTGTGGGAGGCGATGCTCGGCCTGGGCGAGGCCCCGCCCGCCTCGCCCGAGCCCGGCGACCGGCGCTTCGCCGCGCGCGAGTGGCGCGACAACGCCTACTACGACTACGTGCGGCGCTCCTACCTGCTCGCCGCGCGCTACCTCACCGAGCTGGCCGACGGGGCGGAAGTCGAGGGCCAGGCCAAGGAACGGCTGCGCTTCGCGCTGCGGCAGTGGATCGACGCCATGAGCCCGGCCAATTTCGCCGCCACCAATCCCGAGGTCCTGAAGCTGGCGCTGCAGTCCCGCGGCGAGAGCCTGACCCAGGGCCTCGCCAACGTGATGGGCGACGCGCGCAAGGGCCGCGTCAGCCAGACCGACGAGTCGGCCTTCGAGGTGGGTCGCAACCTTGCCACCGCGCCGGGCCAGGTGGTGTTCGAGAATGACCTCATCCAGCTCATCCAGTACGACCCGGCCACGCCCGAGGCCGGCAAGCGGCCGCTGGTGATGGTGCCGCCGTGCATCAACAAGTTCTACATCCTCGACCTGCAGCCGGAGAACTCCTTCGTGCGCTACGCGGTGTCGCAGGGACACACCGTGTTCATGGTGTCCTGGCGCAACGTCGGGCCTGAGCAGGGTCACTACGGTTGGGACGACTATGTCAGCCTCGGGATCTTCGAGGCGATCCGCGTCGCGCGCGAGGTGAGCGGCGCCGACCGCGTCAACGCGCTGGGCTTCTGCGTCGGCGGCACGCTGCTGGGCGCCGCGCTCGCGGTGATGGCGGCGAAGGGCGAGGACGCGGTCGAGGCGGTGACCTACCTCACCACCATGCTCGATTTCGAGGAGCCGGGACAGCTGGGGCTGTTCATCGACGAGCCGTCGGTGGCGCTGCGCGAGGCGAGCATCGGCAAGGGCGGCATCCTGCCGGGTTCGGACCTGGCGTTCGTGTTCTCCTCGCTGCGCGCCAACGACCTCATCTGGCCCTACGTGGTGAACAACTACCTGAAGGGCGGCGGCCCGGCGGCCTTCGACCTGCTGTACTGGAATTCCGACAGCACCAACCTGCCCGGGCCGATGTACTGCAGCTACGTGCGCAACACCTACCTGGAGAACAGGCTGCGGGTACCGGGCGCGCTGCACAACTGCGGCGTGCCGGTGGACCTGGGGCGGGTCGACCGCCCGAGCTTCATCCTCGCCACGCGCGAAGACCACATCGTGCCCTGGCGCGCGGCGTACCGGTCGCTCGCGCTGCTGGGCGGCGACAAGACTTTCGTGCTGGGCGCGAGCGGCCATGTCGCCGGCGTCATCAACCCGGCGGCGAAGGGCAAGCGCAGCTACTGGATGGGCGGTGCGCAGTCGTCGTCCCCAGACGCCGACCCGGAGCGCTGGCTGGCGAAGGCCGAGGAGCGCCCGGGCAGCTGGTGGACGCAGTGGTCCGCGTGGCTGGAAGGATTCAAGGGCGGGACGCGTCCCGCCCCGGCGCGAGCAGGCAGCGCGCAATACCCCGCGATCGAGCCTGCGCCCGGTCGCTATGTGAAACAAAGGGCCTGAGGCCCCAATCGAGGAGTCGGCAACCATGGAAGAGATCGTCATCGTAGGCGCGGCGCGGTCCGCGATCGGCAAGTTCGGCGGCTCGCTCGCGAGCGTGCCCGCGGCCAGGCTGGGCGCGCACATCATCAGGAAGGCCCTCGAGCGCGCCGGCGTCGCCCCCGACCAGGTGTCGGAAGTCATCATGGGCCAGGTGCTCACCGCGGCGGTCGGGCAGAACCCGGCGCGCCAGGCGGCGATCTGGGCCGGGCTGCCGGACATGGTGCCGGCCATGACCATCAACAAGGTCTGCGGCTC
>JALHLN010000264.1 GCA_022844545.1 Burkholderiales bacterium | reverse complement strand
AAGTGCTCCTCGGAGTGGAACGTGATCTTCCCCTGGCTCACCTGCGCCTCGTAGTCGCCGGGATACTTCTGGTGCTCTTCCTCGGTGAGGTCCCACCAGAACTTGCCGGCCATCTTCGAGCGGAACCGCGACAGTTCGCCCTTCTCCGTGACCCGCCCGGCGACGTAGATGCGGAAGTTCGTGTCGTCGATGGGCAGCACCCAGCCGATGGATTCGACGCGGCCGTACTTCGCCACGCGCGGATTGGGCACCACGCGCAGCGTCGGCATCACCACTTCGGTGACGCGCCGGTGCAGCTTGCCGTCCTCGCGCGCGCGCCTGGAGACCACCTTCACGCCGCGCGGCGTGGATGAGAATTCCACCTCCGGCATGACGCCCATTTCCTTCACGAACTGCGCGCCGGAGAACGAGCCGTGCAGCACCGGCACGTGGAACGGGTCCACCACGTTCTCCCAGTGCTGCAGCCAATTGCAGGGTATGAGCTGCGGGCCCCCGCCGCCGATGGAGGAGTCGTCGGTCTCGATGAATTCGCCCGGGCCCAGTTCCTCCAGGCAGTCGTAGCGTGGCAGCACGGGCTTGCGCGACGGCGGGCCGAGGTAGGCGAAGACGAGGCCGTAGCGCTCCTCGACCGGGTACCAGGGCTGGCGGAACTTGTCGCGCCGCGCGCCGCCGCCGGGTTCGCAGGGCTGCTCGAGGCAGTGGCCTTCGGCGTCCCACAGCCAGCCGTGGTAGCAGCAGCGGATGCCCTGTTCCTCGACCTTGCCGTAGTACAGCGAGGCACCTCGGTGGGCGCAGCGTGGATGGACGAGACCCGCGCGGCCTTTGCCGTCGCGGAACAGAATCAGGTCCTCGCCCAGGACGCGGACCTGCTTCGGCGTTGCCGAGGCGTCGGCCGCGAGGCCGACCGGATGCCAGTAGCGGCGCAGCAACTCGCCCATGGGGGTGCCGGCGCCGACTTCGGTGAGTTCCCTGCGGTAGGTGGGCTGCGGCAGCCCGTAGGCGGTTCCGGTGTCCATGCGACGCCCGTCTTTCAGGTGAAGACCGCCTCGATCGCCGCGCGGTCGAAACGGTATTCGTGGTTGCACATCTCGTTCTTGATCACCACCTCGCCCTGCTCGGCGAGGATGGATTCGACTTCCGGCCGGCCCAGGCCGCGCAGCACGCCCTCGACCTTTCCGGGGTCCCACGGGCAGTGGTATTCGACCGCATGCAGCGGGAACACGCGCAGCAGTTCCTCGTGGAAGAGGCGCACCAGCAGGTCGTAGGGCTGCGCGTCCATGGTTTCCGCGAGCGTCAGCGTAGAGGCGAGGTGGACGATGCGGTTCCAGCCGTCGGCGTCGCGCTCGTCGGCGCCGGGGAGTTTTTCCAGCAGCAGGCCGCACAGCGCGGCGCCGTCGGCGCGCAGCAGCAGGTACGCGGTGCGCTGCTCGGAGCGCTCCAGGTAGTTGCGGAAGATTTCCGCCATGCCGGCGCCCTCCAGGGGCACCAGGCTCTGGTATATCTGCCCGCTGGCGAGGTCCTCGAAGGTGAGGGCGAGCTTGCCTTCGCCGATCGCTGGGTCGTCTCCCTCGTGATGCGCCGTGCCGCGGATCTTCAGGTCGGCGGTGCAGTCCGCGACCACCAGCTTCACTGGTCCGGAGCCCTGCACCTGCAGGGTGATGCGGCCGCCGCTGGCGCCGTCCTGCTTCTGGTTGGCCCCGAGCAGCACCGCGAGCGCGGTGGTGTGCCCGAGCAGCTCCGCGATCGGCGCCGGGTAGCCGCGGCCCTCGACCATCCTGGTCCAGGCGCCGGTCAGGCAGACCAGGCGGCCGCGGATGTCGAGGTGCTCGAAGATGAAGCGCTGGACGTAGTCGGTCTGCAAACGGATGTTCTCTATTCGACCTTCGCTCCAGAGGCGCGGATCAGTTCCGCCCATCTCGGCGCGTCGGCCTGGAAATTGGCGACGAATTCATCCGGCGTGTTGCCGATGGGCACCTGGCCCTGGTCATGCATCCGCTTGGTGATGTCCGGTTCATGGATGATGGCGCGCAATTCACGCTGAATCCTTTCCCGGACTGGCTTTGGCGTCCCGCCCGGGGCATAGGCCCCGACCCAGACCGGCAGGTCAAGGCCATTGATGCCCTGCTCGGCGAAGGTCGCCAGTTCCGGCATCGCCACCGAGCGCCTCGGGCCCGTCATGCCCAACGGCTTGATCGCGCCTGCTGCGATGCGGGGTTTCGCGCTGGTCGGGCTGGCAAACGTGACATCGAGGTTGCCGTTCTGGACATCGACGATCGCCGGCACGTCGCCCTTGTAGGGGATGTGGTTCAGCTTGATCCCATGGTCCCGCTGCAGTACCAGGCCATACAGGTGACCCGACGAACCGACGCCCCAGGAACCATAGTTGATCGGACGGTTCTGCGCCCTTGCCCAGGCGATGAAGCCTTTCACGTCCGTGTAGGAGGCGGTGGCCGGACCGACCAGCAACACGCTGCCGTACGACAATTGGGTGATCGGGGAGAGGTCCTTCGCTGCGTCATACGGAAGCTTGGCGTACATCACCGGGTTGTTCACGGTCGTGGACATGGTCGTGATCATGAAAGTATGTCCGTCCGGGGCACCCTTGAGCATGGCCTGCGTGCCGATGATCGTGTTCGCTCCCGGGATCGCCTCCACCACCACTGGCTGGCCAAGCCGGGTGGACAGGCGCTCACCGATCAGCCGGGTCAGGACGTCGATCGCCCCGCCGGGGTTGAACGGCGTGATCAGCCGCACAGGCTTGCTCGGAAAATCCGCCTGCGCTTGAGCGGTGCAGCAAAAAGCGAGGGCGGCAAGCGCTGAGATGAAGCGGTTCACGGATCGTTCTCCCTTTGCGATGCGTTAGGTTAGCATTCCGGGCAGGAGGAATCGATGGACCGTTACCGGGGATTCGAAGTCAACCTCGTCTGCGGCGCCGGCGGCGCCGAGATAGGGGGCATAGACGCGTCGCGCCCGCTCGCCCCCGAAGTGGTGGCCGAGCTGCGCCGCGCGCTGGCCGAGCACTGCGTCATCTTCCTGCGCGACCAGGTGCTCACCCCGGAGCAGCAGAAGGCCTTCGCCCGCCACTTCGGCCCGCTGGCGCGGACGCCCTTCATCAAGCCCCTCGACGGCCATCCGGAGATGATGCGCATCGTGCGCGAGCCGCAGGAGGCGAAGAAGCTGAATTTCGGCGGCCGCTGGCACACCGACATGACGTTCTCGCCCGAACCGGTGCTCGGCACCTGCCTGTACGCGCGCGAGTCGCCGGCGGTGGGCGGGGACACCATCTGGACCAACCAGATGCTCGCCTTCGAGGCGCTGTCGCCCGCGATGCAGCGCATGCTCGAGAAGCTGACGGTGATGCACAGCGCCAAGCGCTCCTACGGCCCGCAGGGGACCTACGCCGACGACGACCTGAAGAGCATGCGCATCCAGGCGAGCGATGCGGCGCTGAAAGAGCAGCCGCATCCCTGCATCCGCACCCATCCCGAGACCGGGCGCAGCATCCTCTACGTCAACTGGGTCTACGCGATCCGCTTCCAGGACATGACCGAGGCGGAATCGGCGCCGTTGCTCGATTTCCTCAACCGCCACAGCCAGCGCCCGGAGTTCCAGATCCGCTTCCGCTGGCGCCAGGGGTCCCTGGCGCTGTGGGACAACCGCTCCACCCAGCACATCGCGGTCAATGACTACCCCGGCTACCGCCGTGTCATGGACCGGGTCACCATCTCGGGCGACAAGCCCTATTTGAAGGAAACACCATGAACGGAGTCACCATGCGGATCCTGCTTTCCCTGCTGCTGCTGGTCTCGGCCCAGGCTTTCGCCCAGGCCTGGCCCTCGAAGCCCATCAAGCTGATCGCGCCGTATCCGCCGGGAGGGCAGACGGACATCGTGTCGCGCTGGCTGGGCGAGAAGCTGACCCCGGTGCTTGGACAGCCGGTGGTGGTGGAGAACCGCGCCGG
>JALHLN010000263.1 GCA_022844545.1 Burkholderiales bacterium | reverse complement strand
CCGGGCCCGGCGACGCCGGTGACCGACAGCGCCACGCCGGCGCCGGCGCGGCGCAGCGCGCCTGCGGCCATCTCGCGCGCGGTCTCCTCGCTGACCGCGCCGTGCCGCTCCAGGGTTCTCTCCGTGACTCCGAGCTCGTCGCGCTTGGCGGCGTTCGAATAGGTAATCCAGCCGCGCTCGAACCAGTCCGAGGAGCCGGCGATGGCGGTCACCGCCTGCGCCACCCAGCCGCCGGTGCAGGACTCCGCCGTGGCCAGCCGCTCGCCGGCCGCCTTCAGCGCCTGCCCGGCCCGCGCCGCCAGCGTGTCCAACGATTCCAGCGATTCCGGCATCAGAAGAACAGCCTCTTCGCGATCGCCAGGACCAGCAGCGTATACCCCGCCGCGAGGATGTCGTCGAACATCACGCCGAAGCCGCCCTTGAAGCGCTTCTCGAAGCCGCGGATCGGCGGCGGCTTGACCACGTCGAAGGCGCGGAATAGGAGAAAAGCGGCGGTCTGCCACCATAGGCCCTCGGGACAGAGGGCGAGGACGAGCAGGAAGGCCACCACCTCGTCCCAGCACATCGAGCCGTGGTCGGCGATGCCCAGGTGGCGCCCGGTGAGCTCGCAGGCCCAGACCCCCGCGGCGAACATGAAGCCGAGCAGACCGAACAGCACCAGCGGATCGTAGGCCTTGCCGATCAGGTACCAGATGGGCAGCGCCACCAGCGTGCCCGCGGTTCCGGGCGCGAACCGCGACAGCCCGGCGCCGAAGCCGAGGGCGATGAAATGCGCCGGGTGGCTGAAGGCGAAGCGCGCGTCCGGGCGGAAGACGATCGCGCTCATGTGGAGGAATTGGCGGCGAAATGATCGTAGCCGCGAGGCACCGGCATCGCGGCGCCGGCTGCGTCCAGCAGCACCAGTTTCGGCTCGCCGCGCTGGATCGAGCCGACGCGGGCGAGGCGCAGCGACAGTTCCGCGCCCAGCGCCTCGATCTCGCCGCGATGCGCCTGCGGCGCGGTGAACACCAGCTCGTAGTCATCACCGCCGGCGAGCACGCAGCGGCGCTCGGTGTCGCGGTCGGGGAAGGGCGCGAACTTCGGCAGGTCGGCGTAGCGCACCAGCGCCCCGGCGTGCGAGCGCTCCAGGATGTGGCCCAGGTCCTGCGCGAAGCCGTCGGAGACGTCGATCGCGCTCGTCGCCAGCCCGCGCAGGCGCTCGCCCAGTTCCACGCGCGGCTCGGGCAGGTGCAGGCGCGCAGCCGCCGCCGCGATGTCCGGACGCTCCAGGCCGAGCGCGGCGCCGCCCAGTTCCCCGGACACCCAGATGTCGTCGCCGGGCGCGGCGCCGGCGCGGAACAGTGCCAGGCCGTGCGGCACCTCGCCGAAGATCGTGATGCAGATGGCGCCGGGGCCTCGCGTGGTGTCGCCGCCTACAAGGTCCACGCCGTGGCGATCCGCCAGCGCGAACAATCCCTCCGCGAAGGCGCCGATCCAGGCTTCGTCGGCGCGCGGCAGCGCCAGCGCCAGCGTTGCCCAGCGCGGCGCGGCGCCCATGGCGGCCATGTCAGACAGGTTGACCGCGAGCGCCTTGTGGCCGAGCGCGCGCGGATCGTCGCCGGCGCTGAAGTGGGTGCCCTCCGCGAGCAGGTCGGTGGACACCGCGAGGTCCATGCCGGCGCTCGCCCGGACCAGCGCCGCGTCGTCGCCGACGCCCAGCAGCGTGTGCTTCGCCGGTCGGTCGAAATGGCGCCGGATCAGCTCGAACTCGGAGGGCATGCCCTCAGGCCGTATTTTCGGTCGCCCGTCCGGCCGCCTGCCGGGAGCGGGCGATCTCCCCGGCGCGCAGCTCGACGGCGAGCTTCTCCAGCACGCCGTTGACGAACTTGTGGCCGTCGGTGCCGCCGTAGCTCTTGCCCAGCTCGATGGCCTCGTTGATCACGACCTTGAACGGCGTCTCCGGGCGTTCGGCGAGCTCCCAGGCGCCGATCAAGAGCACCGCGCGCTCCACCGGCGAGAGCGAAGCGAGCGAACGGGTCAGGTGCGGCGCGATGCGCGACTCGAGCGCGTCGCGGCCATCGACCACGCCGCGGATCAGCGCTTCGGCAAACACCTGGTCGCAGCGCGGCCAGCCCTCCAGCGTGGTGGCATGCCCCGGCGCGTCGCCGCCGGCGAGCTGCCAGGCATAGAGCGCCTGCAGCGCGATCTCGCGCGAGGCGCGACGGCGGGAAGGTTTTTGCGCCACCGGGCTACTTCCAGCCGTCCGCCAGCCGGCGACGCAACTGCGCCATTTCGACCGCCACGCGCACCGCCTCCGCGCCCTTGTCCTTGCGCGCGACCGCCTGCGCCTCGTCGTTGGTGGTGAGGATGCCGTTGGCCACCGGCAGGCCGAACTGCAGCGCGACGTCCATGACGCCCCGCGCCGACTCGTTGCAGACGATCTCGAAATGGTAGGTGTCGCCGCGAATCACCGCGCCGACCGCAGCCAGCGCGTCGAAGCGGCCCGACTGCGCCATCCACTGCAGCGCGAGCGGGATCTCCAGCGCGCCCGCAACCCCGACGTACTCGGCCTGCGCGCCCAGCTTCGCCACCTCGGCCTTCGCCGAGTCGAGCAGCAGGCCGCAGATCTCGTCGTTGAAGCGGGAATGGACGACGCCCAGGCGCACCGCGGGCGCGGCGCCCGTGCCACTCACGACGACGTCCGGTCGACGTAGCCGGTGACTTCCAGGCCAAAGCCCGTCATGCTCGGCATCTTGCGCGGCGCCGCCATCAGGCGCATGCGGCCGACGCCGATGTCGCGCAGGATCTGCGCGCCGATGCCGTAGGTGCGCAGGTCCATGTTGCGGCCCTCGGGACGCCTGTCCTCGGCAATGCGCGCCTCGAGCGCGGCGTCCGTCTGGCTGCAATTGAGCAGCACCACCACGCCCTCGCCCTCCTTCCGGATCGCCGCCAGCGCCTCGCCCACGCCCCAGCTGTGGGTGCCCTGGCCGGCGTCGAGCAGGTCGAGCACCGACAGCGGCTCGTGCACCCTCACCAGCGTTTCCCGGTCCGGGCGCGGCACGCCCTGCACCAGCGCGAGGTGCATCGAGCCCGAGGGCAGGTCGCGGTAGGCGAGCAGGCGGAACGCGCCCCAGGCGGTGTTGATGTCCCGCTCGGAGATGCGGCGCACCAGCGATTCATTGGCGCTGCGGTACTGGATCAGGTCGGCGATGGTGCCGATTTTCAGGCCGTGCTCGGCGGCGAATTGCAGCAGGTCCGGCAGCCGCGCCATGGTGCCGTCGTCCTTCATGATCTCGCACAGCACCGCAGCGGGCGTGAGGCCGGCGAGGCGCGCGAGGTCGCAGCAGGCCTCGGTGTGCCCGGCGCGAACCAGCACACCGCCTTCCTGCGCGACCAGCGGGAAAATGTGCCCGGGCTGGACGATGTCGGAGGGCTTGGCGTCCCTGGCCGCGGCGACGCGCACCGTGAGCGCGCGGTCGTGCGCCGAGATGCCGGTGGCGATGCCTTCGGCGGCCTCGATGGACACGGTGAAGTTGGTGCCGTGGCGCGAGCGGTTCTGCGCCACCATCGGCGTGAGGCCGAGGCGCTCGGCGTGCGCCGCGGTGACCGGCATGCAGATCAGCCCGCGGCCGTGCTTGGCGAGGAAATTGATCTTCTCGGGAGTGACGAAATCGGCGGCGAAGACGAGGTCGCCCTCGTTCTCGCGGTCCTCGTCGTCCACCAGCACGACGATGTTCCCGGCGCGGATCTCGGCGACGATATCCGTGACCGGGCTCAAGGCGGCGGTTTCGCGCTTCATGGCGCCATTATAAAAAGAAACGGGGCCGACGGCCCCGTTCTTTTCCCGCGCCGCGGCGGCGGACTACTCCTCGGCGGCACCGGCCTCGGCCCGCTCGCCCAGCTTCTCGCGGATCCGGGCGCTCTTGCCCGAGCGCTCGCGCAGGTAGTAGAGCTTGGCGCGGCGCACGCTGCCCTTTCGCTT
>JALHLN010000262.1 GCA_022844545.1 Burkholderiales bacterium | reverse complement strand
GCGCGGAGCGCGCCATGGCGCGCCATATAATCCATCTCGCCGTGCCAGCCCAGCTCGAGCCATTCGGCGAGACGGCCCTCGGCCGCCGAGAGGTCCGCGTCCGCGATGCCCACCGCCTGGAAGCCGAGCCCCGCGCCCCACTGCCTGATCCGCGCCGCGAGCGCCGCATAGTCCATGGGGGAGCATCTTAAGTTGACGGCACATCTTCCTGACGAAGCCGCCACGCTGCGGTTGGGCGCCGCGCTGGCCGAGGGCGCACGCAATGGCCTGGTGCTCCACCTCATCGGCGACCTCGGGGCGGGCAAAACCACCCTCGTCCGGGGCCTTTTGGGTGCACTGGGCCACCGGGGACGGGTCAAGAGCCCCACCTACACCCTGGTTGAACCTTATAGCCTTTCGAGATTATACTTGTATCACTTTGATTTTTATCGCTTCAAGGACAAGTCTGAATGGCTGAACTCAGGCTTCCAGGAGCACTTCGGGCCGGAGGCCCTTTGCGTGGTGGAGTGGCCGGAGAAGGCCGGGGAAGCGATCGCGCCTCCGGACCTCAAGATCCGTTTCGGCTACGAGGGGACGGGGCGCGCGGCGCTGCTCGAGGCGCGCTCGCCGCAGGGCGAAGCCTGGCTCGCGGCTGCGCTATCGCGCTGGCGTTCGTCCTAGGCGCAGGCGAGGCGCTGGCGCAAGCCCAGATCACCTCCACCCGCATCTGGCCTGCGCGCGACTACACGCGGGTCACGCTGGAATCGAACACCGAACTGAAGTTCAGCGTCTTCGGCGTCAAGGACCCGGAGCGGCTGGTGGTGGACATCGAGGGCGCGGATTTCGGCCCCGCACTCGCCGAGCTGCAGGACAAGGTCGCCGCGGGCGACCCCTACATCGCCAAGCTGCGCGCGGGCCGCAACCGCCCCGGCGTGCTGCGCATCGTCCTGGACCTGAAGACCGAAGTGAACCCGCAGGTGTTCACGCTGAAACCGATCGCCACCTACGGTCACCGCCTCGTCCTCGACCTGTACCCGGTCGTGGCGCCGGACCCGCTCGCGGCGCTGATCGAATCCGCCGGTCGGATCGCCCCTTCCCCGCCGGCGCAGGAAACCCGCCAGGAGGCGGCGAAGCCCTCCGCGCCGGAGGTCCGGCCAGGCGTGGCACGCCTGGCCACCATCGTCATCGACCCCGGGCACGGCGGCGAGGATCCGGGCGCGCTCGGGCGCCTCGGCTCGCGCGAGAAGGACATCACCCTCACCATCTCGCGGCGCCTGAAGGCGATGATCGACGAGGAACCGGGCATGCGCGCGGTGCTGACGCGCGACGGCGACTACTTCCTCTCGCTGCAGGCGCGCGTCGACAAGGCGCGCAAGGTTCGCGCCGACCTGTTCGTCTCGGTGCACGCCGACGCCTTCCTCAAGCCGCACGCGCGCGGCTCCTCGGTGTTCGCGCTTTCCGAGCGGCGCGCCACCTCGGAAGCGGCGAAATGGCTGGCGCGCAAGGAGAACGAGGCCGACCTGGTCGGCGGGGTGAACATCGACGTCAAGGACCGGTACCTCGCGCAGACGCTGCTCGATCTCTCGCAGACCGCGACCATCGACCACAGCCTGAAGCTGGGCCACGCGGTGCTTGGGGAACTGGGCCAGATCAATACCCTGCACAAGCCGCGCGTCGAGCAGGCGAGCTTCGCGGTGCTGAAGTCCCCCGACGTGCCCTCGATCCTGGTGGAGACCGCGTTCATCTCCAATCCGGAGGAGGAAAAGCGGCTCAATGACGAGGCTTACCAGGAAAAAATGGCACGCGCGATCCTGGCCGGCATCAAGCGCTACCTGGCGAGGTATCCGCCCAGGCCACACTCGCCGCTCGCGCTGAACTGAGCGCGACTCCACCCGGGCGCACTGGCCGGGTTCACGGCAGGATCGAACCGTGCGGCGAGAGGCTTCGTCGCGAAGATCGTGCCGGGGCACCCCGATATAATTTGCCGGTGTCCGCAGTCCTCTCCAATCCGAGCGTGGAACGCGTGCGCGCGGCGCTCGCCGCCGCCGGCATCGTGCCGGACATCGTCGAGCTGCCGGGCGCGGCGCGCACCGCGCTCGCGGCGGCGCAGTTTCTCGGCTGCGAGCCGGCGCAGATCGCCAACTCGCTGGTGTTCCGCGCCCAAACCACCGACAGCGCGGTCCTGGTGATGTCCTCCGGCGCGAAGCGCGTCAGCACCGCGAAGCTCGCCGCGCTGGTGGGCGAGCCCGTCGGCAAGGCGGACGCGGACTTCGTGCGCCGCCACACCGGCTTCGCCATCGGCGGGGTCGCGCCCGCGGGCCACGTCGGCGACCTCAGGCGCTATGTGGAGCGCAGCCTGGCCGCGCACGCCGAGGTCTGGGCCGCCGCCGGTCATCCGAGCACCGTGTTCAGGCTGACCTACGCCGACCTGGTTCGAATCACCGGCGGCGCCGAGGCTGAGCTGGCCGAATGAGCGCAATCCGGGTTCTCCCCGACCTCCTGATCAGCCAGATCGCGGCCGGCGAAGTGGTGGAACGGCCGGCCTCGGTGCTGAAGGAACTGCTGGAGAACGCCCTGGACGCCGGCGCCACGGAGATCGTGGTCTCGCTGGAGGAAGGCGGCGCGCGGCGGGTGCAGGTGGAGGACAACGGCTCCGGTATCCCGCGCGAGGAGTTGCCGCTTGCGCTCGCGCGCCACGCCACCAGCAAGATCGGCACCCTGGAGGACCTGGAAGGCGTCGCCACGCTGGGCTTCCGTGGCGAGGCGCTGGCATCGATCGCCTCGGTGTCGCGCCTCTCGGTCACCACGCGCACCGCTCAGGCCGCGCACGCGAGCGAACTGAGCGCCGAGGGCGCGGCCGCGGGGAAGGTCCAGCCCGCGGCCCGGACCGCCGGCACCACGGTCGCCGTCGCCGACCTCTACTTCAACACGCCGGCACGCCGCAAGTTCCTGCGCACGGAAGCCACCGAGTTCGGCCATTGCGAGGAAGTGTTCCGCCGCATCGCGCTGGCGAATCCGGAAACCGCCTTCACGCTGAAGCACAACGGCCGCGTCTCGCAGCACCTGCGCCGGCAGGCTTTGCCTGAGCGAGTCGCCGCCCTGCTCGGGGACGAGTTCATCCGCAACAGCCTGCCCGTGGAGGCGCGGGCGGGCACGTTGCGCCTCTCCGGCATCGCCGGCAGCCCGCAGGCCGCGCGCGCCCGGGCCGATTCGCAGTACTTCTTCGTCAATGGCCGCTTCGTGCGCGACCGGCTGCTCGCGCACGCCGCGCGCGAAGCCTGGGCCGACCTGCTGCACGGCGAGCGCCAGCCCGCCTACGCCCTCTACCTGGAGATTGATCCGCGCGGCGTGGACGTGAACGTCCACCCGGCCAAGACCGAAGTCCGGTTCCGCGATTCGCGCGCCATCCACCAGTTCGTGTTCCACGCGGTAAAGCGGGCGCTTTCGCCCACCGCGGCCCAGGCGCCGGTGGCGTACGCGGCGATCCCGCAGGGCGCTTCGATTCAACCGGCAGGCATGGAGCGCGGACAAGCCGCGCTGGGCTTGGCGCAACCGGTCGCCGCGTACCAATCCTTCATGGGCGCCGCGACTTCGGCGGCCGCGACCATGCCCGCCCCGCTCCCGGTCTCGCACACCGCGCCGCCCCTGGGCTATGCGCTCGCGCAACTGCACGGCGTCTACATCCTGGCGCAGAACGAGGCCGGCCTGGTGCTCGTGGACATGCACGCGGCGCATGAGCGCATCGTGTACGAAGGATTGAAGAACAACCTCGACGCCGGGAAGGTCGAGCGCCAGCAGCTGCTGGTGCCGGCGGTGTTCCGCGCCGAGGCGCTCGATGTCGCCACCGCCGAGGAGAACCGCGAGGCACTGGAGAAGCTCGGCTTCGAGATCAGCGCCGCGGGCCCCAACGAGCTGGCGGTGCGCGCCGCGCCCATGCTGCTCGCCGGCGGCGACGTGCCGGCCCTCGCCCGCGCCGTGCTGGCCG
>JALHLN010000261.1 GCA_022844545.1 Burkholderiales bacterium | reverse complement strand
TTCGGTACCCCCGCCGCCCGCGCCCAGCCCGATTCCGTGGCGAATCGTGCCGTCGCGGCAGGCGCCATCTGTGCGAGGAGGTCCGAGGGCCTTGTTGCAGGTGTTGCGTTATTCATCAACCTACGATATCAGTAGTTGACTATAATCGCAATGCCGCTACCCAGTGCGTGCTCGAGGTCGAGATTGAACGCGCGCTTGAGCAGCTCGGGCCGTGCGGCAAAGAGAATGCGCAGCCCGATCGGAAACGACAGCACCCACTGCCTGACCGGCACCCGGGGAATCACCTCATCGACCAGGACCGCAGCGCTCTGGGCCATGCGCCGCGCGCCAAGCATCGCTGTTTCAACCGCAGTGGACATGGAACGACCGAGGAATAGTATAAGCAGGGCAACGGAGGACGATCGTTTCATGCAATTGACCGGCAAGCGGATCGCGGTGGGTGGCTTCATGCACGAGACCAATACCTTCCAGCCGCAGAAGACCACTTATCTCGATTTCGCGGAGGCAGGGGACCGCCCGCCGCTGGTGCGCGGGGCGAAGCTGCTGACCACGTTCGAGGGCATGAACACCTCGATCGCCGGCGCGATGGACACGCTGCGGCCCGCCGGCGCGACGCTGCTGCCCCTGGTCTGGGCCTCGACCACGCCGAGCGGCTACGTCACCGAAGACGCGTTCGAGCGCATCACGGCGATGATGCTGGACGAGCTGCGCCTGGCGCTGCCGCTGGATGCGATCTATCTCAGCCTGCACGGCGCGATGGTCACCGAGCATCTCGAGGACCCCGAAGGCGAACTGCTGCGCAGGATCCGGCTCCTCGTCGGTCCGGACCTGCCCATCGTGGCGAGCCTGGACCTGCATTCGAACACCACGCCGCAGATGTTCGCGCTTGCCGACGCGATGGTGGGCTATACCACCTACCCGCACATCGACATGGGAGAGACCGGGAGCAAGACCGCGCGCGTGCTCATCGAGCTGCTCGCGCGCGGCCGGCGTCCGCACAAGGCGTACCGGCAGATCCCCTACCTCATCCCGCTGACCTGGCAGTGCTCGACCCTCGAGCCTTCCCGGTCGATCTACGCCAAGGCCGCGCAACTCATCGACGCCAGGGTGGCGAGCACCTCCTACACGCCGGGATTCCCGGCGGCGGACATCCGCGATTGCGGCGCCACGGTGTTTGCGTATGGCTGGGAGCGCGAAGCCACCGAGCGGGCGGTCGAGACCCTTTACCGCCTCGTCCTCGAGGCCGAGCCGAACTATGCCGGCCGGCTTTACGCGCCGGACGAAGCGGTAGTGGAGGCGATGAAGCGCACGCAGCTGGTCTCCCGTCCCATCCTGCTGGCCGACACCCAGGACAACCCCGGCGCCGGCGGCAGCGCCGATACGGTGGGATTGCTGGAGGCGATGATCCGCCAGCGCGCCACCCAGGCGGTGCTCGGCGTCCTGCACGACCCGCAGGCGGCGCGCGCCGCGCACAGCGCAGGGCTTGGCGCCACGATCACGCTGGGCCTTGGCGCGCGATCCGGCATGGGCGGCGAGAAGCCGTTCGTCCAGTCATGGACGGTGAAGCAGCTGGGCGACGGCCGCATGACCTGTCATGGGCCGATGCTCACCGGGTTCAAGCTCGCGCTGGGGCCGATGGCGCTGCTGCAATCCGGGGGCGTCGGCGTCGTGGTGTCGACCAAGAAAGTCCAGCCCATGGACCAGGAGCCGTTCCTCCACGTCGGCGTGACCCCTGCGGCGCAGCGCATCGTCGCCCTGAAGAGCTCGGTGCATTTCCGCGCCGCCTTCGAGCCCATCGCCCAGGACGTGCTCGTCGTGGAGTCGCCCGGGGCGATGGTCGCCGATCCCTCGAAACTGCCTTTCACGCGCCTGCGGCCCGAGGTGCGGATGCGGCCGCTGGGGAAGGCTTTCGCGGTCGCGTCCGCCGAGCCGAAAATGTAACCGATCGGTTACATTCGGAGCGCCTCAGCGGCCCGCTCAGGAACGCGGAACTCCGCTGCGTCGCAGCGCGGTCGCGAGCGCGGCGTACGTAACGACGCCGACGACAGCGGCGCCGAGCGTCGATCCAAGCAAGTATGCCCACAGGAACGGACCGGCCAGTTCGGCCAGCCGCTCCCAGAACGACGCGCGGTAGACGGGATGCTCCATTACAGCCGCCAGCTCCGTCGTCAACTCCGACGAGATCGGGATCCGCAGCAGGTACGCGCCGGCCAGTGTCGTCAGCGTGTACCAGGGAAGCATGATCCACGTCAGGTTCGCCCAGAGACCGGCGAAGACGGCGACGCGGCTCAGGCGCAGCAGCGTGGCGATGCTCATGGCGAGCACGAGCTGCAGTCCGAGGAAAGGGGAGAAGCTCACGAATACGCCGAATGCGAAGGCAGCCACGACCCGCTGCGGGTTCTCGGAGCTGGCGGCCAGATTCCGGATGCGATGCCAGATGCGCGCGAAGTTCCGGTTGCTCGGGGTCGGGACGGTGTTCGGGGTGGTCATGCACATTCCCGGCGCAGGCAGGTCAATTCACGATACCGCTCGATCGTCCGCGCGGCAATCGACCGATGCTGCAAGGGCTGTTGCAGCAGAATGCAGCTGCATGACACCATGCCATTCTCAGCCAATCATCCGAGCGGGTCGACCATGAGCCTCAGCGGCCTCGACAATCTTGATGCCCAGCCGGACGCGGACCGCTCCGTCAGGGCCTATCGGCGCCTCGCCAAGGGCTACGACAGGACCTGCACGTGGATCGAAGCGCTGCGCCATGTGGCCGTCGAGGGACTGCAACTGCAGCCGGGAGAAACGGTGCTGGATGTCGCATGCGGCACCGGGCCAACGCTGCCTCTGCTGGCCCGCAAGGTCGGCATCCAGGGCAGGGTCATCGGCATCGAGCATTCCCCGGAGATGGCGCAGCTTGCCCGGCAGCGCATGGCCTCCGATGGCGGCAATGTCTCCATCGTTGTAGCCGGCATGGCTGATCCCCGACACGTCTATGCGGCAGATGCGGTCCTGATGTGCTACACGCAGGATGTGCTGCAATCCTCCGCGGCGCTCGATCAATTGATCAAGGCCTGCAAACCGGGCGCGCGCATCGCCATCCTGGGCATGATTACTCTTCCCTGGTTGTGGGGCTGGCCTGTCAATTTGTTCAACATGTACCGTGCCCGTCACTACATGACGACGTTCCGCAACCTGGATCGTCCTTATCGCCTTCTCGAGCAACGCGGCGCCCGGATCAGCGTCGTGGACACCGCGTTGTGGGGCAGTGCCTACATTGCGGTCGGTACTTTACCGGCGGCTTGAGCCTGAACGGATTCACCCTGTCGCGGTCGAACCCGGTCGCGCTGCCGCCTTTTGCGGGTGCGCGCGGCGTGTAATCTGGCGTAGCCGCTGCCGACCAAGGGAAACGCCGCTTTGCGGTTCGCGGAACGAACAACCAGCCCTCAGGGTCCAAACCTGGAGTTTTCAGCCGCCATGCCCGCGCTTCGCGTCGGACTCCTGTTCGACCACGATTTCGATGCTGCGGCGCACCGACGCCTGGAAGCAGGCGGGAGCGGCGCGCCGTGGCGCTTCGAGCGCGCCGGGTTCGACCTCTTTGCGTTCCCGGAGCAACTGCGACTGGTCGGCTTCGACCTGGAACGCTTTGCCGCGGCCCAGGCGCGCCGGGCGCGGCGCCGCGGCTGGGCCGGAGTGGTTTCGCACCAGGAGCATTTCGGCGCGCTCGCCGCGGCGCTGGTCGCCGAGGCGGCCGGCCTGCCCGGCACCTCGCCCGAGTCGGTGCTCGCCTGCCAGGACAAGCTCCACGCGCGCCGCGTGCTGGCCCGTGTCGCGCCGGAGTCCTCGCCCGCGTTCGCCGCGCTGGCGTGGGACGGCGATACCTGGTGCGGCGATCCGGTGGCGCCCCCGTTCTTCGCCAAGCCGCGCAAGAGCGCGTTCTCGGTGCTCGCCCGGCGCGTGCACGACGCCGCCGACTT
>JALHLN010000260.1 GCA_022844545.1 Burkholderiales bacterium | reverse complement strand
ATTCCAACCTGCGCGCGGTGCGCGCCATGCTGCCGTACTCGGGCTGAGGGGCGCGCCATGCCAAGAGTCAAGCGTGGAGTAACGGCGCGCGCGCGCCACAAGAAGGTCCTCGCCAAGGCCAAGGGCTTCCGCGGCCGCAGGGGCAACGTCTACCGGGTCGCCAAGGAAGCGGTGATGAAGGCGGGGCAGTACGCCTACCGCGACCGCCGCAACAAGAAGCGCGACTTCCGGGCCCTGTGGATCGCCCGCATCAACGCCGCAGTGCGCGAGCTGGGGCTGACCTACAGCGCGTTCATGGCCGGGATGAAGAAGGCGAACATCGAGATCGACCGCAAGGTGCTGGCGGACCTCGCGGTCCTCGACAAGCCCGCGTTCGCGCGCATCGCGAACCAGGTCAAGGCCAGCATCTCCCACTGAGTCGGTCCCCAGGGTTCCGGGGATGCCCGACATCGACAGCATCGTCGCCCGCGCCGAGGCGGAATTCGCCTCGGCCGCGGATGCGGCCGCGCTGGAAAACGCCAAGGCGCGCTACCTCGGCAAGGCGGGCGAGCTCACTGCCCTGCTGAAGGGCCTGGGGGCGGCCGCGCCCGAGGAACGCAAGCGGCTGGGCGCCGAGATCAACGATGGCAAGGCGCGCATCGAGTCCGCGCTGGAGGCGCGCCGCGCCGGCCTCGCCGACGCACGCCTCAACTCGCGCCTCGCCGAGGAGGCGCTCGACGTCACCCTGCCGGGCCGCGGCAGCTCCCGCGGCGGCCTGCACCCGATCACCCGCACCTGGCAGCGGGTCGAGGCGATTTTCCGCAGCATCGGCTTCGACGTCGCCGACGGGCCGGAGATCGAGAGCGACTGGTACAACTTCACCGCGCTCAACAATCCGGAGAACCATCCGGCGCGCTCCATGCAGGACACGTTCTACGTCGACCTCAAGGATGGGAAGGGGAAAGATGGCGGGCTTCCGCTGCTGCTGCGCACGCACACCAGCCCGATGCAGGTGCGCTATGCGCGGATGCACAGGCCACCCATCAAGGTGATCGCGCCGGGGCGCACCTACCGTGTGGACTCGGACGCAACGCACTCGCCCATGTTCCACCAGGTCGAGGGGCTGTGGATCGACGAGGACGTGAGCTTCGCCGACCTGAAGGGCGTGTACGTGGACTTCCTGCGCCGCTTCTTCGAGTCGGACGAGCTGCAGGTGCGCTTCAGGCCGTCCTACTTCCCGTTCACCGAGCCCTCGGCCGAGATCGACCTGCAGTTCGCCTCCGGCCCGCTCAAGGGCCGCTGGCTGGAATTGTCGGGCGCCGGCCAGGTGCACCCGCAGGTGGTGCGCAACTTCGGCCTCGACCCGGAAAGGTACATCGGCTTCGCCTTCGGCTCGGGCCTGGAGCGCCTGACCATGCTGCGCTACGGCATCGATGACCTGCGCCTGTTCTTCGACGGCGACCTGCGCTTCCTGAGGCAGTTTGCATGATCGTCCCCGAATACTGGCTGCGCGACTTCGTCGACTGGTCCATGCCCACGGACCATCTGGCGCGCGAGCTCACCATGGCGGGGCTCGAGGTCGAGGCCTGCGAACCGGTGGCGCCGCCGCTGCCGCAGGTGGTCGTCGGCGAGGTGCTGTCCGTGGCGCGCCACCCGGACGCCGACAAGCTGAGCGTGTGCAGCGTGAACGCGGGCGGCAAGCCGGTGCAGGTGGTGTGCGGCGCGCCCAACGTGCGCGCCGGGATGAAGGCGCCCCTCGCGCTGCCGGGCGCGAAACTAGGCGGGCATGAGATCAAGGCCACGGCGCTGCGCGGCGTGGCGAGCAACGGCATGCTGTGCTCGGCCCGGGAACTGGGCCTGTCGGAGGACCACGCCGGGCTGCTCGAGCTGCCGGCTTCGGCGCGTCCGGGCAGCGGTGTGCGCGAGGCGCTGGCGCTGGAAGAGCAGCTGCTGACCCTGAAGCTGACGCCCAACCGCGGCGACTGCCTGTCCATGCTCGGCGTCGCGCGCGAAGTCGCCGCGCTGGTCGGCTCCAAGCTCAAGCCGCATGCGCCCAAGCCGGTGGCGGCGAAGGGCAAGGCCAAGCACCCGTTCCGCATCACCGACGCCGAGGGCTGCGGTCGCTTCGCCGGACGCGTGATCCGGGGCGTGGACGCCGCGGCGCAGACGCCTGACTGGATGCGACGGCGCCTGGAGCGCGCCGGGCAACGCTCCATCTCCGCTCTGGTTGACGTCACCAACTACGTAATGCTCGAGCTGGGCCGACCGCTGCACGTCTACGACCAGGACAAGCTCTCCGGCACGATCGACGTGCGCTGGGGCCGCCAGGGTGAAAAAGTGCTGCTGCTGAACGGCCAGGAGGTCGAGGTGGACAGTTCCGTGCTGTGCATCGCCGACGACTCCGGCCCGATCGGCCTTGCCGGGATCATGGGCGGGGAGAGCACCAAGGCCGAGACGACCACCCGGAACCTGTTCCTCGAATCGGCGTTCTTCTTCCCCGGTGCCATCGCCGGGCGCGCGCGGCGCTACAACTTCGCGAGCGACGCCTCGCACCGTTTCGAGCGCGGCGTGGACTTCGAGAGCAATGTCGCGGGCATCGAGCGCGCCACGAAGCTGATCCTCGAGATCTGCGGCGGCGAACCCGGCCCGACGGTGGACCTGGTGAAGCGACTGCCGAAGAGAAACCCGGTGCGCATGCGCGTAGCGCGCGCGCAGAAGGTGATCGGCATGCCGATCCGGGAAGCGGAGATGGCCGCAGTGTTCAAGCGGCTGGGACTGCCGGCGACGCGCAAATCCGGCGTCTTCACCGTGCAGCCGCCGTCGTTTCGCTTCGACCTCGAGATCGAGGAGGACCTGATAGAGGAAGTCGCCAGGATCCATGGCTTCGAGAACATCCCCGCGAATCCGCCGCGCGCGCCGGCGAAGATGGCCGCGCTGCCGGAGGCGACGCGCAGCCTGCACGCGGTGCGCGAGCGCATTGCCGCGCGCGACTACCAGGAGACGATCAACTTCGCCTTCGTCGAGCCGGCCTGGGAGGCCGACTTCGCCGGCAACGCCGACCCGGTGCGCCTGCTCAACCCGATCGCCAGCCAAGCCTCGGTAATGCGCAGCACATTGATGGGCTCGCTGGTCGCGAACATCCGCGCCAACCATGCCCGCAAGCTCTCCCGTATCCGCGTCTTCGAAATGGGCCGGGTCTACCTGCGGGACCCCGCGGCCACCGACGGCCCGCTTGAGGTCGCCGGCCTGCGCCAGCCGATCCGCGTCGCCGCCGCCGCCTTCGGGCCGGCGCTCGAGGAGCAATGGGGGACACCGGCGCGCGCGGTGGACTTCTTCGACGTCAAGGCGGACCTGGAGGCGCTGTTCGCACCAAGGGTTCCTCGCTTCGAGGCCGCGGCGCATCCGGCGCTGCATCCCGGCCGCTCGGCGCGCGTGCTGCTCGAGGGCTCGCCGGCGGGCTGGCTGGGTGAACTTCACCCCCGCTGGCAATTGAAGTACGAGTTGCCCCAGCCGCCGGTCCTGTTCGAGGTCGAGGCGCAGAGCCTTGCCGAGGCCCCCCTGCCGCGGGCGACCCATCCGTCCCGGTTCCCGCCGGTGATCCGGGACATCGCCCTCCTGGTGGACGCCGGTGTACCCGCCCAAGCCCTGCTGGATGTCCTCCGGGAGGCAAATCTGCCCATCGTCCGGGAGGTCCGATTATTTGACCTTTTCCAAGGTTCGAGCCTGCCTCCGGGGAAGAAAAGCCTTGCATTCCGGGTAGTTATGCAAGATACTGAACGGACCCTCACGGATGCGGAGGCTGATACAGCGCGTCAGACGCTGGTCGAGCTGTGGGGTCGCCGTTTTGCTGCCCAGCAACGCGCATAAAAAGTAGAATTAATAGACATATCATGGAGTTGCGATGACTTTGACCAAGGCCGAACTCGCCGACCTGCTGTTCGAGAAGGTCGGGCTGAACAAGCGCGAGGCCAAGGACATGGTCGAGGCGTTCTTCGAG
>JALHLN010000259.1 GCA_022844545.1 Burkholderiales bacterium | reverse complement strand
GGGGTGCCGGCCGCATCCCTCATGCCCGGCACCGGCCACTGCGCGCTCACCGACTCGGTGAAGATGACGCGCGAGGCCGTGCGGTTGGGCTGCGGCGGCGTGCTGATGCTGCCGCCGTTCTATTACAAGGGCGTGTCCGACGAGGGCCTGTTCCGCAACTTCTCCGAGGTCATCGAGCGCGTCGGCGACGAGCGCCTGCGCCTGTACCTGTACCACATTCCGCCGGTGTCGCAAGTGGGCATCAGCCTGGCGCTGATCGAGCGCCTGCTCAAGCGCTATCCCGGCATCGTCGCCGGGGCCAAGGATTCCTCCGGCGACTGGGCGAACACGAAGGCGATGCTGGAGGCGTTCAAGGACGCCGGCTTCGACGTCTTCCCCGGCAGCGAGGTGTTCCTGCTCGACGGCCTGCGCGCCGGCGGCAAGGGCTGCATCACCGCCACCGGCAACGTCAACCCGGGCGCCATCAATGAAGTGTTCAAGAACTGGCGCGGCCCGGACGCGGACAAGCTCCAGGCCGGCATCAACGTCACGCGCAAGATCATGCAGAAGGTGCCCATGATCCCGGCGCTGAAGGCGGTGACTGCGCATTTCGCCAACGACCCGGCGTGGAGGACGGTGCGCCCGCCCCTCACCGAGCTCGAGCCGGCGCAGGAAACCCAGGTCATCAGCGAGCTGAAGGCCTCCGGCTTCTCCATGCCTGGGCTCCAGGCCTGAGCGAATGTAACCGGTCGGTTACATGAACAACGACACCAAGCCCCGCGTCCACGAGGTCCTCGCGCAGGCCTTCCGCCAGGAGGGCGTGCGGACCTGCTTCGCGCTGCTGGGCGACGCGAACATGAACTGGGCGGCAAGCCTCGCCGCGCTGGGCGTGCGCATGCTCTACGTGCGTCACGAGCATTGCGCGGTGGCCGCGGCCATGGCGTACGCGCGCAAGGAAGCGGACGTGGGCGTGGCCACGGTCACCTGCGGGCCGGGACTGACGCAGGTCATCACGGCGCTGCCCGCCGCGGTGCGCGCGCGCCTGCCCATGGTCATCTTCGCGGGTGAGTCGCCGCTGAAGAGCGGCTGGTACAACCAGGAACTCGACCAGGCGCCGCTCATCGTCGCCACCGGCGCCGCCTACCACCGCCTGCACATGGTGGAGCGCATGCCGGTGGCGGTGCGCGACGCCTTCCTGCAGGCGAGGCGCGAGCGCCGGCCGGTGGTGATCGGGGTGCCCTTCGATCTGCAGGACCGCCCCTGGGAAGGTAAATCGGACCTGCCCAGGCCCTCGCGCGACCTGCTGCCCCGGACGTCGCCGATCCCGGCGCATCCCGATGATGTCGCCCGCGCCGCGCAACTGGTCGCCGGCGCGCGACGGATCGTCGTCCTCGCCGGGCTTGGCGCAGCCGAAGCCGGCGCCGGTTCCGCCTGCCGCGCACTCGCGGCGAAGGTGGGCGGCCTGCTGGCGACGACCCTGCCCGCGCGCGGGCTGTTCCACGACGATCCCTTCTGCATCGGCATCTCGGGCAGCTACACGCCGGAAGCCGGCCTGGAGTACCTGAAGCAGGCCGACCTCGTGATCGCGGTCGGCAGCTCGCTCGCCTACCACGCGGGCGGCGGCGGCCAGCTCTGGCCCAAGGCGCAGATGCTGCAGGTCGACATCGATCCGGCGGCGGTGAGCCAGGGACAGGAAACGGCGCGCCACCACCTGCGCGCCGATGCACGGCTGGGCGTCGAAGCCCTGACCGCGGCGCTGCCCGCCCGCGAGGAGCCGTGGCGCAACGACGCCATGGCCGCGCGCATCCGCGACGGCAAGCCCGACAGCCACGTGTTCGACATCGCGCCGGGACTGCTCGACCCGCGCGAGGTGGCTGCTGCGCTGGAGAAGCACCTGCCGCGCGACTGGGAAATGGTGAACTCCGGCGGCCACTGCTCCTGGTTCTTCGCCCAGATGCCTTCGCGGCCGCAGGAGCGCTTCCTCACCATCCGCGAGTTCGGCGCCATCGGCAACGGCCTCGCCTTCGCCATGGGCGTCGCGGCGGCGCGGCCGGACCGGCCGGTGGTTCTGTTCGACGGCGACGGCAGCGTCATGATGCACGTGCAGGAGCTGGAGACCATCCGGCGCCACGGGCTCAGGATCCTCGTCGTCGTCGCGAATGACGGCGCCTATGGGTCGGAAGTCCACAAGCTGCGCGCCGAAGGCTTCCCGGACGACGGCTCGGTGTTCGGCTACTGTGATTTCGCCGGCATCGCGCGCGGTTTTGGCCTTCCCGGCCGGACCTTCAAGAGCCTGGACGACCTGCCGCAGGCCGTGGCGGATTTCGCCGCGGGCGGTGGCGGCGCGGTCTGGGACTTCCACGTCTCGGACCAGGTGCTGTCGCCGAGCATGCGGCGCGCGCATCCGCAGCCGGCGCAGAAGGGCTGAAGGCAATGCTCGAACTGCGCCCGACCTGCGAGCACTGCAACCGCGCGCTGCCGCCGGCCAGCGCGGAGGCGTGGATCTGCTCCTTCGAGTGCACGTTCTGCGGTGACTGCGTCGAGAACGTGCTGCGCAACGTCTGCCCCAATTGCGGCGGCGGCTTCATGCCGCGGCCGAACCGCCCGGCGCGCGACCTCAGGAACGGCAACTACCTCGGCAAGTACCCCGCGGGCACGAAGGAGAAGCACCGCCCGGTGGATCCCGCGGCGCACGCCGCCTTCGCGGCGGCCATCAAGGACATCCCGCCGGAGCGGCGCTAGGCCTAAGGCCCGAGGCTGGAGCGCATCTGCACGCCCCAGCGCCCGTCCTTGAGCGCCAGCACGTACAGCGAATCGTAGTGGCCAATGACGCTGCCGTCGGCGCGGTAGCGCGTGTAGTTCACGGCGAAGTGGACCTGGGTGTCGTTGCGCTGGACGATGTCGCGCCGGTTCCAGGCGCTGTGGTGCCAGCCGCTGTCGCGCCTGAGCCGCTCGAACAGGTCCATCGGGTTGGTGCCCGGCTTCTCGTACACCGTGACCGTCCCGCCGGCGAAGCGCACGTGCGGGAAGTGCAACTCGGCGTCCATGGCCGCATTGTCGTAGGCGTTCAGCGCGGCCATCCAGCGATCGAGGCACGCCAGGCAGGCCTTCCGGACCGGATCGCTCAGGCCGCGCCCTGCATCACGAACCCCACGTACCCCCGCGCGGCAATCTCCTCGCAGATCTTGCGATACCGGTTCAGCCCGCCGGCATAGGGCATGAACACCTGGGGCTTCCCCGCCACATTGGCGCCGAAGTACCACGAGTGCTTGGCGTCCCACAGCAGGGTCGCCTTCGCCGCTTCCTGCACGCGTTCGCCCCATTCGCGCGCGGCCTCGGCGGAAGGCTCGACCATGGCAAGCCCGTTCCGGCGCAGATGCCCGATGCAATCCGTGATCCACTCCACGTGCTGCTCGATCGCCACCGGCATGTTGGTGAGCACCGACGGGCTGCCCGGCCCGGTGATGGTGAAGAAATTGGGATACCCCGGCACCTGCAGGCCGAGATAAGTCTCCGGCCCGGCCTTCCAGTCCTCGCGCAACGAGCGCCCGCCGCGGCCGCGGATGTCCATCTTCAGCAGCGGTCCGGTCAGCGCGTCGAAGCCGGTGGCGAAGACGATGATGTCCAGCGGATGCTCTCCGCTCCTGGTCCGGATGCCATCGGCCGTGATGCGTTCGATGGGGTCCTTGCGCAGGTTCACCAGCGACACGTTCGGCCGGTTGAAGGTCTCGAAGTAGTCGGTGTCGATCGGCGGGCGCTTGGCCGAATAGGGATGGTCGATGTCGGCGAGCGCATCGGCGGTGGCCGGATCCTTGACGACGGCGCGGATGCGCGCCTTGAGGAACTCGGCCGCGGTGGCGTTCGCTGCGCGGTCGGTCAGCAGGTCCTTGAACGTGGCGCGGAACTGCAGCCCGCCGGTCTCCCAGGCCGCGTCGTAGATGCGCTGGCGCTCCTCGGGTGTAACGTCGGCGACGTTGCGCTCCTCGATGCGGAACGCGTG
>JALHLN010000258.1 GCA_022844545.1 Burkholderiales bacterium | reverse complement strand
CCATCTCCTTGTAGGCCTGCGTCAGCTCGGCGGTGCGCGCCTCGACGCGCCGCTCCAGGTCCGCGTTCAGCTCCAGGATCTCCTTCTGGTGCGCCTTGTCCGCGGCGACGCGCTCGGTGACGTCCTCGAAGGTGACCAGCACGCCGCC
This sequence comes from Burkholderiales bacterium, assembly GCA_022844545.1. GTDB lineage: Bacteria > Pseudomonadota > Gammaproteobacteria > Burkholderiales > SG8-39 > RBG-16-66-20. Next base: position 3,847 of record JALHLN010000258.1, on the reverse strand, counting down.
GAAGCCGCCGGCGCCGTCGTCGAGCCACGCCGCCTGGTGGGTCAGGATGCGCTGCGTGCCGTCGGCGCGCCGCAGCACGTAGCTACCGGGCCCGATGTGGCGCGTCGTGCCCTCGCGCAGGCGCTCGAAAACCTCATCCGGCGTGCCGCCGCGCCCGCCCTCGAGCGGCTCGCGCGTCCAGGGCACATCCGTGAAATGCCGCCCCAGCAGCGTTTCCCGGCTCGCGCCGAGGATACGCTCGGCCGAAGCGTTGACGAGCGCGTAGCGCCCCTCCGCATCGAGGATGTTGAGCCCCTCGGCCATCGTCTCCAGCACCCGCGCCAGGCGATCGCGCTCGGCGCGCAGCGCGCGCTCGGCCTCGGCCTGCGCGGTGATGTCGTGTCCGACGCCGCGGTAGCCGACGAACTCGCCGCCCGGGCCGAAGACCGGCCGCCCGGACACCGACTGCACCGTGTGCCGCCCGGCGCGGTTCAGCCGCTCCAGGCGCAGGTCGTGGAACGGCAGGCGCTGCTCCAGCTGCGCGCGGTGCGCGGCCCAGTCGGCCTCGGTCATGTTGAGGAACGGCCCCTCCCAGCGCGCGCGCCCCAGCGCGGGCTTGGAGTCGATCCCGAGCGCGCGCTCGACGCCGCTGGAGACGTAGGTGACGCGGTGCCCGGCGTCGGTCTCCCAGATCCAGTCCGAGGACATCTCCACCACGCTGCGCAGCCGCGCCTCGCTGCGCGCGAGCGAGCTGTGCGCCCGGGTCACCTCGGCGGCGAGCCGGTTGCGTTCGGTGACGTCGCGCGCGACGCCGCGATAGCCGAGGAACCTGCCCTCCTCGCCGTAGCGAGGCTCGCCGCTTACCATCAGCACCGCGGCGATGGCGCCATCGGGCGCGAGGCGCACGAATTCGACGTCGCGGAACGGCTCGCGGCGCTCCAGCGCCCGCAGGTGCGCGGCAAGGTCGCCGTTGACGCGCAGGCCGAGTTCCCGCACCGGCCGGTGCAGCGCCTGCGCCGCCGGGATGCCGAGCACCTTGCCGACCTCGCCTTCCAGGTGCGAGAAGGTGTTGCCGGCATCGGTCTCCCAGAAGAAATCGGAAGACAGCGCCGCGAGGCTGCGCAGGCGCCGCTCGGCCTCGCCCAGCTTCGCCGCCATGGTGTTGATGTCCGCGGCCAGCGCGGCGACCTCGCCGCCACCGGTCATCTCCACGCGATGCGCCAAGTCGCCGCGCGCGAGGGCCTTGACGCCGCGCCGCAGCCGCAGGAGGGGCAGGTACAGGCCGCGGCCGAACCACCACGCCGCGGGCACCGCCAGCAGCAGCATCAGCGCCGCGACCGCGAGGAGCTCCGCGAGGCGGCGTTGCGCCGAGGCGAGCGCAACCTCGTACGGCACGGCGTAGAACACCTGCCAAGGCGCATTGCGTACCGGGACGCTCGCCCCATGGAGGCGCACGCCGTCGAATCCGGAGGTCTCGCCCCGGAAGCTGCCGCCCGAGCGAGCCACGGCGTATGGAGGCAGCGCATTTACGTTGCGGCCAACGAGTTCTCCACCGTTCGGCACATGCTGCATCAGCACGCCCCGGTCCGATGACAGCGAGATCCGGCTGGCGGACTCGGTTCGCATGGCCTCGAGCAGCTCGCCCAGTCTGCCCAGTTCGACCACCGCCAGGACCACCGCGCGAACGCTCTCGTCGGAGCGGCGCACCGGCCGCGCCATCGTGAAGATCCAGCCGCCGGTGCTGCGGGCGACCACCGGGGCGCCTACGGCGAACGCGCCGGTCCGAACCGCGGCCTGGAAAAAGTCCCGGTCCGCGACATCGAAGGTCGCGCGCCGGTCGACCGGCACCCCGGAGGACGCGCTGATCCGTCCCCTGGTGTCGACGACGCTGAGCCAGGAGACCAGGCCCGGCGTGGTCTGCTCCAGGCCCTTCAGCTTCCGGTCGTTGTCCGCCCCGCGCTCGATGTCCTCGCCCAGGGCAACCTCGACGGTGGCCAGCAGCGCCTGCACCTGCTCGACGTAGCCGGCGAGCTGGACCGCCACGCGGCGCGCCTCGGCCTCGTGCCGGTCGAGTGCCCGCTCCAACGCGTCCTGGCGTTGCGCAGTAGAGCTGATGCCGACGAACAGCAGATAGGGGATGAGCACCGCCGCCGCAAGCAGCAGCATACGGCCCTGGATGCCCGGGTCTCGCCACGAACGGCGAACCCGGCCCGTCGCGTCATCCTTCATGTCGGAGTCCATTTCAACACAACCGCCATCGCTTTGGATGCGGCGACGCAATCATTGCAATGGTTTGCTATCTCCCCCGGAAATACGCGGCGAAAACCCGGATCGCCTGCTCGATCCCCGCTCGGTCCACGTCCAGGTGCGTCACAAGCCGCATCCGCGACCCCGGCAAAACCGCGATGCCGTGCCCCAGGAAGTATTCCGAAAGTCCAGCCAGCTTCCCCGCCGGCACGTGCACGAACACCATGTTGGTCCGCGCCGGCTCGACCTGCAGGCCGGGCAGTTGCGCCAGTCCGGCCGCGAGCCGGTCGGCGTTGGCGTGGTCCTCGGCAATCCGCGCCACGTTGTGCTCCAGCGCGTACAGGCCCGCGGCGGCGAGCACCCCGGACTGGCGCATGGTCCCGCCCAGCATCTTGCGCGCGCGCTTCGCGCGGCCGATGAACGCCGCGCCGCCCAGCAGCAGCGTGCCCGCGGGCGCGCCCAGTCCCTTGGACAGGCAGACCGACACCGAGTCGAAGCCGCGGCACAGCTCGCGCGCCGCCAGATCCAGCTTCGCTGCCGCGTTGAACAGGCGCGCCCCGTCCAGGTGCGTGGCCAGCCCGCGGCGCTTCGCCAGCGCCAGCGCCTCGTCAAACCAGGGCCGGCCGATCGCCTTGCCGCCGATGGTGTTCTCCAGCGCGAGCAGCCGCGTGCGCGCGAAATGCGAATCGTCCGGCTTGATCGCCGCCTCCACCTCGGCCAGGTCCAGCGTGCCGTCGGGCCGGTTCGCGAGCGGCTGCGGCTGGATCGAGCCCAGCACCGCGCCGCCGCCCGCCTCGTAGCGGTAGGTATGCGCCTCCTGTCCCAGGATCACCTCGTCGCCGCGCCCGCAATGCGTCATCAGCGCGGCGAGGTTGGACTGCGTCCCGGTCGGGAACAGCAGCGCCGCCTCGAAGCCGAGCATTTCCGCGGCGCGCGCCTGCAGCCGGTTCACCGTCGGGTCGTCGCCGAAGACGTCGTCGCCCACCTCGGCCTCGGCCATGGCGCGGCGCATCGCCGCGCCGGGGCGGGTCACGGTATCGGAACGAAGGTCAACGACTGGGTTCATTGGCGATCCGCTTCATGAAGCCGTCGACATCGCGATCCAGCTGCAACATCGCCGGCACCTGCTTTTGAACTTCCACGATCGGGGGCGCATCTTTCCGCGCCCCCGAAACCAGGTACCCGCCGAAGGCGATCACGCCGGCAATCGCGACTGCCCACGCGACACCGCCACGCCGACTCCTTTCCGCAACCGGCCGCGTCGCCCGCGCCTCTGCCAACTCCCTGGACGCCGCCTTGCGCCGCGCCTCGCTTTCCATGCGCTCTCGCGCGCGCGCCGCCTTCGCCGCTTCCGCGTTCGCGGCCGCGCGCGCCTGCGCCGCCTTCTTCAGGTCCGTCTCGAGCGCCACGCGTTCCCGCGCCGCGGCCGTAGCGCGCCGCTCCGCCGCCGCGAGTTCGGCCGCTTCGTGGCGCAGCGCCTCCTCGGCCACCAGCCGGACCTGCAATTCGGCCATCGCGCGCTCCTCGGCCTGGGCGCGCTCGACGGCAGCCGCGTTGCGGCGCTTCTCGGCCTCCAGGCGCTCGCGCAGCGCCGCCGCGGCGCGCTGGTCGGCGGCGGCGC
>JALHLN010000257.1 GCA_022844545.1 Burkholderiales bacterium | reverse complement strand
CTCTTCCGATCTCTGTTTCCCTCACCAGCCAGTGCGACGCGTTCTTCTCCAGCAACGCATCCACCTTCAGCATCTCCTCCGCCTTGCCGCGCGTCTTCAGCAGCCACAAGCCGACCTCGAGGTGGTTGTGCCGCAGGTCCAGGATGGCGTCGTCCAGCTCGCGTGCGAGCTGCAGCGGGTACCAGTCGGCGCTCAGTTCGACGGCATCGGGCGCCTTCGCCGGCGCATGCATCGTGATCTCGGCGGTGCGGGACGCCGCGTCGACCTTCACCTTCACGAGCTCCCGCTTGAGCGGGGTGAGCGTCACGCCCGGTCCACCGGGGCGGTCGGACTGCTGCGCCAGTTCCAGCGCCCGCGCCCTGACGAACTCGGCGAACTGCTGCGGCTTGGCGACATGGTCCACCAGCTTCCATTCCCTGGCGCGGTCGGCACGCACGCCCTCGGCGGTGGTGCAGAACACGTCGGCGAGGTCGCGGCGGACCTTGCGCTTGTCGACCAGGCGGGTGAGGCCGCCGGTGCCCGGCAGCACGCCCAGCAGCGGCACCTCGGGCAGGCTCACCGTGCTCGAGCGGTCGTCAACGATCGCGATCTCGTCGCAGGCGAGCGCCATCTCGTAGCCCCCGCCGGCGGTGGTGCCGTTAAGCGCCGCGAGGAACTTCAGCCCGGAGTGGCGCGAGGAATCCTCGATGCCGTTGCGGGTCTCGTTGGTGAACTTGCAGAAACTCACTTTCCAGGCGTGCGTGGACAGCCCGAGCATGTAGATGTTCGCCCCGGAGCAGAACATGCGGCTCTTGCCGCTGGTCACCACCACCGACTTCACCTCCGGGTGCTCGAAGCGGATGCGGTTGAGCGCGTCGTGCAGCTCGATGTCCACTCCGAGGTCGTAGGAGTTGAGCTTCAGCTTGTAGCCGGGCGCGAGGCCCTTGTCCTCGGCCACGTCCAGCGTCAGGGTGGCCACCGGCCCGTCGAAGGCGAGCTTCCAGTGGTTGTAGTTCTCGGGCTTGGTCTCGAAGCGGATCATGGGTGTGCGGGCTGGCTTTCGAAAACGGTGCGTTTGAGTTCGGAGAAGCTCTGCTTGAGGGGCTTGCCGGTGGTGTCCACCACGGCGTCGGCGCGGGTGTAGAGCGCGTCGCGCTCGGCGAGCAGGCGGCGGATTTCGTCCAGCGCGGTGGAGCGGCCCTGCATCTTGCCCGCGAACGGGCGCAGGTCGCCCTGTTCCATTACCCGCTTCATATGCTCCTCGGGGGAGGCCTTCAGCCAGACGCAGGTGCAGTTGTCGAGCAGCAGCCGCCAGGTCTCGGGATCGTTCACCAGGCTGCCGCCGGCGGCGATCACGGCGCGCGGATGCTGCTTGAGCACGCGGGCGAGGGCCTTCCTCTCGAAGCGGCGGAAGGCGTCCTGGCCGTACATGGAGAACACCTCGCCCAGCCCGGTGCCGGCCTCGCGCTCCACTTCGCGGTCCAGTTCCACGAACGGGACCTCCATGTACAGCGCGAGCTTCGCGCCCAGCGTGGACTTGCCCGCGCCGCGCAGCCCGACCAGCGCCACCCGGCCGCGCTTGGGCTCGGCATCGTGCTCCCGGACCAGGATCTCCACCGGCACTTCCATGGCGTGCGCGATGCGCCGCAGCAGCAGGATGGAAACGTTGCCTTCGCCTGCCTCCAGTTGCGCGAGGTAGCGCTCCGAGACCTCGGAGGCCGCCGCCAGCGCCTTGCGCGTCATGCGCTGTCCCGCGCGCCAGGCGCGCACCCGGTCGCCCAGCTGGGACAGGTAGAGGGACTCGGGACGGGGGTGGGGTGCGTTCATGCAATATGATGCTTGACCGAAAGTGTAGTCTGCAATATATTGTGTGTCAAGAATGTCTATCCGGATTCACATCCTCGTCGGCACCATGACCGGCACGGCGCAGCTCGTGGCGCAGGAGCTGGAGCTCGCCTGGGACGACGGCGAGACCACGGTCGCGACCCTGCTGATGGACAAGCTGGACGCCTCGGTGTTCGACCAGCCGGGCGTGTTCCTGGTCTGCACCTCCACCTACGGCCAGGGCGACGTGCCGGACAACGCCAAGGCCCTGTACGAGGACCTGAAGGCGAAGCGGCCCGACCTGTCCAGGGTCCGTTACGGCGTCTTCGGCCTCGGCGACCGCACCTATGCGGAGACCTTCAACTTCGGCGGCAAGAAGTTCGACGAGCTGCTGACGGAGCTGGGCGCGCAGCGCATCGGCGAGCGCGTGCAGCACGATGCCTCCTCCGGAACCCTGCCCGAGGAAGTCGCGGCGCAGTGGGGCGAGGGCTGGCTGGCGCTGGCAAAATAAAAAAGAGGGACGGACCACGATTTCGGTTTGAGGGGGGAAAGCATGGACATTCCGCGCCAGTACAACGCCGCCGAAGATCTCGTCTTCGGCAACCTGAAGGCCGGCCGCGCCGCGAAGATCGCGTACATCGACGACGCCGGCCAGTGCACCTACGCGGAGCTCGCCGACCGGGTGAACCGCTTCGGCAACCACCTGCTGTCGCTGGGCTTGCGGATGGAAGACCGCATCCTCATCGCGATGCACGATTCCATCGATTGGCCGGTCGCCTTCCTGGGCGCCATCAAGGCCGGAATCATCCCGATCGCGGTCAACACCCTGCTGACGCCGAAGGACTACGAGTACATGCTCTCCGACAGCCGCGCCAAGGCGCTGCTGGTCTCGCCGCCGCTGTGGCCGCAGTTCGAGCCGTTCGCCGGCAAGCTGCCGTACCTCAAGCACATCCTCAAGCCGCCGTTCGCCGAGCTGCTCGCCAAGGCGGGTCCGGCGCTCGACCTGGCGCCGACAACCCGCGACGATGCCTGCTTCTGGCTGTACTCGTCGGGGTCCACCGGCATGCCCAAGGGTACCGTGCATGTGCATTCGAGCATGCGGCTCACCGCGGAGCTCTACGCCAAGGGTGTGCTCGGCCACAACGAAGCGGACACGGTGTTCTCCGCCGCGAAGCTGTTCTTCGCCTACGGACTGGGCAATTCGCTGTCCTTCCCGCTCGCCGTGGGCGCGACCACGGTACTGATGGCCGAGCGGCCGACGCCGGACGCGGTGTTCAAGCGGCTGACGGAGAGGAAGCCGACGCTTTTCTACGGCGTGCCGACGCTGTACGCGGCGATGCTCGCCTCGCCGGCCTTCCCGAACAAGTCGGACCTCAAGCTTCGCCAGTGCATCTCCGCCGGCGAGGCCCTGCCGCCGCAGATCTCCAAGTCCTTCAAGGAGCGGACCGGCGTGGAGATTCTCGACGGCATCGGCTCCACCGAGATGCTGCACATCTTCCTCTCCAACCGGCCCGGCGAGCTGCGCTACGGCACCACCGGCAAGGCGGTCCCGGGCTACGAGCTGAAGCTGGTGGACGAGCAGGGCAACCCGGTGAATCAGGGCGAGCTGGGCGAGCTCCTCATCAAGGGCCCGACGGCGGCGAACCTCTACTGGAACAACCGCGACAAGAGCCGCTCGACATTCGTCGGCGAGTGGACCCGCTCGGGCGACAAGTACACCCAGGACGCCGACGGCTTCTACGCCTACGGCGGCCGCACCGACGACATGCTCAAGGTGTCCGGCATCTGGGTGTCGCCGGCCGAGGTCGAGGCGGCGCTGGTGTCGCACGAGGCGGTGCTCGAGGCCGCGGTGGTGGGGCACGAGGACGAGCAGAAGCTGGTCAAGCCCAAGGCCTTCGTGGTGCTCAAGCCGGGCCGGCAGGCTTCGGTCGAGGATTTGCAGGTTTACGTCAAAAGCAAACTCGCTCCCTATAAATACCCGCGCTGGATCGAGTTCGCGGCGGAGCTGCCGAAGACGGCGACCGGCAAGATCCAGCGCTTCAAGCTGCGCGGGTAGGCGGCTGGATGTAACCGATCGGTTACATCCGGAACCTCGCCGCGCCCCGCTCAGCGGAACAGGCCGTCGATCTGGCTGCGGTGCAGGCCGATGTCGCGCAGCGCGCGGTCGCTCAGGGCGTGCAGCTCGCGACGCGCCGCGGCCCTGCCGCGCGCCCGTGCCCAGG
>JALHLN010000256.1 GCA_022844545.1 Burkholderiales bacterium | reverse complement strand
TTCGCCGCCATCGCGGCGATCGTGAACCTGCTCGCGGTGCCGGCCTCCATCGCCGGCAATGAAGTGGCGCTGCGCATCGGCCGGCGCCGCTGGATCGAGATCGCGATGTTCGGCTCGGGCGCCGGCGGCATCGCGCTCGCATTCTGCGGCGCGGGGCACTGGAGCGTGGTGGTGCTGCTGCTCACCGTCTATTCGATGCTGGTGATGGCCGAATCGGCGACGCTGACCGCGGGCCTGGTCGCCGCGGCGCCGCCGGAACTGCGCGGCGCCGCGCTCGGCCTGTACTCGCTCGCCGGCTTCGCGGGCGGCATGCTCGGGCCGTCGCTGTTCGGCGTCGCGCTGGACCTCGCCGGCGGCCAGGAATCCGCGGCGGCCTGGGCCTCGGGCTACGCCGCAATCGGCGCGGGCTGCCTCGCGGCACCCCTGGCGCTCCGGCTGTTCGCGCGGAGCCGCTAGGCTAGAATCCCCCGCAGGAGGAGGCCCCATGGAAAAGATCTGGCTCAAGAGCTATCCGAAGGGCGTGCCCGCGGAGATCGACGTCAATGCCTACCGGTCGATTCCGCACCTGTTCGACGAGAACATCGGCAAGTACCGGGACCGGCCCGCCTACATCTGCATGGGCAAGACGATCACCTTCGCCGAGGTCGACCGGCTGTCGGCCGCCTTCGGCGCCTGGCTGCAGTCCAAGGGGCTGGCGAAAGGCGCGCGCGTCGCCGTGATGATGCCCAACGTGCTGCAGTACCCGGCGGCGGTGTTCGGCATCCTGCGCGCCGGCTGCACGGTGGTGAACGTGAACCCGCTCTACACGCCGCGCGAACTGGAGCACCAGTTGAAGGACTCCGGCGCGGAGGCGATCGTGATCCTGGAGAATTTCGCCGCCACCCTCGAACAAGTGCTGGCGAAGACCGCGGTCAAGCACGTCGTGCTCGCCACCATGGGCGACCTGCTCGGCTTCAAGGGCCTGATCGTGAATTTCGTGGTGCGCAAGGTGAAGAAGGATCCTGCCGGAAAGTCGCTGGTGCCTCCCTTCAACCTTCCCGGCGCCATTCCCTTCAACACCGTGATCGCCGAAGGCTCGCGCCTGCAGCTGAAGACGGTGGACGTGGGCCCGGAGGACATCGCCTTCCTGCAATACACCGGCGGCACCACGGGCGTGTCCAAGGGCGCGATCCTGCTGCACCGGAACATCATCGCCAACATGGAGCAGGTATCGGCGTGGTTCTCGCCGACGCGCAGGGAGGACGACCCGCTGGTGATGGTCGCGCCGCTGCCGCTGTACCACATCTACGCGCTCACCTGTAACTGCATGTTCATGCTCCGCGACGGCGGCTGCAACCTGCTGATCCCGAACCCGCGCGACATCCCCGGCTTCATCAAGGAATTGAAGAACAATCGCTTCACCGCCATCAGCGGACTGAACACGCTCTACAACGCGCTGCTGAACCATCCGGATTTCGCCAGCATCGACTTTTCGCGGCTGCGCCTCGCCTCGGCGGGCGGCATGGCGATGCAGCAGCCGGTGGCCGACCGCTGGCAGAAGGCGACCCGGGTGCCGATCCTCGAGGGCTACGGCCTCACCGAGACCTCGCCCGTGGCGACCACCAACCCGGTGGACCAGACCGAGTTCAGCGGCACCATCGGCCTGCCGATCCCGAGCACCGTCATCACCATCCGCGACGACGACGAGAACATCCTGCCGGTGGGGCAGGTGGGCGAGATCTGCATCGCCGGGCCGCAGGTGATGAAGGGCTACTGGCAGCGCCCCGAGGAGACCGCCAAGGTGATGGCGAAGGATGGCGCCTTCAAGACCGGCGACATCGGCGTCATGGACGAGCGCGGCTTCATCAGGATCGTGGACCGCAAGAAGGACATGATCCTGGTCTCGGGCTTCAACGTCTACCCGAATGAGATCGAGGCGGTGGTGGCGATGATGCCGGGGGTGCTGGAGGTGGCGGTGATCGGCGTGCCCGACGAGCATTCCGGCGAGGTGCCCAAGGTGTTCATCGTCAAGAAAGACCCGGCGCTGACCGCAGCCATGGTGCTCGAGCATTGCAGGGAGCAGCTCACCGGGTACAAGCGCCCGAAGCACGTCGAGTTCCGCGCCGAGCTGCCCAAGACCAACGTCGGCAAGATCCTGCGCCGCGCGTTGCGCGACGAGAAGAAGGCCGCCTGAGCGAAGGGGGCAGGCTGGTCGCGCGCGCCAACCTGCTGCCGGGCCTCGCCTGGCTGGGCCTCGCGATCCTGTCCTGGGGCGCGCTGTTCCCGGTGGCCAAGCGCACGCTGCCGGTGCTAGACCCGTTCTTCCTCGCCTCCTTCCGCTACGCGGTCGGGATCCTGATCTTCATCGCCATCCTCTGGGCTGTGGAAGGCCGGCGCGCGCTGGACTATGGCGGGCGGCTGCTGCCCGCGGCGGTGTACGGCGTGGCCGGCTTCTGCGGCTTCAACATCCTGGTGTGGTGGGGCCTGGTCTACACGCGCCCCGAGCATGCGGCGATCATCATGGCGCTGCAGACGCCGATGACTGCGCTGGCGGTCTGGATGCTGCGCGGCATGCGCCCGGCGCCGTTCACCATCGGCTGCATCGCCGCGGCCATCTGCGGCGTGCTGCTGGTGGTCACCAAGGGCGACCCGCTGCAGGCCTTTGGCGGCGGCTCCCTGTGGGGCGACCTGCTGGTGCTGCTGGGCGCGGTGAGCTGGGTGGCCTACACGCAGGCGGGCGCGCACTTCGCCGGCTGGTCGCCGCTGCGCATGACGGTGCTCACCGCGATTCCCGGAACGGTCGGGCTGGTAGCGATCAACGCGCTCACCATCGCGGCTGGCTGGACCGAGCTGCCGGGCCTGGACCAGGTGCTGTCGGTGAAGTGGCAGCTCGCCTACTTCATCGTCTTCACGGTGGTGCTGGGCGTGCTCGGCTTCAACAACGGCGTCAAGCACCTGGGCGCGCTCAATGCGGTGCTGATGCTCAACCTGGTGCCGGTGATCGTGTTCGGCATCGAGGCCTGGCTGGGGCGCAGCTTCAGCGCCGTGGAGATCGGCGGCGCCGCGGTGGTGATCGGCGCGCTGGTGGCGAACAACCTCTACCTCCGGCACCAGAGCAGGCGGACGCCATGATCCGGGCGCGGACCCCGATCCTCGCCGTCCTCGTCGACCTCGACGGCACGCTGCTCGACACCGCGCCCGACCTCGCGGCGGCGGCGAACGCGACCCTGGAGAGCCTGAGCCTCGCGCCAGTGGATCCCGCGGCGGTGCGCGACTTCATCGGCAAGGGCGTGTCGTTCCTGGTGCGCCGCTGCCTGGAGACCTCGCTCGGCCGGGCGCCGGAGCCGCGATTGATGATGCGCGCGCAAGCCCGTTTCTCGAAGCACTACGAGCGCTTGAGCGGCGCCGCCTCGCAGCCGTTTCCCGGCGTGCTCGAGGGCCTGGAGGCGATGCGCGCGCAGGGCCTTGCCATTGCCTGCGTCACCAACAAGCTGATGCGCTTCACGGTGCCGCTGCTGGCGAAGGCGGGCGTCGCGCGCCACATCCAGGCCATCTCCACCAGCGACACCGCGGGCGCGCGCAAGCCCGACCCGGCCGTGGTCCTGCATGCCTGCAAGCTGCTCGGCGTGCAGCCGGCGCAGGCCTGCGTGATCGGGGACTCGGACAACGACGGCGAGGCGGCCCGCGCCGCCGGCTGCCGCTTCGTGCTCGTTTCCTACGGCTACCGCGAGGGGCGCAGGCTGGAAGAGATGCAGTGCGATACGAGGGTGGACAGCCTGGTCGAGGCCGCGGCGTTGCTCAAGACTACCTGAGCGGCGCGAGCCTGAGCAGCCGGTGCGGCGCCGCCTCGAGCGCCTTGCGTTGCGTCACCATCGGGATGTACTCGTTCTTCGCCCAGGCTTCGCTGAACGCGGCGTAGTGCTCGGACAGGACGTTGCCGGACTGCCCGCCGGAATGGATGAAGAGCGATTTCTCCAGGTCGGCGAGGTCGTACACCGCGCGCAGGCTGGCCGCGTGCCGGTTGGCGAAGGGCCGCGCCTCGTCGTTCAGGTTGTTGCGCCCGACGTTCACGGT